>CAZHTV010000177.1:0-2523 GCA_964535775.1 uncultured Thermoplasmata archaeon | reverse complement strand
TTGCCTTGGAGCCCTTCGGGTTCTCAAGCCAGACAAAGTCACCCTCCTTCACGCCCTTCTTGTGCGCGGTATCGGTGTTCAGTTGGATAGTATATGTATAAGGGTCGTTCTGCGACACCTCGTTCAGCCAAGGGTTCTGCATCGTCATGGAATATGTGTGCAGCGCGGAGCGCCAGTAGAACGCTTCGAGGTCGTACTCCGGGTTCTTCTCCGTGTGTGTCGGACATGGCCGCCATTCCGGGAGCGCGTTGTGAGCCGTCCAGTCCACGAGATCGGGGACCCCGTACTTCTCCGCAATGGCCCTGCTCTTCCTCCCGGCCCTGACGATCCACTCGAGATACACCGGGACCCTCACATCGTTGAAGGCCCGCCAGTATACCTCTTCGACACGCTTGGGCCATTTCAGGTATCCGTGCTCCTTGAACCAGTCCAATCCCTTGTCCGGGCCGAACCTGTCCTTCATGATGATGTCCAGTATCCTCTCGAAGTTCAACTTCTCCTTCGGACGGAGCACCTTCTTGAAATCGAGGTCGCCTCCGTAGGCCCTGTTGACCCACTCCCTTGCGGCCTCCAGATACCTGTCTCTCAGGCCGAGCCTCTCCGACAGCTCGAGTATCACATCGATCATCGCCCTACGCTCGGCCATCGGTGGCACGACCGGCTGTCTGATCGCCCAGACCCACTCGCCCAAGCCAGTCGCATGACAGGAGACGCCCACGGTCGGGAAGGTCGTCGCGGACGAGTAGCGTTCGAAGAAACTCGCATCGGGCAGGACGAGGTCGGCTGCAGCCTCCTCGAACTCCGTCGAGTAGATGTTGAACGAGACGATGAACCTGAACTTCTTGAGGAAGTTGTTCAGGAGCGTCTTCGGGTTTCCGACCGACATTATCTGATTCGTGGCGAAGCTGATCATGACGTCTGGCCTGTACGGTATCTTGAACTTCTGCCAGAGCTCCTCGTTGTTGTCCCAGGCCATGATGGTGGTGTAGGTCGGGATGTAGAACATGTCCTGGAGGTCGAGCCTCTCAGGCGGATCCTTCGGCTCAGGCGGAGGATACGGGAGATGGGAATAGGGCCAGTTGCGGGCGACCAATAGGCCGTCCTTGTCAGGCTCCACTGAATACTTGAGCCTCCCTGTCCCGGGATATCCGAGGTGGACCGGCGGGCCGAACGCCAGGGCCCCTCCGGGGACGTCTGCGGCTCCGACTATGTGGTTGAGGAGAACCAAGGACATGCAGTCCCAGGCCTGGTTGTAGTGTCCTTGCGACCCGCGGAAGTATATGGACGCGACCGGCCTGTAAGGCAGTACCTTGTCATCGATCGTGATCGTACTCCCGATCTTCGCCTCTTCGCCAAACTCCTTGGCTATTCGTCGGAGGGTGTTCGCTGAGACCCCGCATATCTCAGAGGCGTTCTCAGGAGAGTATTTGGTGAGGTGATTCTTAAGTAGCTGGAACGACGGGTTGCACTTGACGCCGTTGACTTCGAACTCGCCGGTCAAAGCGCAGTCCTCCACTTTCTTCGATGTGAAACGCTCGTGCTTGTCGTCGACGCTGTTCCAAACGAGCGGGACTCCGGACTTCTTGTCACGGAGATACAGCCCGTCAGGGCCGACTAGGTAAGGCCCGTTGGTCTTCCACTTCAGGTATTCCCTGTCGTAGAGCCCGTACTCGTTCACGAGCAGGTTGGTCATGGCCAGGGCCGCGGCCGCATCCGTGCCTGCCTTGATCGGGACCCATTCCTCCGCGGTCGAGGCCTGAGCGCTCAGGAACGGGTCGAAGACTATCAGCCTCATCCCTCTGGCCTTGGCATCGGCCGCCTGCTTCGCCGAGACATTCGCAGCGTGTCCGGCACCGTGGCCTTTGGAGCAGCCCCAGTAGACCGCTAGATTGCAGTACTTGAAATCAGGGATGACCGACCAGGAGGCGTGATATATCCCGCCTATCATGTGGGCCCCGTTGCCGCAGTGCAGCCCTCCGCCTCCCGTGTAGTAGTTGGGAGTCCCGAACGCCTTCCTGAAACACAGGATGTTGAAGGCTCTCTCGGCAGGGAAAGTGGGGCTGCCGACGGTGTACAGTCCTCTCGGGTCCCGCTCCATGCACTCCCTCAGCTTCGAGGTGAGCAGGTCCAGGGCTTCATCCCAGCTGATCCTCTTCCAGCCGGGGTCGACTCCGATCCCCTTTTCGGGGTTCGTCCGAACCATCGGGAAGTTGAGCCTGCTGGGGTCGTACAGCATCATGGGGGCGGCGAGGCCTTTGGCGCAGATGTTCCCGTAGCCTTGAGGGGAGTCCGGGACGCCCTCGATCCCCACGACGATCCCGTCCTCGACCTGCACGTCGACCGTGCAGGTCCCGTAGCACATGCCACAGCTCGTTATGACCATCCTTCACCAGCCGTCTCTGGATGGGAAAGCTCACAATGTACTTAACCGTGACGTGTTGCATCTCGCAAGATGTGCGAACTGGAGCGATTCAGACGTGTCATTCCTGAATGTGAAAGGCGGACCCTTCAAGATGCTTCGTC
>CAZHTV010000176.1:0-2524 GCA_964535775.1 uncultured Thermoplasmata archaeon | reverse complement strand
AAAATGCTTCTCAGGCCCGACAACTCGCTCCGCACATATGCGAGCAAACCCCTCGCGGTCTCCGCCTCAAGGCTTTTCGCATATCTTATCGAGACCAACGCAAGGCCCGCGAGTACGAGAAGCATCGCCTCGGGAGCGGAAAACAGCCCCAGGAAGGTGTCCTGCGCGAAGTCCATGAGCAGGTGAACGCCCCAGAAAAGCATCGGTATCGCCAGTCTCGAACCGAATGACAGAGGCGCGATGATCCCCACGGCCAAGGGGCTGTGGAACATCGACTTCCACTGTCCACCCGGGTTCATCAGAGAATCGAAGTCCAGCAAGGCGGTGATCCCTCTCGCTTCCGTGTACTGCCTCAGGCCGAACAGGTGGTCCAGATCCACGAACACGCCGAAGACCAGGGCGATGAAAGCATCGTTCCTGTCAAGATTGAGCAACTGGATGAGTAACAGGCTCACAACGAGATGTGTAATCGAAAGCATCGCAATCAGCAGTTCGGAGGATCCTGTGCCGATGATTCAATTCCTGGATATATCACATTTTCCGAACGACACCGTCCATTTGGGCCCTCAGGAGGCCACGAATGGACCTCTGGACGATACAGAAGGAGCTTGGTGCGGGGGCTGAGATTTGAACTCAGGGACTCCTGCGAGACCAGACCCTCAATCTGGCGCCGTTGACCGAGCTTGGCTACCCCCGCTTGATGGTGCTGGACACGCGGCGATACGCGTCTCCCGATTAAAGCCTTTTGGAGATAGGAGGCCTGGATGTTCAAGCATCCAAGCCCAGCGGAGGAACGTGTTGGCAGGAGCAGCCGATACCTCACACTGCAAGTGTCCGTTCCCCACAACTATATACTCGTTGCTGAATCCGGGTTCGAGACTCGACCGGAGCGGCTCCGACGCCGCCGCGTCGAGCAGAGACTGGGGAGAGCGATGAGATGATAGGATTCCCAAAGGGGAAGGTCGCGTTCTGCATGTTCGACAAGAACGACCTGAGGTCGTTGCACTGGGGAACGCTGGACATTCTTGAGAACGCGGGCATAAAGATCTTCAGCAAGGAGTGCTTGAAGCTCCTGGAAGATGCTGGCTGCGCGGTGGACCACAACACGAGCGCAGCGAAGATACCTGGGAACCTCGTGGAGGAGGCCATCAGGAAGGCGAAGAAGAACCTGACGCTCTGCGCGAGAAACCCGAAATACGACGTCGTGCTCGACGGGAGGAGGACCTATTGCACCACCGACGGGAACGGCACGAGCGTGATGGACTTCAAGACGGGCAAGAGGCGCATGTCCACGAGCGAGGACCTCGCCATGGTGGGCAAGGTCGCGAACGCCCTGGACTCTGCGCACATCTTCTGGCCCTGCGTCAGCTGCCAGGACATGCCGGACCACCTCAGGCATGTGGTGGACCTCAAGGTCGCCCTGAGCAGCATAGAGAAGCACGTACAGGTCGAGACCACAAGCCATGGGAGAGAGGCCAAATGGTTGGTAGAGATCGGCGCCGCACTCGCGGGAGACAAGAAGGCCCTGAGGAGGCGCCCGATATTCTCGTCGATGCACTGTCCGTTCTCGCCCCTGCAGCTCGATGGGGGCTCGACTGAGGGGGCTCTTGCGCTCGCACGCGCAGGCGTCCCCATATCGTTCTATGGGATGCCCCAGGCAGGGATAACAGGCCCGGTGACGCTCGCGGGTTCCATCATAGTGAACAACGCAGAGGTCCTCGCGGGCCTCACGATGGCCCAGCTCGCCGCCCCGGGCTCCCCGTTCATGTACGGAACCGGAGGAGCAGCCTTCGACATGAGAACGATGACATGGGCCGGTGGCGGCCCTGAGAGGGCCCTGATATCGGCCGGAGCTGGAGAGCTGGCGCACAACTATGGGTTCGCCATCCTGTGCGGCGGAATAGTCACTTCGGCTAAGATGCCCGGCCCGCAGGCATGCTACGAGAAGATGTCCAGCGGGCTGCCGCAGTTCTACGCGGGCTGTGACATGGTCGCGGGCCTAGGCCTGCTTGACGATGTCACCATGCTCTCCTACGAGCAGATGGCCATCGACGACGAGATGGCGAGGATAATGGCGAGGCTCGCCCAGGGCGTCGCCGTCGACGACGACCACATGGCTGTCGACCTGATCAAGAAGGTCGGCCCTGGAGGCAGTTTCCTGGCTGAGAGGCACACCATGCAGTGGCTCCACAAAGAACACTTCATGACCGACCTGACCGACAGGCGCACCGGTGAGGCCTGGGAGGCGGACGGGAGGAAGTCCGTTGTGGACAGGGCCAGGGCGAAGGTGGAGAGGATACTCAAGGAACATCAGGTGACACCTGTCGCCCCCGACGTCGCAAAGTCCTTCGAATCGATAGTCAGATCCGCGGACGAGGACATCAAGTCCCACGGCCTTGACTGAAGGCAGGCAAGGGACCTGGCAATCCGTGGGACCTAGATGCAGGCGCCCTGCTTGAAACCCCTTTGGGAGGAAAGCCGAGATTGATCCCGCTTGAGCTGATAAGAGAGTTCGAGAGACAGA
>CAZHTV010000175.1:0-2538 GCA_964535775.1 uncultured Thermoplasmata archaeon | reverse complement strand
GGGGCTCTTTCGGCGCTGTTCAGCAAGGAGGCGGTTACCAAGTACCTCGGGAAGGACACGCCCGCATATATATCATATCCAGTCGCATCCATGGCCGGCCTTCTCATTGCGGTTTGCTCATGCACCATCCTGCCGCTCTTCGCTGGCATCTGGAAGAAGGGGGCGGGCCTCGGCCCAGCGGTCACGTTCCTGTTCACGGGCCCTGCGATCAACCTGCTCGCAATTGCATACACGGGCAGCCTGATCGGTTGGGACATCGCCTTCGCTCGAGGGGTCCTCGCCATGGTCTTCGGGATCGTGATAGGGATACTGATGGTGCTCGTCTTCGAAAGGGCAGGACTGCGATATGCACGGCCGGCCGGCGCGCCGAAGGCAACGCTGTGGAAGGCGGCCGGTTCATCGACAGCGGGCCCCTCGGACCCGCCCACCGAGGCGTCTCTCATGGCGATACTGCTGAAGCACAAGAGCACGGTCCTGTTCGTGCTGCTGGTCTCTATACTGGTGGTGGGCACCGCCCCCATCGCTCTGGGCTTCAAGATCATCGGGCTTGGTTTGAGCGTGGCCGCATCCATCGCATGGGCGCTGCGCACCAACAGCAAGATCGAGAACAAGGCCTGGATGAACGAGACATACTTCTTCGTGAAGACCATACTCCCCCTTCTTCTGATAGGCGTCTTCATTGCGGGAATCGCATCAGATGTGATCCCAGAGGACGCAGTGGGCAAGTACCTCGGCAGCAACAGCCTGTCGGCCACGCTGCTGGCCGTCCTGTTCGGCGTGTTCATGTACTTCCCGACGCTCGTCGAGGTGCCGGTGGCGAGGATGTTCCTCGACCTCGGCATGGCCAAGGGGCCACTTCTGGCGTACCTGCTGGCCGACCCTGAGCTGTCGTTCCAGAGCGTGCTCGTCACAGGCAAGATCATGGGCAAGAAGAAGGTGGCGGTCTATGTCGTGCTGGTGGTGGTTTTCACAACCGCCGCAGGGATGATATTCGGCATGTTCGCGAGGTGATGTCAAGATGCCAGGAGCGTGCTGTCCAGGTAGGTCGAAGGTCAGGATGCTGACCGTAGGAGGTCAGAGCGTGGGCCTGTCGCAGCTGGACGAAGTGCTGAGGTCCGCTGAAGGCTTGGAGTCCCAGACCGAGGAGGACGTCAAGAGGTTCCTCCTCAAGCAGCTCAAGATATACAACTACATCCCGTCGGGGGCCGAACAGGAATACCTCGACGCCGTGTGGAAGGAGTACCTCGGAATGAGGTCGCAAGGAGGGGATTCGGGGAGATGAAGATAGAGGTCTTCGGGACTGGATGCCCCAAATGCAGGGGCGTGGAGCAGAATGTGTCAAAGGCTCTGGAGCGGCTGGGAACGGACGCGGAGGTCGTGAAGGTGACCGACATCGGCGAGATCATCGAACGCGGCCTGATGTCCACGCCGGGGTTGGCCATAGACGGCGAGATCGTGGCCGCCGGGAGGGTACCCACCGTGGAGGAGATAGTCCAGATCATCAGAGAGAGATTGGCTACAGGTGAGGGTGGCGGAGCGCGAGTGGAATGAGCTCGATCAAGGACATTCCGAGGGAGAAGATACCGTGGTACCCGACCGTGCACGTCGAGAAGTGCACGGGATGTGGAGCGTGCGTGGAGTTCTGCCCGCACGGGGTGTATCGACATTCCAGCAAGGTCGAGGTCGTGAACCCCTTCAACTGCGTAGTCGGCTGCTCTGGTTGCGTGTCACAGTGTCCTGAAGGTGCAATATCGTTCCCGAGACTGCTCGACCTGAGAGAGACACTCAAGTCGCTCAGAGAGCAACGGGGAGGTGCGTGATCGCCATGGGAACGGCCCCCGCGTGCGAGGCGCCCAGGAAGAAGCTGTCATTCCTGGACGAGTTTCTCACGCTCTGGATCTTCATCGCCATGGGTGTGGGGTTGGGACTCGGCTACCTGATCCCCGAGCTGGCAGACATCCTGGATTCGATCCAGGTGTTCGACGTCTCGCTCCCCATCGCGGTCGGCCTGCTCGTCATGATGTACCCCCCGCTGGCCAAGGTGCACTACGACGAACTCGGGAAACTCAAGGGGGCCAAGAGGATGCTCACCACGTCGCTCGTCCTGAACTGGGCCATAGGTCCAATGCTCATGTTCGCGCTCGCGTGGCTCGCATTCCCTGGCACCGACGAAACGTCGACCGCCTTCAGGAACGGTCTGATCCTCATCGGCCTCGCTAGGTGCATCGCGATGGTCCTCGTCTGGAACATGCTCGCCGAGGGCGACTGTGAGTACTGTGCGGTCCTCGTGGCTCTGAACTCGGTGTTCCAGATATTCATGTACTCTGTCCTGGCGTACCTGTTCATAACGGTCATGACCCCAGTGATCGCACCGTCGGCGGAAGCTGCCGTCGTGGACATCACCATGGCGGAGATAGCCAAGAATGTGCTCATATTCCTGGGGATACCGTTCGCCCTCGGAGTGGCGAGCTGGTTCTTCCTCGCCAGGTCGAAGGGGAGGGAGTGGTACGATACCGTTTTCGCTCCCAAGATAAGCCC
>CAZHTV010000174.1:0-2617 GCA_964535775.1 uncultured Thermoplasmata archaeon | reverse complement strand
GCTCGAAGTTGAAGAAGTCCACCCGGACCTCTCTGTGGCCCCAGATCTCGACCATGACGCTCGGGTCGGAGGTCGGCACCCAGCCGGGCTCAACATCCTCCCAGACCTCGTACAGGCCCGGTGGGAGCCCGGTGAACTCGTAGTAGCCGTTCTCATCGGTCGTCGTGGTGCCGTACATGTAGAACCCGGACAGCGTCTCGAACGATATCGTCCAGCCCTCGAGTGGCGGCTCGCCGACATCCCACACGCCGTTGCCGTTCAGGTCGTTCCACTTGTAGCCGTAGATCTTGCCCATCTTGAAGTTCGCGAACACGAACGGGCAGAAGACGTCGCTGCTGTAGACCCAGAACTTGTAGTGCCCGCTCATCGGCAGTATCCACCACCAGCCGGCCCTGGCCTCCTCAACGAGCATGTAGTGGCCGGACCTGTTGACGACGAATGTCGCATAGCCGTCAGGCCCGGTCAGCTCGGAGCCGACCACGACCCAGACGCCTGGTGAGACTTCGAAGTACAGCTCTATGAGCCAGCCCTCGATCGGCACATCGCCCTCGCCTGGGCAGTACTGGCCGTCAGCGTAGATGTCGTCGAACTTGAAGACCCATATCTCGACGTCCTTGAAGTTCCCGAACATCTGCAGGTCGACCTCCTCGCCGGAGACCACATTGACCAGCCTCGTTCCGCCAGCCGGGTTGATGTGCGACCAGCCCTCGCGGTCCTCCTCGGTCAGGGTGTATATGCCGGACCTGTTCACGACCAGCACGAGCATGCCGTTCTCGTCCGTGTATCCGCTGTAGACCGGCGCGCCGTTCACATGCTCTAGCACGAAGTACCAGCCCTCGATCGGCACATCGCCGTTGTCGTAGACGCCGTTGCTGTTGACATCCTCGTACTTGAAGATGGGTATCTCCACATCGAGGTAGTTCCCGAACCAGAGCTCCACATAGTCGCCGGACACCACATCGAACACGTACTCTCCGCTGAGAGGCGCGATGTGCGACCAGCCTAGGTAGCTCGCCTCGACGACCTTGTATGTCCCCGCCTCGCAGACGCGGAACATGACATAGCCGTCGACCCAGGTGTACTCCGAATCCACGAGCTCCCACTCATCGGGTCCGACCAGCATGTACAGCTCGAAGTACCAGAACTCGAGTGGCACATCTCCGATGCCGGGGTCGTACCAGCCGTTGCTGCACCTGTCCCAGTACTTGAAGACCAGTATCTCGACGCACTCGAAGTTCCCGAACTCGTAGTAGTACTGCTCCTCCATGGTGTCGGTGTTCAGAGCCGTGCCCGAGGTCACCAGTACCCAGTATCCTCCGTCCTCCGGAAGCGTCTGTCTCCAGCCCTCGGTGTACCACTCAAGTATGGCCCACCAGCCGCCTGCACAAAGGTGCATGTATGCCAGGCCATCCTCGTCGGTGTAGAGCCACCTGACCTCGCCGGTGTTGTACTCCCAGGCGTATATCTCCCAGCCCTCGATCGGCGTGTCGTCATTGTCGTAGACACCGTTGCTGTTCACATCCTCGAACTTGAAGATGGTGATGTCGACGCACTCGAAGTTGCCGAACTCGACATAGGCCGACGGTGATGCATAGCCTGAGATCACATCGATGTAGACGACCGCCGGCGTTGTGTGTTGCCAGCCGGCCCTGTCCTCCTCGGTCACTGTGTATGTCCCGGCCGCGGTGACCCAGACATAGGCGTAGCCGAACTCGTCGGTCTGGACCGTCACAGAGCCTCCGGGCACTCCGGGGCCAGAGACGGTTATGTTCCAGCCTCCGAGGCCGTGGTCCATGGCGTCGTACTCGCCGTCGCCCCATGTATCCTCGAACTTGAAGAGCGTCAGCTTGACCTTCTGGAAGTTGCCGAAGTCGGGCAGCCGCTCGTGCACTCCGGAAATTATCACGACCATGTAGCTGGTCGGGGTCGTCGCGACCCAGTCGGAAGGCACAATCTCGTAGACGATGTAGTAGTCCGCCTCGAGCCCGGTGAAGCAGTACCTGCCGTTCTCGTCGGTGTAGGTCACCAGTACTTCAGGCAGGGCGTCCTTGATCAGGTAGATCGGCCAGCCCTCAATCGCAGGCTCGTCGTCATCCCAGACGCCGTTGCTGTTCAGGTCCTCGAACTTGTACCCGCAGATGCTCCCGTACTCGTAGTTCAGGAACAGGATCTCGACATATGCACCCGAGGTCACGTCAACTGGCACCGAGGGTGGAGTGGTGTGCTTCCATCCTGCTCTGTCCTCCTCGACGACGAGATACAGACCGCCCGGTAGGCCCGTGAACTCGAAGTAGCCGTTCTCATCGGTCACGGTCCAGGCGTAGCCGCCCCATGGCGGGTACAGGTAGATAATCCAGCCCTCGATTGGCATGTCCTCCGGGTCCAGGATTCCGTCGCCGTCCATGTCCTCGTACTTGTAGCCGTAGATCATGCCCAGCTTGAAGTTCCCGAAGGCGAAGGTGTAGACCTCAGGCTCCATGCACCTCGGTATGCTGAACTGGTATGCCCTCGGTGTCGTGGGCATCCAGCCCTCCTGCATGATCTCGTAGACCTCATAGTCGCCGGGCAGCAGCACGAAGCAGGTCCTTGCGTACCCGGACTCGTCGGTCACGAGCGT
>CAZHTV010000173.1:0-2625 GCA_964535775.1 uncultured Thermoplasmata archaeon | reverse complement strand
TTACCTCAGCCACGTACTCGGCGCGGAACATGTGTGGAACACCTTCCGTCACGGTGACTTGCATAGCGCCGCAATCGGAGCGGTCACAGTTACAAATCCCCCCGATGAACGGTGTCACAAACGTCCAGACAGTATGGCAGAGCCCTTCTTTTTCATATTGGCGCAAGTTTTCCAGAGCTTGTTCCTTTGTCAATTCCTCCAGGCCGGAGGTATCCGGACCCGTCAAATAGTCCATGTCAATTTCCTTTATTATCTTGAACATCTCCCCTTCTTGTGGCGCCAGGCTTATCCCATAACAGAACCGCTGCTCGGTGCCGAGATTGATGTGGCGGCAATAACAGGGAAGTCGTACTACGTTGGTGACCAGACCGAAAACCCGTTCCACGTCCTCAATCGGCAAGACCTGCCCGTAATGCACTTCCTTCCACCTGCCCACCTTATGTCTCACTACTGCGCTTCTCACGAAGCCCGGCATTATTCGCAGGTTTCCGAGCCTCTCAATGAGTGGGGGACTTGTCTCGGTCAGCGAGAAGAAATCGGCAATAAACTTGCGCCGCTTCAAGTCACTCAATAGGTCAGCCGAATAATTCTCGGCGTTCAGGTACCATTTCTGGCCTTCTCCATGCTTATGACAGAATTCGCACATTGCCCCAACCTCCTTCTATTTCAGATATTTCGGCGTATTATCTCACTTCCTCGAGTCCATTGCCAAGCCCTTCGAACAGCTAATCCTTTGCTTAACCACGACCTTAATTGAGAACGCATCTCGCACGATGGACGTATTCACGACCCTGGATCTGAGACCGGTTCTCTTCGAATCTAAGCTGCGGCTTTACTACACTTGGGTGCCAGCGCCGGATGTATTCTGAAGAAATAACGCCTAATTTACAGTAGGCTTGATTGGTGTGGTATCCCTGGAAATCCTGCGCTTTCTCCTGCGGAGGACCAGGTGTGTTATGCCGGCCACAATAACTGCCAGTATCAAGAGAAGCCACCCTAACAGGGGAAAGGTCCAGACCTTGTTAATGCGCCCGGCAATATCTTGATAATAAGCAGGGATCCGCGGTATCCCATCCGCTCCAGATGCCTGGGCTGCGGCGTAAATCACCACCGCTTCCCATACCTTGAACTCCCTTCCATCGGGATGATGGATTATCAGTTCGTCTATTCTGTCCAGCGGTACCGGCTCTCCATCGGCGTTCTTGGGCACCACCTCCAACTGAGGTAGGATATCTGTCACCAGCGGGAGGAAGAGCAAGATGTAGGCGTCGGTGACCAGGTGGTACAACTGTTCGTCTCCACGCCTTAAAGGTACGTACCCCTCACCCTTCACAGGTTGAATTCCGTCGCCTGTGTAAAGCTCGGCACTGGTAACTGCACGGGTCGTGGGAATGGGCAGGTTCACGAAAGGCACGGTCAAGAGCACCGCGTTGGCAGGGTTGTAGCTGTACCGCAGGCCGGAGAAATGTAGAAAATAGGAATCTCCCATAAATTCGTCCAGCAATACACTCATTTCCAGCACACGACGCACTTCTTCGCCGGTGAGATAGACGGACGCCATCGGGCAGCCCGGGCGGCCGTCGCGTCCGCGTCCCACGCCTGTAGCTTCGACAATCTCGTAGAGAGAAATGTTTCCTGCAGAGTGCTCCATGGTGCCCGGAAAGATGCCACTCCGGATGTTGCCGTTAGCCTGACTCGCCATGTCGACTCTCTTGCCCGTAAACTCCTGGGCGACGAAGCGCATGGCGTCGGTAACGAAGTTGGCCAGCGTAGTCTCACTAAAGGGCGGAAGGTCGGACAGGACGAAATCAGACCTGGCCACCGTAGTCATGATATCATCATATCTGCCGCCGGTCACTTCCTCGACATAGCCGTTCAGGGTCAGGGTATATTCCTGCACCAGGGCACCGATTTCCGCATGGCAGGCAAAGGTGCCGTCAATGGGAATAAGGAAGGGGCGGCCGTTCTCTTCGTTGCGCACCCTTACCTTGCCGGTGTTGGGGTTGTAGGCCAGCTCCAGTTGCCCCAGGTACATTCCGAGAGAACCAGCCTGGACAATGATGGTAGTGCCCTGTAAGACCGGCTCATGCAATGCAGTATGACAGTGGCCGCCTACGATTATGTCGATCTCCGGGACCTGTTGTGCCAGTTCCCTGTCCTCCTTCACGCCGGAGTGACTTATGGCCACGATGACATCGGCGCCCTGTCCCTTCAGCTCACCTACCATCTGGCGTGCCGTCTCGTGCTGGTCCAGGAACTGCATGTCCCCGCTATCGCCCATTGCCAGGATGGCATCCTCACCTATGAGGCTGAAGACTCCCACTTTCAGGCCGTTTTCCAGCTCAAACATGCCGGTGTCTCTATACAGACTCCGGGCAGCCAGCGGATGGTCTGATGGCGCCTCTGTGTTGGAGGCCAGTACCAGTGTTTTCTGGTGGGCTTGCGGGTATCCTGCCTGCATAAGATATTGCGCCAGGACATCGGCCCCATAATCGTACTCATGGTTGCCGATGGCTACGGCGTCGTATCCCATCTCCTGCATTATGGTAAGCTCTGCGGCACAACCATCGAGGGCCAGCCAGGCGAAAGGAGCGCCTCCCAGGAAGTCACCGGCGTCAAGAAGTA
>CAZHTV010000172.1:0-2627 GCA_964535775.1 uncultured Thermoplasmata archaeon | reverse complement strand
ATCGCGCGCTCCGAACCGACTTCCTCGGCGATCGCAGCGACGGTCTCTATGTCCCCCGGTCGGACGAACGACGCTCGGGGGACGACCGCTTCGGCCTTCTCCCTGTACGCAGTAGCCATGCAACCAGTCACGATCAGCCTCGAAACGTCCCTGAGCTCAGCGAGACGTTTCAACATCGCCCTTTCGGTGGTCTCTATCACGACGCATGTGGCTATGACCACGAGGTCCGATCCCTCGGGCCTTTCACTGAGCTCCCACCCCCGGTTCACGAGCATGTCCTCTATCTCCCGTGACTCACCGCGGTTCAAGGTGCAGCCATACGCCTCAACGTACGCCTTCATGCCAAGTCTGGCATCCTGACACACCTATAATTCACTTTTCGGGTGTGCCGTAACCCCAGCACCAGGCCCAGAACCTTCTTATGCTAATAACATGATTTTACGCGGGATAGGATGTCGTCTTTGAAGGAGGCCAAGAAGTACTCGGCCAAGGTCAGCGAACACGAACTCTCGGCCAAGAAGCTCGCCAAGGCGGCCAAGCTGAGGGCCAAGGCCGCGAAGATAAGGGAGCAGGTGGCCAAGCATGACGCAAAGATACGCGCGTTACAGAGGAAGATCGCCGATCTCGAGAGGCGGGCGAACCAGCTGGCAGGTCTCCCGCTGAGATAGGACCGGGCTCCAGCAACATATATATACATAGAAGTAGATATTGTCAGACAATCGTCATACGATTGGGATGGGATGCTGGATTGAACAGGAAGCTAGCTGTTCCCCTCGCGGTCTCAAAGGTGAAGAACAGGGTAATCAGGACGCGCATACTGAAAGACACGCAGGACGTGGACGACATCAAGTTCTTGGCCACTCTGGCCGAGAACCGCCTCAGGCTCGACAGGCTCATGAAGGACCTTGAGGGAGACCAGGACTTCTACGAGACAGAGGACGCTACGAGCGAACTGGACTACATCAAGGCGTCGATCCAGCTCGGTCTGTTGGAGATCGCGGGCGAACTCGAGGATCTCCCGACCTCCGAAGAGATCTTCGAAGAGGCCGTGGCCTGATAGCAGGGACGCAGAAGCGTCGTCTCCTGCCCTCGCGAATCGGCCAGAGGCATCCAGTATTCTGTCAATGGCAGCACCATTTATGCTTCATGTCGTCCCTCAGGGTGGTGGAGACTGGGACTCTTGAAGCTGCTGAAACCTGCTAGGCTGAGGAAGGGGGGAACGATATGCGTGGTGTCCCCCTCGAGCTTCTCTGAGCCTTTTGGACTTGGGCAAGGGATCAACTACCTGCGCTCGCGGGGATACAAGGTCGTCCTCGGCGAGTGCACCCGCAACCTGACGAGGACAGGCCACACGGCCGGAAAGGATGAGGCGCGGGCCCGGGAACTCGTGAGGGCCTTCGCTGACGACAGCGTCGATGCGGTCTGGTGCTCCAGGGGCGGTTGGGGGGCGATGCGGATCCTCGACATCATTGATTTCGATGTGATCAAGAAGAACCCCAAGATATTCATCGGATACAGCGACATAACGACCCTGCACATCGCCATGCATCAGCGGACCGGCCTCGTGACTTTCCACGGGCCGTCGATTGAGGGCTTTGCGGGCGAGAACCCCGAGAAGGACGCCCCGGCGGGAAAGGAGAACATCGACAGGGCACTCTCCCTGCTGTCCAGGGCGGAGCCCTGGGGGAGGATCGAGAACCCGCCAGCGGGCATGCTCCTCAGGACCGTCGTCCCAGGCAGGGCGAAGGGGCCGATCGTTGGAGGGAACCTCTCGATGATTGTCCACACGCTGGGGACCGACGACTCGATCGACACCGACGGCAAGCTGCTGTTCCTCGAGGACGTCCATGTGTCGGAGTACGATATCGACCGGCTGCTCACCCATCTGCACCTGGCCCGCAAATTCCGGAAGGTGAAAGGGATAGTACTCGGCCAGGTCTCCAGCTTCCACAAGAGAGAGGACCCGACGCCCAGCCTCGAGGATGTCATCCAGGACCGCGTAGGAGCCCTCCGGAAGGTTCCCTCGTTCACAGGGCTCTGCTGCGGCCATGGCAGACACAGGCTCGTGATCCCAGAAGGAGTGAGGGCCTCAATGGACGCCACAGACCCGCGCCTCACCATCGACGAGAGCCCTCTGAGCAAGTAGGAGCGCGATGCCCATGCGCCGGCGGCTTCGTCGAGGAGGCGTGCGAGCTGGCGATCGAGATGGTCCGCGGGCAGGATCGATCCGTCGGTTCTCCTGCAATTCCTGCCGCTCCGGAAACACATATATACACACCGACATATACATATGGCAGCTCCAACGAGGGATGGGATTTGGAGAACGATTCTTGCACCGAGGAGCCAGGGACAGACAGATGGGATCATGTCTCGGACTTAACCCTGCGGACGCAGGAGACCGTGGAGAGATGCCTCTCGATCCTCAGCTTGAGCGGCGGCGTGATCAAGGACAAGGCGAGGACGGCCAACAGGATAGACGGTCTCCTCACGAAGATGATGGAGAACCCCTCGTCCGCGAGGTACCTCCCGAACATAGACAAGAACCTGGACTACCTGTTCACGTCCCTCCAGCTGGACATGATAGACATCGTCGCCTCTGACGTCGCCGCGGCCGAGAAGAGACGCGC
>CAZHTV010000171.1:0-2631 GCA_964535775.1 uncultured Thermoplasmata archaeon | reverse complement strand
TCACGCCATCTGCCTGCTGGATGCCGACACCGGTGTACTCGAGATGATTCCCGGAGATGTTGATTCTGGATGTGGACGTGTACGTCCCGATTCCGGTCTGCGTGCAGTTCATGACAGTATTCCCGGTGATTGAGACGTTCTTCGAGCCTGCACCCCAAATCTGGATCCCTTCGTACACGGTATCGACCGAATTCCCCGAGATGGTGCAGTTGCCACCATCGTAGAGATGTATCCCCGGATAGCTGAGCCCATCAGTGACAGTGTTGTCCGATACGGCGCACATGTCGACATAGACAAGCCTTACCCCGTACCCGCAGTTCGACATCTGGTTCCCGACGACTGTCACGTTCGTGGAGTACTCTGCGCACACGCCAGAGACATAATCCACGTCCGAGATGTTGTTTGAGACCACGCTGCAATCGGCGCTGTACTCGATATGCACGCCGTAGTCGAACTCTCCTTGTATGAAGGATGATTCAACGGATCCGTTGGTCACATTGTAGAGGCGCACACCTGTCTTGTCGTTCCCGGGTGTGCTCGCATGAAGGTAGACACCTCTGATGACGAAGTGAGCGGTCGTGTTTCTGATCACTATCGCGTCGCTGGCATCTCCCCCTATGTCCCAGTTTGATATGACCCACGGATCTCCGACGACTCCGCTCCCTCCGGTGACTCCGTGGTCACCGTCGAACATCACGTCGGAGGTTATCAGAATCGGGCTGTGACTGACATATGCCAATGAGGGCATGGAGGATAGCACAAGAGTCGCACATCCGATTCCGAAGAACAATGATGCCAGGATGACGGCCCTGACCTTGGACGAATAGTGCCAACTGACAAATCCAATTCTGATTCGTTTCACGGGAGAGAACCAGTCACCAGGTTCCCCTGAACGCAGCCGTCGGTCTATCTCAGGCCTCGAGTGGCTTCCTGTAGTCAAGCTCTTTCCTCCCAGGGAAGGCGGGTCAAGTCAAGCTGTGGTCCGTTGCCATCGACCGTGCGCTCTACCCACCCGGTTGCCAGACTGAATCATGGCCTCATATTGTTTTTGGTACTCGTACTCACAATGCAGGGCTTCCGCTTCAATGGAGAAGGATCACACACTTGGCGGGACCAGCGACGGAGACAATCGTCCCAGCTCGGAAAGTCGCTTGAATCTCACGGTGGCCGATCACGACGACTTCGCGTGGTCACACGAGGGAGAGTGGAAGTCCTTACCGACCAGAGGTCGTACGAGACTCTGGGTCTTAGATTCTACGTGCAGGAGAACCCCGTTCTTCTCTCATTCCTTGCGCCGCTCTTGTGGCTCTTCCCTCTCTGATTCACTATCCGAAAGTGGGCCGAGGAACATCGGGATTGCATTGACCAGGAAGAGGTATGCTAGGCTGAACATAAGCATCGGAACAGCAACCCAGAGTATCCAAACGATGTGCTCTCCTTCCGTGGCCGCCACGAAAAGGACTATGACCAGGCCGAGCAACAGGAATGCCAAGGCCCACAGCTCTCCGGCATGCCACTTCCTTGAAGGCCTTGGCCTGTCCGACGGCATCCGAATGGGATTATCCTTCTTGCATATCTCCTTTCGCATGCTGCGAGAACATATTCTGCCTGACGAATCTCATCAGAGGACCTTGGCGAACCGAAGGCAGTTTGGCTGGAGCCAGACTCCTTTGCCCTTCTCCAGCCGAAACGTCGCCCACACTCAGGGCGCATCAGGGCCTCATGCATCCAGGTCCCCATGAAAAAGGTTCAATACCTCACAAGGTTCTGACCTAATGAAGGAAATGGACGACACTGATCGGAAGCTATTGATCCTGATAGGCGCGAATCCTAGGATGCATTTACAGGAGCTAGCTAAGAGACTCGGGATCTCCAGGCAGGCGGCCCACCATCGAATACGAGTCTTGAAGGAGATCGGTGTGATCAAAGGCATGATTGCGGGCATTTCCATCCCTTACCTCAATGCGGTGCCCGTGGTGGTCTTCGGTGTGTCCAAAACGGCGTCGGTCGAGAGGACCCTAGACAGGTTGGGGGAGAGCGAATTCTCGCATCGTGCGGACGTGGCCGGAGGGAACTTCCTCTATGTCGTCGGGTTACTGAGAGACATATCCGAGCTCGATGGCTATGTCGAATTCGTGAAGCGAGCAGGGGAGATGCCGGAGCCTACTGTGGGCATATACTCTCTCGATGTCGGGCTAATGCCCTACTATTCTGTTGATGGAGGAGGAAAGCCGAAGCGGCAAAGCTACAAGGAGCTCTCTCCCCTGGACCTCAGAATTGTCGCCGCCCTGAAGGACGACGCACGCAGACCAACAGGAGAAATCGCTGATATGGTTGGAGCCTCTGCCAAGACGGTCAGGCGGCACCTTGAGGAAATGATATCAGAGGGTTCGCTGGACATGAGCATGCCTCAGGACCTCTCTTCAGGCGGAGATATGTTCGCCGTGGTGCACGTGAACATCAGGCACGGTGTTGACAAAGTAGAAATCGGCAGGAGGCTGCTTTCGAAGCACCCGTTCCTAGACGAGTACATCAGGACATTCAGCAACCTCCCAAACCTTCTCATGTGGGTCCTTTGGTCGGATAAGCTGGCTGAGATACGAAAGGCTCTCAGAGAGGTCGGTGAGGATG
>CAZHTV010000170.1:0-2633 GCA_964535775.1 uncultured Thermoplasmata archaeon | reverse complement strand
CCTCGTACGCGGACGGAGTGCCCTGCGATATCCATGTGATCCTCTCGAGGCCGTAGCCGGTGTCGACGACCTGTATGTCCATGGGCTTCTGGACGCCGTTCTCGACTGCGTATTCCATGAACACGAGCGTCGCGACTTCGAGCCCTCCGAGAAGGACCTCCAAGCACGGACCGGAGTTGCCGCCTCCTTCCCACCAGGCCTCGGAGTAGTTGACGGTCTTGGGATCGAGGCCGTGCACCTCCGTGAGGAACTTGTGGCAGAGCTCGGTCGTCCGGTCCTTCCAGTAGACCTCCTTGCCCTTCTTGTTGAACACGTGGTGGGCCATCATCTCGAACATGGTGAAGTGCGAGCCCGTCTTGCCGACGTTGTCGATGTCGTTGAACCTGACGCAGGTCTGGGAGATCGCCAGCGGGTTCGCGGGCGGTTCGACCACTCCCTGGATGACCCACGGCTGGAAGCCGTAGATGCTCGCCTGGGTGAAGAAGACATCGTCCCTCCACCGGGCGGTGATCGGGTATCTGGAGACCCTGGTGTGCCCCTCCTTTTCGAGGAACGACAGGAAGCTCTCGCGCATCTCGTGCACGCTGAGCCTCTCCTTGAGCACGGGCTTGCCAATGAAGGTGTACTCGATGCACGGGGCCTCGCCGCAGACGTCCGTGTCCGCGAGCGTCCAGAAGTGCTTACCGCAGATCTTGCATTGCCTCCGCTCGAAACCGTTGGTTCTGAAGAACTCGAGCTCGTAGTCCTTGGGCTCCATCCACTGCTCCTTCTGCTAGATGTATACTGGGAATATAACCGTTTTGTGTAATCCAGTCTGCGCGGACTCACGCGAACGAGTAGGAAGGGTCCGACAGCTTCGCCTTGATCGTCTCGATGGGCTCCCCGTCCTTGACGATCTTGATGACCTTCATCGCCTCCTTCTTGGTGCCCAGCAGGATCGCGCCGACCATCTTGCCGTCCTTGATGACGAACTTCTTGTAGACCTTCCTGTCGGGCGTCACAGCTCGGATCTCCTCGTAGCCAGGCTCTGGAGGCTCGTGAGCGCTCCTGACCGTGCCGACTGATGTGAGGTCGAGGCCGGTGACCTTGAGCGTGTTCGAGGGCACGGTGCCCTTGTAGTCCGGACCCGGCTGGCCTAGTATCTTCTTCGCGGCGACCCTCGCCTGGTCGATCGCGGGCGGTATCATCGCCCAGACCTGGCCGTTGAACTCTGAGACATCGCCGATCGCAAATATGCTCGGATCCGAGGTCCTGAGCGAGGAGTCGACCACGATGCCCCTGTTGACCTTGAGGCCGGCGTCCTTCGCGAGGGTGAGGTTCGGCCTCGCGCCCGCAGATATGATGACCGTGTCGCCCTCTATGACGCGGCCGTCCTTTAGCCTCACGCCTGTCACCGAGTCCTGGCCCAGGATCTCCTCCGTCTCTGCCTGGGTCACGACCTCTGCGCCCGTGCCTTCTATCCATGCCTGGAGTATGTCCGCGCCCTCGTGGTCCAGCTGCCTCATGAGCAGGTGCTCTGCGTATTCCAGAATGGTCACGTTGAGGTGCGGATTGGAGCTGCAGACACCTCTCGCGCTCTCCAGCCCGAGCAGGCCGCCGCCGATGACTATCGCGTGCTTCGAGCGTGCGGCCGTCTCCTTGATGTTCTTGGCGTCCTGCATCGTCCGGAGGGTGAAGACGTTCTTCTTGGGGAGGCCCTTGAACGGTGGCACGAAGGCGCTCGAGCCCGTCGCGAGCACGAGTGCATCGTATGGTGTCCAAGCGCCCTTGGCTAGTATCTTCTTGTCTGCGGTGTCGATTTTGTCCACCTTGGAACCCAGGTGTAGCCCGAGCCTGTTCTTCTCGTACCACTCGGGGGGGTAGAAGAGCATGTCCTTGTCCTGGACCTTGCCCTCGAGGTAGTCGATGAGCTTCGGCCTCGGATAGTAAGGAATCGGCTCCTCCGTGTAGATCTCTATCTCCGCGATGGCATCTGCGTCCCTGAGCGCCTTCGCGAGGGTTGTCCCCGCGACGTTGTTGCCTACTATCACGATCTTCATGCGTCCAATCCCCGCATGCGCCGTGGAAGCTGATATGATAGTCTGTCATTAATCTTGCGAAGAACACCCTGGCACACCATTTGGGGCTACAGAATCTTCTACATTGGACCGTCTGAGTGCCGGAATCGTCCGACGCGTACGCCTATCTGACTGACGCCCTCGGGGGCGTCTGGCAGGTCTGGAAGAGGGGCGGTACCAGCGCCGCTTTCATGGTCACGAGCTACAATCCCTTCGGGATACCGATGGTGAGCGCCTCCACGCTGAAGGAGAAGGCCCGCTTCGCTGGGGAGATGCAGAACTCCTCGAGCGGCCTCTACTACATCTTCGCGAGGTACATGGACCCCGAGCTGGGGCGGTGGCTCTCGCTCGATCCCGAGCTCGGGTCGCTCTCGATGCCGCAGTCGATGAACAGATATGTCTACTGCGTCAACAACGCCCGTTCGCGCTGGTCGCACCAATTCTGATAGCCATCTCGGACAGGACGCTCGAGTAGCGCCCGGGCTGGACAATTGCAGAAATAGATAAGATTGGGAAGGGTGCAGCAGGCTTCATGTGCGGATACGAGTAACGGCTGAGCCGGTACTGCCAGGTCAG
>CAZHTV010000169.1:0-2642 GCA_964535775.1 uncultured Thermoplasmata archaeon | reverse complement strand
TACAGCCTCAACAGGGACCGCGTCAAGGACGAAGAGAAGCTGGAGAAGCTCAGGACTGCCAAGCGTAAGGCCGCTGCCAGAAAGCAGGCCGTCCCGCGCAGGAGGCCTTCGGAGCCCGCATTCTCCAGCATGTCAAAGGTACAGTACCGGGTGACCCCTGACGATGAGATCGGGTCCTCTCAGTCCGCTCCGGAGTCTAGGGATGAGCCATTCGTGGACATCCTGGGGTTGCAGCCGATGGATGGATGCCCGGTCTGCGGCGAGCCGACGCGCTCGACGGACACGGTGTGCAAGAACTGCGGTGCGTGGATCTCAAAGCCGACGCACGGAAGGTCCAGATAGGTCATCGAGCAGCTCGCATGCCTTGCACTTGTCGGATATGGTCGGCTCCCCACAGGCGCACCGGCTGAGTATGGCAGGGGCGAAACACTTCTCGAGGGCGGGCCGCAGCTCGTCGTAGCTGCGGAGGATTGAGTGACGTGTCCCCGGGTGCCTGTCCTCGAGCTGAGCAAGCACATTCCTGTAGTCGTTCCTGAGGGCCTCTGGCGCGTAAGGGCACTCGAGATCGTGATACTCGTAGCCCTTCACCATGGCATAGAGCGTGGTCTCGTTCTCAGGTATCGTCCGCAGGGGTTGCACGCGCGGCACGAGCCCAGGCTGCGCTCGCCTGTGAGGTCCCAGCCTCGCGAGCCTCTCGACATCGCCCCTCATGAAGTTCATGATGATAGACTGCGCACTATCGTCCAGGTTCAGCCCCGTGGCGAGATGCGTGGCGCCCCAGTCCTTTGCCGCACGGTTCATGGCAGCCCTCCGCAGGACGCCGCAGTAGCTGCACGTTGCCAGTTCCCTGCTCTGGGCTGCCACCTTGTCCATCGTCGTTCCGAAAACGTTCTCGAACGACACCACTATGTGCTTGATTCCCAGCATGTCGCAGTTGCGTTTGACGATCGGTATGCTGGAGGCCCTGTATCCGGCGATGCCCTCGTCGATCGTGATCGCCGCGACCTCCAGACCCCTCCTTGCACCGAGTATCTTCGCTGTGAGATGCAGCGCGACCGTGCTGTCCTTTCCCCCGGAGACCGCGACGGCGACCTTTTCCTCGCCCGTCAGGGTCATCTGCCTCCTGAGCTCGTGTTTGACTCTCATCTCCACGAACTCGCAGAAATGGTTCCTGCATAGGTGGGCGCCGCTGTACCTGATGAAGGCGATCGACCTCTGGCCGCACTTGTCGCAGGTGGTCACGGCAGTTGGGATGCTCTGAGACGCTATTAATTGCTACGTTACTCTCATGCGGTTTTGAGGGGAACTTCCAGTCCTCGCGCAGCTCAGCGGGTCATCCAAGCGCCTAGATAGTTATTAGTAAAGAGATGCCATTCGAGACACCTGAGTCGATATGCATGACGTCTGGGTCGAGAAGTATCGGCCGAGGATGCTCTCAGAGGTCATAGGACAGAGGAGCATAGTGGAGAGGCTCTCCGCGTATGCGAAGACCAGGAACATGCCCCACATGCTTTTCGCAGGGCCGGCAGGTTCGGGCAAGACGACCTGCGCGATAGCCTTGGCCCGAGAGCTCTACGGGGAGAATTGGAGGGACAACCTGATAGAGCTCAACGCCTCGGATGAGAGAGGGATAGACATCGTAAGGGGCAAAATCAAGGACTTCGCCCGGTCCGCCTCGATAGGCATGTCGGACTTCAAGATAATCTTTCTCGACGAGGCCGATGCGCTGACGTCGGACGCGCAGGCGGCTCTGAGGCGCACGATGGAGAGGTACACCCAGACATGCAGGTTCATCCTCTCCTGCAACTACTCTTCGAAGATCATAGAGCCGATACAGTCTCGGTGTGCGGTGTTCAGGTTCAGGCCGCTGTCCGAGGCCGATGTGAGGACCTACCTCGTGAGGATTGCCAAGGGCGAACGTGTGGAGGTCGCAGAGGACGGCCTGGGCGCGATCGCGGGGCTCGCAGGGGGCGACCTGAGGAAGGCCACGAATATCATGCAGGTCGCGGCATCGCTGGGCAGGAAGGTGGATGCCGACACCGTGTTCGAATCCACGGAGAACATACGTCCGTCCGAGATAAATGAGATGCTCACCACCGCTCTGGGTGGGAACTTCACCGCCGCGAGGTCCCGCCTGGACGAGCTCATTGCGAGGCACGGCCTTTCAGGAGAGGACATCGTCGCAGGCATCCACAGGGCGGTCTTCGACCTGCCGGTCTCGGAGGACGCCAAGGTGCGCCTGGTAGACCGTGTCGGGGAGGCCGAGTTCAGGATGGTCTCAGGGTCGAGCGAGCGCATACAGCTGGAGGCGCTCTTGGCCCACTTCGCGAACGAGGGCAAGAAGGCGAAGTAGCTGGACGAGGCCGCCAGACCCGCCGGTCGCGCCGCATCCGTCTGCACAAGCGTTAAATACGGCATGTCCATTTGAGGCGCAAGAGGCTCTCAGATGGCACGATTCCCAGAGGCGGAGGCGAGGAACCTCGTCAAGAAGATCTGCATGAACTGCAACGCTCGGAACGCCATAAGGGCGACCAGATGCAGGAAGTGTGGCTACAAGGGCCTCAGGGTCAAGACAAGAGAGACGAAGAAGGCCTGATCCCTCCGTAATTTCTTCGGAATATCAGGGCGCAGGCGCGCGGAAC
>CAZHTV010000168.1:0-2649 GCA_964535775.1 uncultured Thermoplasmata archaeon | reverse complement strand
TAGGGCTGTTCTACTGCAGGTCTGATCTCTCCGATGGCCTCGGCCCGTTGATCTTTGGCGGGCACGGAGTCATCGACACCGATGCCACCTCTTTCAGGCTGCTCCCGGCTCCGGAGAAGTTCGAGACCGGCCTCCAGAACTACTCCGGCATTATCGGCACGGGGGCCGCAATAGACTACCTGGATGCGGTGGGACTCGATGAGATAAGGTCCCATGAGGTGGAGCTGAACAAGAGGATCACGAGGGCTCTCCGGGACCTTCCGTGGGTCAGGCCGTTGCCGCCCCTGGACCCGAACCTCAGAGGAGGGATATTCAGCTTCAACATCCAGGGTCTGACGGGACACGACGTTGCGATAATCCTTGACAACTCCAGGAACATCATGATGCGCTCTGGCATGCACTGCTGCCACTCCTACTTCCACGCACGCGGGCTCGATGGTTGCGCGAGGGCCTCCGTCTATCTCTACAACACGCCGGAGGAGGTAGACACCTTCACTGAGGCGGTGGCCGGGCTCGCTCGGAACGCCTCGCGGAAGGCCTAGAATGCCCTCTGGGCGAATGCGAGGTAGGTCGGCTGGTTTTCTAGTAGTACCAGCTCGGTCGAGATGATCAAGGATTCCCCGGAGAAGGTGATGAGATCTTCCGCGGAGGCATCCAGAAGCCTGAGGCCGGTCATGTTCATTGCCGCGCCTGTGTTGTGCCACGTGTGGATGCCCATCGCGGGCTGCCCGAAGGAGCGCTCACCTCCGGCCTCAGCAGCCACGATGCCCCCTGATATGACCACCTCAACACTCTGTCCATCTGCACGGCACGGGACGGACCAGGCCAGGGAGCTATCCGAACGAGAGAGCACAGCCCTGTCCACGAGGTCACAGAATCCGCGTATGATGCGATCGAGCTCATGCCCGGGGTCCGCGAAACGCGCAGGGTCCATGCAGCCCGAGAGGACTCCTACCACCAGGAGTCCGCAGACGGACATCGCGACCTTCGATATGACGAAGTCCATATCACCTGGCCTCCGCCACGATAGATAGCGCACGCTCTTCCAGGACGCTCTCCAGTCTCAGTTGGAAGAAGGGGGAGTCCACGGTCAGAGCTCCACCAGAGCCGCTCCTGAGCCATACGGCGGGCTCCAGTGCCGACCTCGCGAGGACGGCGCCGTTCGTGAAGCGGAGCACGACGCTGGACATGTTGGGCCCGCCGACGGAGTCCCCGATGGTCAGCTTGTCGAATCGCAGGCTCCCGTCCCCTCTCAGGTCGAATGTGAGCGTCCTCACATTTCCCGGGCCCTGGATCGCCATGACCTGCGCGACAGCCATCATCTCATCCAGCTCCATGGCCGCTCGCCTGACCAGATCGCGGTTCCTGAAAGTGTCCAAGGCTCCCGCGGCGGGCAGGATCGACAGGCTGACAATGACGGCCACTATCATCAGCCTAAGCGGGATCGATTCGACCGCTCGGCGATCTTCCCTCAGTCCCATCACATCAGCCCGGTATGACTGGGATCTCGTAGCTCGAATCGACCCCGTAGTCGCCTTTGGCCACGGTGACGGTTATCGTGGTCAGACGTGCCCCGAAATGCTCGACGATAAGGTCGGTGAACAGCACCTGCCCTTGGGAATCCGTTATCCCCCTGACCGGCGCTCCGCCGGCCGTTCGCACGTTGGCACCCTCGAGCAGGACCGTCGCCCCCTCCAGCCTGTCCCCCGTCTCGTCCGTGACGGTCACTGTCATGATGATGCCGGTCCTGGTGTATATGCCGTCCCTGTCGTCATCGTAGACCAGGATCTCGGATGGGCTCACGAGTATCTCCCCTATCGAGTGGGGCGCAGCTATGGAGTTCATCCATCCCATAATGATCGTCAGCCCCAGCCCGGCCACGACCACCATTATGAGCAGCTGCAATGGGAGCCCCTCGATACCCCCCGAGCGATCCCTTGCCAAGCACGAATACCCACAGCAACTCCGCATCTGAAATCCCTGCCGCGGCATCTCGCCTTGGACCACATCGGGGCGGCCTCTCTTGTCCCCCTCTGCTACAAGTAGGCTACTTTGGCGGGATTGTTGGAGCCAGACGGTCCGCAGACCCGGTCACATGCGTTATCATCGCTGATTACCACGAAAGCATGCTCAAATACACTCGGGAGCCGTAGTTTTGCCGCATGTAGTCAGGCCATGGACCTGACCATATAAGGAGAACTGGATGAGATGGAGGCCTCCAAGTGCCCCAAGTGCGGGGAAGAACCACACTTCCTCGAGCATATGGAGAAATGGTACTGCTACGGCTGCAACGCGTACATCGAGGACGGCATGGAGCACGTCTGTGCCGATGAGCAGAAGAAGGAGGAGTGCGCCGCTGCGATCAAGGAAGAGCTGAAATCCTTGGATGAGGAGCCCAGGATTGAATGCAGGAACTGCGGTGCTGAGCTCGAGGGGCTCAAGGACGGGATGCTGTACTGCTACGTCTGTGAGACCTATCAGGATGAGAAGGCAGCCGAGCCGGAACCGAGTCCGAAGGAGGCGAACGACGCCCAGAGAATCCTAGATGCCGCTCTCACAGAACCTGCCTCGAATCCTCCGGAGACCGCTCCTGGGCCAGTCGAGCCAGAAGCGGAACCGGCCTCGGTGTCGAAGGATATACCGGCCGAG
>CAZHTV010000167.1:0-2668 GCA_964535775.1 uncultured Thermoplasmata archaeon | reverse complement strand
TGCCTTGACCGGCCATGAACGAGGCCGCGATGGTGAGTATCAGGAATATCGCGATTAGAGAGATTATCCACCTATTCCTCGCGTTGTCCGCGAACTCCTTCTTAGCGATGGTGTAGACCGAATGGAGGTTCACAGGCATCTAGGACCCCTCCTTCTCCGAGAGCAGCCTGACGAAAGCTTCCTCCAGGGAGGGGTCAATCGTCTTGAAATCCTGGACCACAACCCCTCTGTCTTGCAGCGCCTTCAACACCTTCATCCGCACTTCGGCATCACAGGTAACGAGCAGCGCTTCGTCCTTCAGAGAGACCTCTTCGACGCCTTTGATCGCGCGAACGAGTCCAAGGATCTCCTGGTTCACGCCGGGAATCTGGATCCGCAGGCGCGGCATGATGCGTAGATGGCTGCTGATGCTATCGATCGTGTCCTCGACGAGGAGCCTCCCCTTGTCGATGATAGCCACCCTGTGGCAGAGGGTCTGGACCTCCGAAAGGATGTGGGACGAGAACACTATCG
Organism: uncultured Thermoplasmata archaeon; assembly: GCA_964535775.1. Taxonomy (GTDB): domain Archaea; phylum Thermoplasmatota; class Thermoplasmata; order UBA10834; family UBA10834; genus COMBO-56-21. Next base: position 2,155 of record CAZHTV010000167.1, on the reverse strand, counting down.
TGGCTCCCCGCTCGTTCAACATCTTGAGCTTGTCCCTGACCGACTTCACCCATCGGGCGTCGAGCCCTCCCGTCGGCTCGTCCATGATGTATATGGACGGGTTCCCGATCATGGCCTGCGCCACCCCCAACAGCTGGACCATACCCTTCGAGAACGTCCCCACCTTCCTGTTTGCGGCGTTCTCAAGGCCGACCTCCTTCAACAGAGAGGGCACGACGGATTTGTCCGCGCCTCGCAACTCACAGTAGAAGTTCAGAGTCTGAATGGGCGTGAGGTTGTCGTAGAACGATACGCGCTCGGGCAGGAAGCCTATGTCCTTCCGGAGCTCCACCGAATCGACCCCCGCGGGCTCCCCGTTTATGAATGCCGTCCCGGAAGTGGGGTGGAAGAGGCCCATGATCATCTTGATCGTCGTGCTCTTGCCCGCTCCGTTCGGGCCGAGAAAACCGCATATCTCGCCCTTCCGCACATTCATACTGAGGGAATCCACTGCCAGGACGTCTTTGAACCTCTTGGTTAGGTCCCTGGTTTCTATCACGAAAGAGGAATCGCTCAATCCCATCTCACCACCTCATCGCTCTGAGTCCTGAGGGCTTGAATGCGGAGGCCCCACTCAGTACCGACAAAGCAACGCCCTTCTTAAGAGTTGATGCGCTCTCACAGTCGCTGCACCAAATCGACCTCGGGGATTAAAAGGCTCAGATGGAGTTCCTGATGGTCCTCCCGGAGTAAAACGGAGAATGGGTTTGGGGGACCGGTTTGCGCTGGCCCGGCCCTTCAACTGCTGGTCCAGTAGCAGTCGAGGAAGTCTATCCATCCATCCTGCGCGAACTGCATGGTCGGATAGAGGGAGCCACGCCACCAAGTGTTGTGATTGTACGAGCCATCAGCTGACGGGAAGAAGATCGACATTCCCTCGGGATCCCAGACATCAGCGGGCTGCGAGGCACCAACATATGGGATGGCGATTTCGATCGCAGCGAGCAGCTCACCCGTCTGGACCCTGAGCTCAGAGCCCGGATCCGCCCTCGAGTAGATGACCTCGAATATCGTCGGGAAGTCCACATATCCCTCCCAGCCGTATTGAGACCAGCCCATCGTGGCCTGTCCGCGGCCGGAACTCACAAGGCCCTTGTATGCCTGCATGTCGCTCATCAGGATGTCTGTGACATCCCACAGCTCTGACACCACCCGCGGGATCTCGGTCAGCTTGATGGCGGCGAGCTCTGTCAGCCAGCCCTTCTTGTACAGCTCTGTGTACCTGGCCACCATGTCCTTCGACAGCTCCTCCGGGGTCATGCCCGGGTTCGCGACGAGGTCGGCGGCTATCATGTCGTACGGGAATCCCTGAAGCGGGACATAGTTCTGGTTCGCGACGAACCACTCTGCGGTCACACCGTTCATCACGTACTCATATGCCACCTCGATCACCCCGAGGCCGCAGCCGTCGGCGGTTAGGACGGACAAGGAGCGCCCCTTGAGAGCGGACGTGATCTCCTGGTGCGTCAAGTAGTCCATCGTGTCCTTGGTCCCGGTGTCGTAGTCGAAGCAAATGCCTCTGAAGTCGTCCCCGTGGTCCCACAGGTCGAGCAGCAGGTGTTTCGACGGGAACTTGGCTGCAAGATAATCCATGAACGAACTTAGTATCTTGGGGTCGCCCATGTTGACCTCCTTCCCGCTGTACGCGTAGTCGGTCATCTTGACCATCTTCTTCTTCTCGATCAAGTACAGATCCGCAGGACCTTCCGAGGTGTCCCAGAGCACCACGAACTTGACCGCGGCAGTGGATCCGACTTCCTTCAGCCAGTCAGTGTTCAGTCCGCCCCAGTAGTCCAAGTCGTTGTCAGAGCACATGTATATCGCGAACGTCCAGTCAACGTTGGCAGCATTGGGTTTCTGGGCTGCGGTCGGGGCCACGGCCATGCCGAATGCTATCAAGCTGCACGCTGCGACGGCATACAGTCTCATTCTTCTCGCAATCACATTCATTCCCCCGCTGGTGAATGGACTGGATCGTATTTAAGCGTGGCCGCATACTGGCGCCGAAGCACATATGCGCGATGTCGCTGCTCGCACATCGCGGATCTCTCGGCGATTCACGAACGAGCGGCCAGACCTCGACGAATTCGCATGTCAATCACACAATCGCCTCATG
>CAZHTV010000166.1:0-2695 GCA_964535775.1 uncultured Thermoplasmata archaeon | reverse complement strand
TAGTTTAAGATGTCCGATTTCTCGATGTTCCTGCTGAACAGCTCCGGCTTCATCCTGACCAGGTCGTGCCCCTTGGTCGAGCCGACCCAGACCAGATAGAACATCTTCAGGTCGGTGAAGAACAGGTCGAAGCCCTCTGCGATGTAGTCGGTGTCGGTCGCGAAGCACATGCACTTCTCGTCCGGTATGCAGCTGTGCCCGAGCAATAGTGTCTTCTCCCGCCTCTCCTTGTAGTACGGATCGTTGTAAGTCTCCAGAAACAGCTTGTCCATGATCAGTATCCCGTGTAGGTCGCATGGGTGTATGCCGAACAGTATGCGCTTCGGCACGTCCCCGACCCTCTCGACATAGCCCTCCTCATCGAAATCGAACATCGTGAACCTCTGGGGGTAGAGGAACTTCTTGGGCGGTATGATGGTCCTCGCGGCCTTGAGGTCCATCTGCGAGAGGGCGTCGACCTTCGCATATGTGGTCTTGCCCTCCTTCTTCACCGGACCCCACAGCTCCCCCCACTCCTTGACGGCGTCGAGGAAGGTCGAGAGGTCCTCCTTCTTCATCTTCAGAATCATCATGGTATCTCTTCCCTGGTTCCGGTATCACCGTGTGCACACGCGGGCCCGGATCGCAAACAGGCCAGGGCTCGCGGATGATCCCACGGTTCAGCGTATCATCCCGAGGTATAAAAACATTAGGAAAAGGCGTTGAAAAAGTGTTGGATTGTCAGGAGTATCCTTTGATTGTTCTTCTCCATTCCTTCAGTACAGTTCGATATGTTTGCCAAATGAAGCGATTTGTCCTGGAATTCCTGAGTCAACAGATGGTTCTTGTCTGCTGCGGCGGCACCATAGGAGGGCTTATATCCAAACACCCCTATGACAACCTGAGACCAGGAGCGGAGTTTCTTCCGTGGCTCCTGAAGTGGTCTCAGATGACGGAGGCAAAAGGATGGGAAATACAAACAGAGTGTTGGCAAGCATGTCGGTTGCCGGCATCGCTCTACTTCTGGTTGTCAGCTCGCTGGCATTGGTGCCATCACCTGTGCGAGCGGTCCTGACACCGGGTTGGACGTCCGAGCCGGATCTTGGTAGTGCGCGCACACAGGCTGTGGTCGTCAACGATGAAGACGGCATGGTCTACGTGATGGGAGGAGTGAAGTCGATCTCCGGAGGCTCATATGGGAGCGCGGTTGGCGATGCAGCGTCCTATGACCCGGAAACGGGCGTATGGACTGTTCTCGCTAGCATGCCGTACGGTGTCAGGGGAGCCGCCGGCGCCTACTACGATGGTAATATCTATGTGTTCGGGGGAGTCAATGTATCGTCCATTGCGACGACTCAGATCTACAGCATAGCGGCCGACTCCTGGTCCATCGGTACACCCATGCCTCTCCCCACTTGGGAGGCCAAGGCAGTCTGGACCTATTACGGTATCTTGGTCGCGGGTGGCGAGCAATCAGGAGGCAGCTCGTATGCGACGGACGTCTGGATATACGACATTGAAACTGACTCTTGGGCGGTTGGACCGAGTCTTCCTGTGGGAACGAAAGCAGGTGGGATGGCAACCGACGGCTACAGGATATTCTACATAGGCGGCACGCCGAGCGGTTTGTCTGCGACGGACGTCGTGTTCATGACCTACTACTGGTCAGGGAGCTGGGAGGTAGCCGCACCGCTCCCACAGCCAGCGTCGGCCTTGGCAGCGGTATGCGGCGCGGACGGCATGATCTACGCCCTCGGAGGCGGCAGTTCGCACATGAACGTTGGTGGCGGCTACGCTGACGCGTATGTCCTCAACCCGGACAACAATACCTGGATGACTGCTCCGGACATGACGACGCCAGCTAGGTACTTGGGCGCGGCGGCAACGCCGGATGGAAGAGTCTTTGCGATAGGTGGGAACGATGCCACCACGGTCTTCGACAGGGTCGAATCCATGCAGGTGGTGAGGATCACCGCGGCCGCGGTACCCTCGACCGTCCCGGCCGGAAGGCCGTTCCTTGTCTCGGTCACTGTTGATTTCGCCTTCGCCGTTCCGGAGTACTTCTGGGTTGGCATGGTGCTGAAGGGACCGGCGGACACTGCCTATCCCGCTCTGCAGTTCTTTGTTGTTTCGAGCGGGACGTTCGCCGCAGAGATGTCTGTGCCCCAGCTCGCGCCAGCTGGTTCCTACACTGTATGGATATACTCCCTGGAGGTGTCCTACGTCAGCGGCGGTGACACGGACCTTGAGGGCCCCGAGGTGCCTTTGACCGTGGTCGCGTCGATGACGCTGGACGAGCAGATCGCCTATCTCAACGAGAGGATTGCCGAGCTGGAGGCCGAGCTCGCTGCAGGGAACGCCAATGTGACAGCGATTCAGTCCCAGCTGACCGCCCTTCAGACGATTCTTGCGTCGCTCGGAGAAGGGATGGCCGATATGAGCGATCGCGTCGACACGCTCGAGGACAAGGCGGACAGCGCGAACCTATGGGGCATGATCACGATGATCCTCGTGATCGTGGTCATCGTGCTCCTGGGCGTGATGTTCATGATGAGCAGGAAGAAGACGGCCTGAGCGACGCGACTGACAAAACCCTTTCCATCCGTTTTCATTTTGTTTCGTTTCTGGGGGCAGGGCTAATGCTCTAGGTGCGATTTGAATAAAAATAAATCGCTGGACGTTCGATGACGGAGACGAGTCTTAGGTGCTCGGAACC
>CAZHTV010000165.1:0-2723 GCA_964535775.1 uncultured Thermoplasmata archaeon | reverse complement strand
CAGGTCTCTGATATGAGCTACGAGAGTGCGCTTCCCGAGAGCCACGAAGACATGGGCATGTCTCTCGGTCCATGAGAGAGTGGAGTCGATCTCGCTGTTCGAGAACCTGACCAGCCTGGTCGAGCTGTCGAAGGTCTCTGCGACGGCGTCATCGGCGCCATCGTCGCATGCAGCCCGGACCAGGTCGAATGCGATCTCCTTGAGCGATGTCATCTCAGTGCCACCCTCCTCAGTCGGAGCATCGGACCACCGGTGAAGACCGACATCGCCTGCATCGGGTCACCCTTGCCGCACTCCGCAGCGACGAAGTCCAGCCTTTTCGAGGCGGCGTCCAGGGCGCCCCAGAAACCGGGCGTGGTTATCTCGAGCACGCAGTTCCTCGCTGGGCCCGCGATCTCGCCATCCCTGATGAAGTACGCCTCCCGTGAGACATACTTCTGGTTGTACCTCTTGTCGTCGATGTTCCATTCGGTGAACGAATGCATCAGGATGCCGTCCTTCACATCGCCAAATATCTCGTCGTCCTCGAAGTCCCCTGGGGCGACGAATGTGTTGGCCATCCTCACGATGGGCTCGCGGAGGTAGAACTCGGAACGGGAGGAACCGTTGCTCTGGACGCTGAGCTTGGAGGCGGTCTCCCTGTTGTGAAGGAACTCGTTGATGATGCCCGCCTTGTAGAGGAATCTCGGCCGGGCCTTGACGCCCTCCTCGTCATACGCGTAGTAGCCGTAAGAACCTGGCAGCGTCGGGTCGTCGATGACCGTCGCGTACTCAGAGCCTATGCGCTTGCCGATCATGTCCGGAGAGACGAACGATCTGCCCGCCTGGGACATCTCCCGTCCCATGATCCTGTCCGCCTCCATGGGATGGCCGCAGGACTCGTGCGCTGCGATGCCTGCCACCTCAGGACCGCAGACCAGGTCGTACGTGCCCGGCTTGACGCGCTTGCCCTTGTCGAGCTGCGCCTTGAGCATCTTCATCTCCTGCGGGAGCACGTCGTCCAGCGCCCACGCCTCTACCTTCTCCCATCCCCCGGACGCCCCCCAGCTCCTGATCGACTGGGCGCTCTCGCCCTTCGAGGTCACCATGTTGACGGATTCGAGTACGACCCTGGGCAGGAAGGACCCTATCCTGGAACCCTCGGTGTTGGCGAAGTATGATTCGATCTCGTAATCCTTGAGCTCGAAGAACCTCCCCTGGACCTTCACCTTGGTCTTCATGATCGCCCTGTCCAGATCCTGGAGGCAGCTCAGCTTCTCCTCGGTGCCCACATCGACCAGGGCCCGCTTCTGGCGGACCTCCCAGTCTGTCTTCACGGCAGGTTCCGGTGAGAGGGACACCTCGGAGCGCCTCCTGCCCCCCTTGGCCTGCCTGTAGGCCCTCTGGAGCAAGCCGAGGCCTTCGGCCCTGGTGATCGCGTTGCCGCTGGCGAACCCTGTCCCGGAAGACATGACCACCCTCACGTTCATACCACGGTCATGCGTGGATATCACGCTCGAGACCCGTCCCTCTTTGACAGCCATGTGCCTGCGGTCCCGCTGCTCAAGCCTCACCTCGGCCAGCAGAACCCCCGCCTTCGCTTCTGCCTCTCTCAGGACGGCCAGCGCGATATCCTCGTCTAACATACCTCTGTCACTTGCCGGGCGCATAGAAGTCATGGCTATTAAACGTCCACGCCTGATACGGACGGCGGCCCCAGGCCGTTCTCACCGACAAGGTTAGATAGACGGGCCCCCTTCGCGACCCTGAGGTTGCCGAATGGCCTTCGACCCGGAGGACGCCGTCGTGCTCTGGCCCGCGTACTTCGACCTGCGGCTCAGCAGGGCCCAGGGACGAAGAGTCGCGAAGAAGGACGCCCTCGAGGCCCCGACCGCGAGGATGCTCTTCGAAGCCGTCAAGGCCCTGGACCTCGACTGCATACTGGAGCTGGAGAAGTCCTACCCGAGGTTCTGGCACAAGCACTCGGGAAGGGTGCTGGTGGAGCCGAAGCTGGACAAGCCCGAGCTAATCGAGCAGGTCGCCTCCAAGCTGAAGACCGTGCCCCGGGAGAAGGAACAGTAGCTCATCTGTCCTGCGGGGTCTTGATTTCGTCCACGAGCTTCTTGCCTGCGGAGACGCTGTCGACCGAATGAATCACGGCGCCGCAGTCGGATATGGTCTCCTCGACCGCCTCGAAGTCGATCGAAATCCCCTCGATCGTTATCTTGACGCTCTCGGTCTCCCTGTCGACTTCCTCCAGCGTGCAGTTCACGCCGGACACACCGTTCAGAACCCCTATCCTGCGGGACATCTCGATTATGGTCGGGTGATGGGGCTTCAGAACGTCCAAAACAAGCCTCTTTATCTCGCTCACTTACCCAATCCCTGCCGGTGGCTGCGGTTACGAGGTCTGCGTATTTATTTCTTTTTCAGAGCTGGTTCTGTCCAAAGTCAGGTGGTACATGTAGTGCCAACTGGCAAGAGCCCGTCTCCCCGTTGACCACCAGATGCCCAACAAGGCACATACACGGGCCGTCACGGTCGGCCCGGGAAGCAGCGGATCGCGCCCGACATGTGGGAGAAATCCACATTCCCGAATGGGCGCGTCAGCCGTGAGCGCTTTCCCCAGGCACCTGGATGTGGTGTTCGGAGCGAGCGCCGGCCCGCTGCCAACAGCCGTCTTCGACACGACGGCAGGGGGCCTACGGTTCAGCCCCGGCGCGTTCCAGCATGACGCGATGATG
>CAZHTV010000164.1:0-2731 GCA_964535775.1 uncultured Thermoplasmata archaeon | reverse complement strand
TACGATTGCGTAGATGTGGATCTTCTGGACGACGCCAAGCAGGACGAGGCCCTCGGAGAGATCGAGAAGCTCACCGGGCGGAGGTCGTTCCCGGTGGTCATCATAGACGAGGACATCATTGTAGGGCATGACGAGCAGAGGCTCAGGAAGGCGTTGAAGCTATGAGCGATGGGAAGCCGGAGAGGATCTACTGCCCAGTGTGCCTGGCAAGGTTCAAGAAGGAGGAGGGCTGGTCGGAGGGGGCCATCGTCATCTGCCCCATATGCGGCCAGAAGCTGCGGCTGGTGAGGGCTCCCGAAGGTTGGCAGGGCGACAGGGTGGACAAGGGCACCGAGAAGGAGATCCGCGAGCGTGCGGAGAACTACGCCCGGCTGAAGGGATATTCGTTCAACGAGATGAAGGAGGACCTCATAGAAGGGCTCGTGGGGAAGTACAGGCTGTTCGGCGAATTCTACTGCCCGTGCAGGATGGAGCACACCCCGGAGTACCAGTGTCCGTGCAAGCCCACCAGGGGTGGGGACGTCGAGCGCAACGGCAGGTGCTACTGCGGGTTCTTCTGGAAGAAGTAGGTCTCAGACCTCGTGTGTCGGGCCATGTAGAATGCTGGACGTGCAGATGGCGCAGCCTGCGCACTCCTCGCTGACGAAGGCGGCCTGAAGGCCTTCCTATCGATGTGAAGGGCACCGTTCGGGCAGCTACTTGCGGCGGGGCAGTATGGGTTATGATCGGGCCGCTTCTGGTCGAACACGATTGCCATTGTTACATGCTGATGCGCAAGTGGCACTGGCTATAATGGTTGTGCGCAAAGTGTGCAAAATCATGCGACGCCTTCTGTTTCGTACTAATAGTTGTCTCCTGGAACAATATCAAAAACGAAAGCAGGAGACGCAAGGCTGAAATACGCCCCGGATGCTGGAATCATCTGTGAACGAGGAGCAGCTCAACAAGACCCTCGAGCTCGCGACATCGCTGATGCGCGATCAGGATGTCGACCGTATTCTCGACAGCATCGTCGGAATGATCACGGACGACTTCGGCTTCGAGGCCTGCGACGCGTTCTTGTTTGAAGAGGAGACGAACAGTTACGTGCTCAGGGCGACCAAGGGCTTCCCGCTCGACGTGGCCGACAAGGTGTACGGCATGGCGAAGTCGAGAAGCGCGGTCAATGAGGACCTGGCCAAGACGGAGAAGATCGGAAGATTCACGTACCTCCTGAAGGCCGAACCGGACACAAACGGAACCGAATACTACAGCCTCCTCCACCCCGAGCGCGCCTCTCAGCCCCGCAAGGACCCCGGCTCATGGCACGAGCTGGACGTCCTCTACGTCACCTTCCAGGACGCTGAGGGCAACATCGTCGGGTTCCTCGAGCCCGACGGGCCCAGGGACGGGAAGCTGCCCAGCGATTCACTCGTCAGGAGCCTCGAGGTGTTTGCCAGCCTCGCGTCCGTGGCAATGACCAATGCGAGGTTGGTCGAAGCGCTGAGCAGGACCGTGAAGCTCTTCAGGAACATGATCGACATCACGGTCGCGATGCAAGAGCCGGCCGAGCTGAAGGACACGCTGATGATGATCGCCGACAAGCTCAACGAGCTGGTGCCTTTCGACGAGGTGAGCGTCTACACTGTGGACTGGGACAGCAGCCTCCTCATACCCATCTACGCGACCGGGCCCTTCGCAGACGAGGTGATGGACGATATCGGCCCGTTGACGGGCCTCGCTGGATTGGTGGCGAAAAGTGGCAGGGTCGACATAGTCGAGGACTCGATAGAGGACCCGCGCGTTGAGGACATCCCCGGGCTCGAGAATATCGAGATAAGGCAGACAATGATGGCGATACCGCTCAAGGGGAAGCACGGTGTCGAGGGGGTCCTGGAGCTCTACCGGGACAAGAGCGATCAGTTCACCCAGGTGGAGGTCGCAATCGCAGAGCCCTTCGCGGCCCATGCCGCCATAGCGCTCGAGAACGCGAGGCTCAGGGAAAAGCTGAAGGAGAACCTGGACGCAGTCCAGAAGGCCTATGACGACATGAAGGACCTGGACATGATGAAGGACAGCCTCGTGGACACGATCTCGCACGAGCTGAGGACCCCGCTCACGACCATACTCGGATACATAGAGATGACCTCGTCCGGGATGTACGGAGAGGTCACGCCGAAGATGCAGGAGAAGTTCAATGCCGTCGCCGAGCAAGCCAGGAGGATCAACACTCTGGTCTCCGCCATGCTGGAGATGTCAAAGATGCAGGGCAAGAGCTTCCATCTCGACTTCGGCAACGTCAACCTGGCCATGGTCACGCACGAGGTGGTCGAGGACCTCAGCGCCGAGATCACTGCGAAGAACCATTCGATCTCCGTCCTGTTCGGGAACGAGCTGCCGATCGTGCAGGCGGACAGGGTGAGGATGCACGACGTCATCGAGAACCTGATCAGCAACGCGGTCAAGTACACCGACAACGGCGGCCAGATCACGATAGGCGCCGACATCCTGGGTGGGAAGGTCCATATGTGGGTGAAGGACAGCGGCGCAGGGATCGCCGAGGAGGACCACGACAAGTTGTTCGACAGGTTCTTCCTGGCAGACGCGGGCCTCACCCGCGCGGATGGCCGCGTCGGGATAGGCCTCTACACGAGCAGGGAGATAGTCAGGAAGCACGGCGGCGAGATATGGTTCGAGAGCAGGAGGGGTGCCGGCAGCACCTTCCACTTCTCGCTCCCGATGAAGCAGAGAA
>CAZHTV010000163.1:0-2750 GCA_964535775.1 uncultured Thermoplasmata archaeon | reverse complement strand
ATCTCCACGAGGTACTTGAGGTGGTTGGGTTGTTCGATAGCGCCCACCATCCCCCACCAGAAATCTATCTGAGGAACCTCGTTGATGAACATAGTGAAGTCCCTGACGTCTTCTGAGTTCGAGTATCTCGACTCGCCAGTGACCAGATCCTTCACGAACACGCCTTCGCCGCCGCTGCAAACGAAGACCCTATTCTTGGATGGCACCTTGAGGTCCCATTTCTTGTCCCTGGCCGCCAGAACGAAGGACTTTGGAGCGGATCTGAGGCTTTCCCTGACGAGTTCCTCCGGGATCAAGATGCGTTTGCCGTCCTTGCTCGCGGCCGCGCCAGCACCCTTCAGCATGTCGCAAACGCTCTTGCTGTGGATGACCACGCCGACCTCCCCCAGCACCCTCACTGTGATCTCATGAATCCGCTCTATGTCCTCACGCTGAAGGAACTCGATCTTGGGTCTAGCCATGAGTGATTCGCCTCGATTTCGGTCAGGTGAAGCGCTCGAGATGAAAGAACCTTTTGGTCATGTGGGCCAGCCCGGCTGTATCTCGTCGATCTTCAGCCCCCCGAAGTAAGACTCCTCCATGTCTGTTTTGGCAGGAGCGGTGGGGAGTACATCGCATTCGCTCCTTGTCCGGCTTCGCCGAAGTTGGCGCTTTGCTGGCATTTCGGATCAGGACGAGGTTTCTAATATGGGTTTGAAGTTGCCCGACTAGGGGATAATATGAGCGAAGCCGAAGCTGCTATGCACCTTGCGCGTTTGAAGGATGCTGTTGTGAACTACGACCTCGACAATGTCGAAACCATCGTCAAGAGCGCTCTGGACTCGAAGGTTGACCCGCTGAAGGCGATCCAGGAAGGACTTGCCAAGGGAATAAGGGAAGTGGGAGACAGGTACGGGAGAGGCGAAGCGTATCTGCCCGAGCTTGTCATGGCTGCGAATGTGATGAGGAAGGGAGTGTCAGTACTCGAGCCTCACATACCGAAAGGCGCGGACAGAGGTGGGCTCGGAAAGGTCGTTCTCGGCACTGTGGAGGGCGATATCCACGACATCGGCAAGAGCCTTGTAGGAACGATCATGGGGACCGCAGGGTTCGATGTCATCGATCTTGGAGTCGATGTGCAGGGCGAGCGGTTCGTGGAGACTGCAGCCAAGGAGAAAGCGAGGATAGTGGGCATGTCAGCTCTCATGACAACGACGATGGTAAGGATGCCAGAGATCATATCGGCTCTCGCATCGAAGGGCATCCGAGAGAACACGATAATCCTTGTCGGGGGCGCCCCTACGACGAAGGAATGGGCCAGGGAGATCGGAGCGGACGAGCAGGCCGGCGATGCTATAGAAGGACTGGCATTGGCCAAGAGCCTTCTGGGAAAGGGGTGAGGGCGTGGCGAGAATCGGATTCGATACTGAGCGCAAACTTCGGCTCAAGATAATGACAAAGGAGGAAGAGGACGCGATCCACTGGGCAAGCCTGAACCTCCTTTGGAAGACTGGCATGAAGATCTACAGCAAGGAATCGCTTCAGATACTGCAGGACAACGGTGCAGACGTCGACTTCTCCAAGAAGATGGCGAAGATCCCGGAGCACCTTGTGCACGAAGGCCTGAAGAGGTTCCCAAAGGCCTTCGACCTTGCTGGGAGGACAAAGGAGAACGATGTGAAGCTCGATGGAAGGCATGTGTACTTCTCGACGGATGCCACGGGTGTTGCCACTTACGACCTGGAGACGGGCGAGAAGAGAGGGTCGACGAAGGAGGACGTCAAGAAGGTGGCGATACTCACGGACTACCTTCCCGGCGTCGCCGTGTTCAACCCGAGCGTCACGCCTCTGGAAGTGCCTCCTCATGCGCACACACTGCACGAACTGGAGGTGGGCCTGAACTACACGCAGAAGCACACGATGGTGGAGGCCGTTTTCATCAAGCAGGAGGCCGAGGTCGAGATCAAGATGGTTTCGCTTGTAACGGGAGGAGAGAAGGAGCTCAGGAGGAGGCCGATCATCTCCTCGATCATGTGCTGCATCTGTCCGCTGACGCTGGACGGAGGAGCGATGGACGCCTCTCTGACGTTTGCGAGAGCGGGCGTGCCGATACACCTGATGAGCATGCCCCAGGCAGGGACAACCGCTCCAGCGACGCTCGCCTCTGATGTTGCGATAAACAACGCCGAGATAATCGGTGCGAACACCGTCATACAGCTGGCAGCCCCTGGGGCCCCGGTGCTCTACAGCACTGTCTCATCTCCAATGGACCTGAGGACCGGGGGATATGGCGGCGGTGGACGGCCCGAGACTGCGCTCATGAACTCAGCCGGCGTCCAGATGTCGAAACGTTATGGCATGCCGTCCTCGCCTGGCGCGATGGGCTGCATGGCGAAGATGATAGGACCGCAGATAGGCCATGAGCACACCCTGGTCCCTCTGACCGTCGCGCTCGTTGGTGGCGACCTCCTCAACGGAATAGGCATGCTCGAGGGCTCGAAGGTCCTGTCATTCGAGCAGATGATGATCGACCATGAGATTGCGACGGCAGTGCTTCGGCTCATCTCTGGTTTCCCGGTCAATGACGAGCATCTCGCGCTGTCGATGGTGGACCGTGTTGGTCCGAGAGGCAACTTCCTCCAGGAGCCTCACACATACAAGCACATGAGGGAGATATGGGATCCCTCCCTGAGCGACCTCAGGCCCTACGATGTCTGGAAGGCGGCCGGAGCTGAGACGATGGAACAGGTCGCCAGGAAGAAGGCAAAGGA
>CAZHTV010000162.1:0-2752 GCA_964535775.1 uncultured Thermoplasmata archaeon | reverse complement strand
GGTCGAGGGCGGCCTGACGGCGAAGGGCCTGCTCGAGGCGATAGGCCCGACGGGAGCCATGGTGACCATGCTGAATACCACCTCCCAGAAGTGGGAGTCGTATCTCGTGGGTGAAAAAGACGAGAGAGACTTCCCGATAGAGCTCGGACAGGGCTACTATGTCTGGGTTAGTTCGGACACGGTGTTCAAGCTCAAGGGCGACCTCGTGCTCAACAGCATGACGCCACTGTCCGAGGGCTGGAACATCATGGGCTACAATAGCCTCGAGCCGATAATGGCCAGCGAGGCGCTGAACATGGTCAGCGGGACGACGGCCTGGATGCTCACCTACCTCGACGCAGAGACGGGCGAGTACCTCTCGTACTGCAAGGGCGACCCGGCGAAGTTCGACTTCGTCATCACACCTGGCAGGGCGTACTTCATCTGGGTCGAAGGGCCTGGTTCGATGGTGTATTAGGGCATGCAAAACCTATTCAGAGGCGGGCGGGGCTTTGACCGCCCGCGTCAAACGCATTTTTCAGCCAATGCCATCCAAGGCGTGATCGAGCGTGAGAGCCGCCGGCAGCGGAAGGGATATTGGGGCGTTCCGCGTTACTGCTGGCGCGAGGGTATAAGGAGGACTAGCGTGAGAGCGGCGAGGACGGCCAGGGACCCCAGGTTCGTCGCGGTGACAGTCATACTCGTCTCGTGTGCATTGATATCTGCCGTGAACCTGGGCTCGGACAGCACTTCGGCAGCGCTTGGACCCAAGGCTGTTCGCGGGTTTGTCTGGGATTCGCTGTGGAACCCGGTCCCCAACGCGAATGTGACGCTGAAGACGCTGAACGGGGCAGTCCTCGTGAAAACATTGTACTGCGACGCGACCGATCCTGACGGCTACTACTCGCTAAGTTTCGGCCCCTCCGATTGGGATCCGGGCTACACGATAGAGATCACCGCCAGGTACAGCGTCTATTCGATCGTCAACACCACCGTGGCCAATCCTGCTCCCTTTCAGTGGCTGAACGCGAGCCTGGCCTTCGTCATACCCGAACTCGGCGGCGGTATCACGGCGGGTTTGACAATCGCAAGCTTCACTGCGATGGTCCTTGTGGTCATGGCAAGGAGGCGCAGGAGGGCCTGAACACTGGCCGAATAGGATGAAGACACTGGCTCAGGTGGCACAAGTAATATAAATCACTAGTGTCAATCAGAGATACTCCATAGAAGACAGAGACGATTTACGGTGGTCATGATGAGGTCGATGGCGAGAGGGTGCTCGGGGCACCGAGGCAGGATGGCAGCGGCTCTGACGATGGCACTCACGGTGGCCCTCGTGGCTATGTTCCTCGTTTCATATGGTGTCAGCGCGGCGACCGGTCCGAAGCAGGTAAGAGGCTATGTGAGGGACGTCGACGGAAGGCTCATCAAGGACATCCCGATAACCATCAACATCCGCTGGGCCAGCGATGATACGGTAAGGTCCACCCTAACGGACACCTCGGACGAGGACGGTTACTTCTCACGGACCTTCGGGCCGTCGGAATGGGACATCGGGGACAGGATCCAGGTCATCGCCACTCACGGGGCCAGTCAGGAGAGCAACAGTACAACTGCCAACGACCTGCCTTCTCAGTGGTGCAACGTGACCTTTCCCTACGCCATCCCGGAGTTCGGGAGCGTCATGGGCTTTGTGATCGCCGGCGGCCTCATAGCCGCTGTCGCAGCGGTCTTCCTCGTCTCGAAGAGGAAGAAGTAGATTCGGGACTAAGTCGATTGTCACCGATTCCTTCTGCGGTAGCATGGGCTCCCTATCCGTCCGCGATTCGTATCAGAAATGAGAATAGGGCTTTATAGCGGCCGGTTTATGGGGAAGAGCGGGAATCAGACAGCGTACTGGCAATACAATGAACCCGGTCTGTCTGTGCCGAGGTGTCGAGGATGGGGCATGTTGGTCTTTTTGATAACCACTGGATGATAACCACAGGATGGCCTTCTTAAGCGCCTCCCCAGGATATCAACACAAGGGTTGATTTACAGTGATGAGGAGGCGCAACGTGGAGTCTGGCAGCCCTGAGTGCACTCCGCTCCGGACACCATGCAAGCCCTATTCCCTTGCGGACGTAGCCCTCACAGTGACAGTAGCCCTGCTCATGGTCACCACATCCTTCGTCTTTCTCGCAACTCCCACGGTGGCCATCTTAAGCTCGCCGTCAGATGAAAGCCCGTCCGAGCAGGCGAAGCCGGCTCAGCATGCCCTGGACACCTTGCAGGGCAGGAATTGGGACTGGGATTCATTGGCCGATGAGGAGGGCTATGTCAGGGTCATATTCTCATACACAGATCGCGCTCCCGGAAGCGTTGAGCCCGTGCAGGCCAGCCCGGCCAAGGCCGACCTCTTGAAGAAGCTTGAGGCCGCCAAACAGAACGACTTCTCGAGCGCTCTTGTTGGGTTCTCCGGGCGCATAAGCATTGCCGAACTCGAAGAGCTTCTAGCATCACCTGAGTTCGGGATCGATGTGTACCCAGACCTCACAGTGACCGCAATGCTCTCCGAGAGCGTAGCCCAGGTTGGGGCGACGCAGATCTGGAGTATGCGTGATCCGGCCAACAGTCTCGCCACAGGCACGGGCATGGTCGTGGCGATCATAGACACAGGAGTCGACTACACTCACCCGGACCTCGGGGGAGGCATCGGTCCATCATACAAGGTCATAGGCGGCTATGACTTCGTCAACAAGGATTCAGACCCCATGGACGACAACGGCCACGG
>CAZHTV010000161.1:0-2755 GCA_964535775.1 uncultured Thermoplasmata archaeon | reverse complement strand
GCCGCCAGGTCGAAGGGCGGCAAGCCGATAATCGCTCTGCCATCGACGGCAAAGAACGGCACGGTCTCGAGGATCAGCGTCAACCTGAACGAGGGCGCAGGCGTCGTTACTACCAGAGGCGATGTTCACTATGTTGTGACAGAGTGGGGAATAGCGTACCTCCACGGGAAGAACATACGCGAGAGGGCAATGGCGCTGGTAGGCGTCGCGCATCCCAAGTTCAGAAAGAAGCTCCTGGAGGGCGCGAAGAAGCTGAACTATGTCTACAAGGACCAGATACTCCCGCGCGAGGAGGCCGTCTATCCCGAGGAGCTCGAGACGACGATGGTGACCAAGGACGGCTCCGAGTTGATCGTGAGGCCTGTCAGACCTACGGACGAGGAGATGCTCAGCGACATGTTCTACGACCTCAGCGACCAGACGATAATCAACAGGTTCTTCAGCATGTTGAAATCGATGCCCCACCGGAAGCTGCAACAGTTCTGCTGCATAGACTACGAGGCCGAGATGTCCTTCGTCGCGATAACCAAGGAGGGCGTGAAGCAGAGGGTCGTAGGCGTCGGGAGCTACCATCTCAACCCGGCCACGCACAGGGCGGAGATAGCCTTCATGGTGGCGGATGCCTGGCAGGGGAAGGGCATCGGTACCTACATGATACAGTCCCTTGTCAAGGTCGCCAGATCGAAGAACATCAAGGGCTTCACCGCCGAAGTGATGAGGGACAACGTGGCCATGATCGCTCTCATGCACAAGACGGGGGTGGAGCCGAAGTCGACGATCGTCAACGGCTCCTATCTCTTCACGATGGACTTCTGAGAGGATTATCTATCAGCTCTGAGATTACAGGATGGGTCGGCGGATATGATGTTGGGAGGACATGTGTCTATTTTGGGGGGCCTGGACAAAGCCCCTGAGCGTGCGCAACAGGCGACCTGCGACTGCATGCAGATATTCTCGAAGAACCAGATGCAGTGGAAGGCGAGACCGCTCGATCTTGAGGAGGCCCAGAGGTTCAAGGAGAATTCCAGGAAGTTCGCTATCCGGGAGACGGTCATCCACGACTCATATCTTATCAACCTCGGGAGCCCCGACAAGAGGCTCCTTAAGCAGTCGAGGGAGACCTTCCTCGACGAGATGGCCAGGGCGAAGCATCTTGGCGTTCGTCACCTGATCTTTCACCCAGGGGCGCACATGGGCGCAGGCGAGCAGGCGGGCCTCAAGAAGATCGCGGAATCGCTCAACTGGGCGAGGGGCGAGTTCGGCTCCGGTGATGTCGCCTTCGTGATAGAGATCACCGCAGGCCAGGGGACAGTGCTCGGCCACTCGTTCGAGCAGATTGAGAAGATAATCAGCCTTCTTGACGACCAGAAGAACGCTGGTGTGTGCTTCGACACCGCCCACGCCTATGCAGCCGGTTACGATGTGAAGACCAAGAAGGGATACGAGAGGACCTTCCAGATGTTCGACGATGTGATAGGGCTTGAGCATCTCAAGGCGATGCACATCAACGATTCGAAGGTGAAGCAGGGCTCGAGGATCGACAGGCACGAGCAGATAGGCAAGGGGTTCATCGGGATTGACGGTTTCAGGAACTTCATGAATGACAAACGCTGGGAGACCGTCCCGATGGTCCTCGAGACCCCTCAAGGCGAGAAGGGTTACAAGAGCGAGCTCAAGATTCTGAGAGCGCTCAAAAGGAAATAGAGACCCCGACTTGCTCGATGATGCCGACATCTCCTGGCGGGAGTATGCTCTGGACTTCCTCGATAGGCACCTCGAACGAGTCAGAGAGCAGCCTCGCGAACTCGTTCTTGTCCCGCTCGCCAGGCCTGAAGATCACATAGCGGCCGCATCGAGAGCGTATGGCGGTCTCGGGCCCGCACATGATCTTCCTCGCTCCCTCGAACTCGGTCTCGCCGATGCCGAGCTTGATCTCCAGCTTGTTCGAGTAGTTCCTCTTCCCTCGGATGACGAACGCGCCCTTTGCGAGGTACTCTCCGCTTTGCGGGGTCTTGCTAACCTGTTCGGGCATGACCCAGTAGCCTGCCGCGGAGCCTATCTTCGCGTTCCAGGCCTTCGAAGTCGCAACTGCGAACTCGCAGGCCTCGTATAGTGTATTCTCGGTCACGCCGGCCTGCGTCTTCACGACGACGCTTGGCGCGCCGTGTATGTCGGCATGGGCGTATCTGTCGCCTGGCTTCAGATGCTTCTTGACCAACATATCGTTGCTCTTGGCATCCTTGCCCCCGAGCACTATCGCCCCCTCGCTCGATATGAACCACCTGTACCTCTCGAACCAGAAGCGCTTGGTGTGCTCGTGTCCTGCCTTCTTCTTCTCAGGCTCGGCATCCCCCTCAACGGCGGATTCGAGCGCACTCCTGGTCTCCCCGAGGGCCGTAAGAACACCTTCGAGCTTCTTCCTGGCCTTCTTGGCCGCCTCATAGTATCTTCTGGAGCTGGATTCAACGGTGCCGTCTACCTCCAACTCGACCTTGTTGTGGCCGAGCACGACCGTCAATATGCGTCTCTTCTGGTCGAAGGATTCGTACCCCTGGACGCTCCCGATCTCTCCGTGATCCAAGGCCTCTCTGGCGGCCTGAAGGACTTGCTGCAGCTCCGCATACCTCGAGTAGATGAAGTCCCCGATGACCTGGTTCTCCCTCGCTTCGTCCTGGAGCTTGATGACAGCGGCCTCCTGCTGCGCTATCTTCCTATTCAGCCTCTCGAGTTCGAGCACAGAATCCCTCTTCTTCTC
>CAZHTV010000160.1:0-2756 GCA_964535775.1 uncultured Thermoplasmata archaeon | reverse complement strand
TCGACCTCGTACGCTGAGCCATACATGGTATGGCTCAGGCAATTCGTCCGAAAATTTTAAGAAGGGCAATCAGCTACGGTGCTGACAGCCGGCGAGCTTGTCTCGCCGCTGGCGCTTTATATTTGCATATATAGTTCGGAGGCTCAAGATGAAGTCCCTCATCGACAGCGTGATGACAGCTGCGGAGCAGGAGCAGCAGACGAAAATCCCGGAGGCGTTCAGGGCGCTCTCAGCCCAGGACGAGGAGCTGCAGAGCATACTGCAGGGTCTGAAGACCAGCATAAAGATCATAGGCTGTGGTGGGGGCGGATCGAACACCATCAACAGGCTTGCGGAGGCCGGCATCGTGGGCGCGGAACTGTACGCGGCCAACACGGACGCGCAGCACCTGCTCATGACGAGGGCCCCCCACAAGATACTCCTGGGAAGGCGTGTGACAAGGGGCCTCGGGGCTGGGGCGTTGCCACAGGTCGGCGAGGAGGCTGCCCGCGAGGCGGAGCAGGAAATCAAGGCGGCGCTCAAGGAGTCCGACATCGTCTTCATCACATGCGGCCTCGGAGGCGGCACGGGCACGGGCGCTGCGCCCTTCATGGCCCAGATCGCAAAGGAGCTGGGGGCGTTGACCGTGGCCATCTGCACATGGCCGTTCGCAGCTGAGGGGGCGGTCAGAGCGGAGAACGCCGAGTGGGGTCTGGAGAGACTCAGGAACGTCGCGGACACCGTCATCGTCATCCCGAACGACAGGTTGCTGGACGTGGTCCCGAAGCTTTCCCTGAACGCTGCGTTCAAGGTGGCGGACGAGGTCCTCATGCGCTCGATCAAGGGTATAACCGAGGTCGTCACCAAGCCCGGCCTGGTCAACCTCGACTTCAACGACATCAAGACCATCATGAAATCCGGTGGCGTCGCGATGATAGGGCTGGGCGAGTCGGACGATGACGATGCTGCCATGAACGCGGTCAACGAGGCGATCAACTCGCCGCTCATCGAGATGGACATCAGCGAGGCCACTGCGGCCCTGGTCAACGTGACCGGCGGGCCGGACATGTCCGTAGCTGAGGCGGAGCAGGTCGCTGAGGTCATACAGTCGAAGATAGGTCAGAACGCCAGGATCATCTGGGGCGCGGCGGTCGACGAGAGCCTCGAGAGGACCATCAGGGTGATGGTAGTGATCACAGGGGTCAAGTCCAAGCACATACTCGGCCCTGCGAAGGAGAAGAGGGGCCGGGACCTGGGACTAGACTTTATTAAGTAGGTAGATGCTAGGAACGGAACGCCATGCCAGAGATGAAGGACATAGTGGACAAGTCCTGGGATCTCCAGAGACGCATCGAGGAGAGGACGAAGCACGTCGGGAAGGGCAAGTACGGCAGGGTCCTGAAGATGGCCAGGAAGCCCTCCGGCGAGGAGTACCTGAGGATCACCCAGATAGTGGCCATAGGCCTGCTGCTTATGGGAGGGCTCGGATTCCTGATTTACTGGATATTCGAGTACGGGGCGGACATGCTCATCAACGCTTTCACATGAACACCCAAAGGATGGTACAACACACAGCGAGGTTGTCTGATTGAGTCTTTTCGACATAGAGCCGAAGAAGAAAGAAGAACCGAAGAAGGAGGCGCCAGCGCCTCCGCCCACGGTCAAGGCGCTGCAGTTCACCGTCCAGGGTGAGACGAAGAAGATGATGGCCTCGGGGGACTCGGCGGAGTTCGAGATGTCCCTGAAGGTGCCGGATGACGGGGCGCCGCATGTGCTGGCGATCAAGGTCGACACGGTTTTCGACGCGACCGAGGAGGGATCCCCCGAATGGTTCGTGAAACTCTACGACGCCATAGGGCTGGTTTGGGAGAACTCCCCGTCGGCCGACCAATCCACGGAGCACACTTTCGAGGTGATACCAGGGCAGGAGAAGTCGTTCACGCTCAAGATCACATCCCCGACCGGCGCGAGGTACGGAGACAAGATCACGGTCCTGGTCAACGCAGGCCTTAAGGACAATCCGAGCATGAACGACGTGGTCACCATACACGCGACCGCGAGGCAGTCCATGCTGGCGGTCAAGACCTCGATAGGGCATGAGAAGACCGTCGCTGACGCCATCGCCAGCAGGGCGAAGCCGAAGCCCGTGGGCGTGTTCGCGATACTCTCGCCCGCGACCATCAGGGGCTACGTGTTCGTCGAGGCGATGAACACGGACGGGCTCAGGGACCTGGTCAAGGGCGTGAGGAGGACCAGAGGCATCGTGAAGGGCGAGACGAGCTTCGGGGAGATCGAGCACTTCCTGACCCCCAAACCCATCGTGTCCGGCATCGTCGAGGGGGACATCGTCGAGCTGATCGCGGGCCCGTTCAAGGGCGAGAAGGCCCGCGTGCAGCAGATAGACGAGGCGAAGGAGGAGATCACCGTCGAGCTGTTCGAGGCGATGGTCCCGATACCAGTCACCATCCGTGGCGATCACGTCAGAGTGCTTGAGAAGGAGAGGTGAATGCGATGGCAGAGAAGCTCGAAGTGCTGGTTGACGGGGGCAAGGCGACCCCGGGCCCGCCGCTGGGTCCGGCCCTCGGACCGATGGGGGTAAACGTCATCCAGGTCGTCAACGCGATAAACGAGAAGACGAAGGCGTTCATGGGGATGAAGGTCCCGGTCACGCTCCTGGTGGACTCCAAGACGAAGTCTTTCGAGATCAAGGTCGGCACCCCGCCCGTGTCCGCGCTCATCCTCAAGGAGATAGGCATGGAGAAGGGCAGCGGAAGCCC
>CAZHTV010000159.1:0-2762 GCA_964535775.1 uncultured Thermoplasmata archaeon | reverse complement strand
CCCCAGCAAGCCTCAGGCCAGACGGCCAGCGAAGTCCGAGCTGGCCGATGCCTTCTCAGAGACGATCGGGGTCAAGAAGGCTCATCCAGAGACTGCCAGGGAACAGCCCAAACCCGAGCCCGTGGCAGATCAGGATGCTGCGAGCCGAGTCCGAGCAGTTGGGGCTGCACCCACACCCTCTGAAGGCCCGGCCCAAGCTACTGGCCGCTCTGAGGAGCGACGGAGCAAGAAGGTCCGGGTGGTCAGGAAGGTCAAGAAGTAGGTCCGCAACAGGGAGCATGACAAGGCGTTCCCCGAGGCAGCGATTCAGATACATCTCACCGTTTGAGTTAAGTAGGCATTAGTGGGATTACTTCCCTCCTTTCGGGGGGACAGGTTGCGGATCAGGTGGCACGGGCATTCATGCTTTGAGATAGGCGGCAGCGTAGTCGTCGTGACAGACCCTCATGACGGGAAGTCCCTCGGGATACCTGCGCCCGACGTATCTGCCGACCTTGTCCTCGTCTCGCACGACCACTTTGACCACAACTGCTCGGAAGCAGTCCGAGGGCAGGACACTTCGGTCCTGAAGCGCCCGGTGCTCACAGTGGAGAGGGGCGTGCGGGTCGAAGGCATGGAAGCCGATCACGACATGGACAGCGGCCGCAAGAGGGGGAAGGTGACGATATTCAAGTTCGAGTTCGATGGGTTCACATTCTGTCATCTCGGCGACTTGGGCAGGGTATTGGACGAGCCCGCCGCGGAGAGGATATCGCCCGTGGACTTCCTCTTCGTCCCGGTCGGAGACGTCTTCACGATCGGTCCCGACGGCGCGAAGGCCGTCATAGACGCCGTCAAGCCTAAGGTCGCAGTTCCGATGCACTATCGCTACTCTGGTCTGAGTTTGGCCATCCAGCCACTCCAGAGCTTCCTCAAGAGATGCGACAAAGAGCACATCGTGCGCGTGGGGAACGAGGTCGAGTTCTCGAGAGATGACCTACCGGAATCCGGGACCGAGATATGGGTGTTTTCCAGCTGAACTCAGTAGAGGTGGAGGCCGTCCTCCAGCCTCCCCAGCTCTATGGGTGTCGAGCGAGAGCCGATATATGCCCCCCTGCTGTTGGCGATAGCGCACGCGCCAAGGTACGGGGTCCCGTAGTTCAGCGTCGCTATCGTAGCGGGTACTTTGAACAGCTCTGAGATCATGGTCACCTCCGCCTCTGAGGCCTTCGGGTGGCAGATGACGCCCTTCGAGGTGGCTATGCAGGCGGACCCCACCGTCTGGACGCCCGCAACGCTGCCGCGCCTGACCTCGACTCCGAAAACGTCCCCGACGACTCTCAAGGCGCGATTGGAGGCGCCCGGATGAACGAGCGCCGCCTTGTCCGTGACGAGTATGTTGTTGCCCGAGGCGTTCAGCTTCTCCTCCATCATGCCCACGTTCAGATCCCTCGGTAACTTGGCCAGCTCGGACTTCTCTGCGAAGTTGGTGACCACGACGCCGTTCGAGTTCATGGCCACAAGCGATCCCACGACAGTGGACCCCGCGATGGTCGTCGCGAGGACCTCCACGCCGAGGGCCCGCGCCACCTCGTTCCTCGTCTTCTGCGTGGTGGATTCGGGCACTATGGCCAGTCTCTCGCTGGCGGAGCAGTACACGCCTATGTACGGATTTCCGTCGATATCTCCGAGCCGCAGCATCCAGCCCCTACCCCGGAAAACCTACTCCTCCGGCAGGGAGACCTCGATCAGGCCGTCCTCGAACCTGATCGCCTTCACGCGCACCTTGTTCGGAGGGTTCTCGATGCCCTTGGACCATATCAGCTCGTTGAGCCTGTAGTCGATCCAGACGTCCTTCTGCTGCTCCTCCTCCGAGGAGCCCTTGTCGGTCATGTGCTGACGGATGTACTCCTTGATCTCCTTGATCGCCCTCGGCGCCCTTTTGGTCCTGGGCACCTGCTTGGTGACGGTCAGTGGGATGGTGAAGACCCTCTCCAGCTCCTCTACCATGATGAACACCTCACACCTTCAGCTTGTTCCTTCTCCAGTGCCTCCGCTTCGGGTGCCTGAGAAAACTCCTGTTCGTCCTCATCATGACCCAGGCTGGAACCCTCCTGTTGCTCTTCACGGCGGCTAGGAGCCTGAGCTTCCTTGCGTGCGGCTTGTGCTTAGCCATGTCATCGCCTCTCTATCTTGATCTCCCGCTTCTGAGGCATCACCTTGCGCAGTATCTGCCTCAGCGTGTAGTCGTCTATCTGCTGCGTTATCCTGCCCGACTGGACGAGCATGATCAGCTGGTTCTCGACGCTCTCGACTATGTCTGGACGCGTCATCCTCAGGTTCGCGAGGCGCTCCCTCGCCTCAGGCGTCAGGATCTGACGCATGACAATCTGCCTCTGCGCGTCGATCTGCTTCGCCTGCTCCTGGGCCACAGCCTCCTGCTGAGCCCGCAGCTGCAGCTCCTGTAGCTTTCTCTGCCTAAGGGCCTCTAGCTCGTCCTCTTCTGCCATGTCCGCTCACTCAGAGGTATTTGGACAGCTCCGGGTTCAGCGCGGCCATGTCCTTCAGGATCTGCGTGGACAGTCCGTCTATCATTTTCCTTGCCTTGGCGGTGACAACCCGTCCGCCGTCCTTCTGCTTCTGGACCAGCTGGCTCTTCTCCAGCTGCTGGACTGTGACCCTCGAAATGGACCGCGAGCCCCTGACCGCCTTGTTGGGCTTGGAGCCCCTGTCCGCCTTGCCCCCGTACTCAGCGGCTAGCCGCGTCGTGCCCAACGGCCCAT
>CAZHTV010000158.1:0-2781 GCA_964535775.1 uncultured Thermoplasmata archaeon | reverse complement strand
GCTCAACATTCCCTTCCACTCTAGTCCCTAGAATCAGGTCATTCATTCGATTGAAGAGACGCAGTAGAGATGATTTGCCACAGCCCGAGGGACCAATTATAGCCGTAATAGCGCATACGGGTATGTCCAAAGTTATATTCCTCAAAGCCTGGAAGGAGCCGTAATAAAGATTTACCTTTTCAGTCCTGAGTTTCGTGGTGCATGCCTGAGCACTTGGTGTTTTGTTATCTAATAACATGTGGTTTCTATTCATCTGTCTAAATCCCCTGTCGAGACCGGTATCTTATGATAGCTGCCAGAACGTCAAAGGAGAGCACCACCACCAGTAAGACTAAAGCTACTCCCCACATAACAGTCTTAGACATGCCTGGCACATGGGCAGCCACTGTATAGAGGTGATAAGGCAACGCCATGAACTGGTCGAAGGGAGACCCCGGAAGCCCTGGCAGCAGAAAAGCCGCCCCGGTGACCAATATCGGGGCCGTTTCCCCAGCGGCGCGACTTATGGCTAGCACCGCTCCCGTGATTATCCCGGGAAGAGCCTGCGGCAAAACCACATGCCTCACGGTCTGCCATTTTGTTGCCCCGATAGCGAGGCTACCTTCTCTATATCCCCTGGGCACAGCCAGGATTGCTTCTCTCGAACTAGTAATGACCATCGCCAATGCTTGAGAAGCTAGAGTGAGGCTGGCGGCCAGCAGAGATAAGCCAAAACGGAAAGCTAACACGAATATACCGAGTCCGAAAAGCCCAAAGACGATGCTGGGTACACCGGCCAGATTCACAATAGCCATGTTAATGAGCCTGGTTAGCCAGTTATCCCTGGCATATTCAGTGAGGTAGATGCCAGCCATCACCCCTATGGGCAAAGCAAAGAATAACGTCCCCAGCATCAGACAGAAAGTGCCAATAATAGCTGGCAGGATACCGCCGGCCTTGCCCGCCTGTGAGGGATCTTGGGTGAGGAAACTCCAGCTTATGGCATCGGCGCCATTGACAGTAGTATAGACAACAATGAATAGAACTGGCAGTACTGCTATCGCCGTAGCTGTGCCAAGCAAAACAAAAGCTGCGCGCTGGGATATCTGGCGAGACGCTATCGTTGCAGTTGTCATCAATTGTTTACCTCGCAAATTTCCTTTTCTGACGCTCAAGCACTCTATCGGCAACTAGATTCACTGCCAGGGTCATGACAAACAGAATCAGTCCAATAGCAAACAGTGCCTGGTACTGCAGTCCACCACGAACGGCATTGCCGATTCCGGAGGCAATGGCCGATGTCATGGGCGTCATCGGGTCGGTTGGTGACAATGGCACGGCCAGAGCTCCGCCAGCCACCATGAGCACGGTCATCGTCTCACCAATGGCACGTCCTACGCCGAGCATTACCGCTGCGGTAATCCCGGAGAGTGCTCCCGGAACACATACATGCCGTATTGTTTCCCATTTAGTAGCACCCAGGGCGTAGGATGCTTCCTTAAATTCTTTAGGGACAGCGTGCAGGGCATCTTCAGAGACGCTGACAATAATGGGCAGGCTCATTAGAGACAGCATTATGGCAGCCGTAAGGCCGCATAAACCTGTATTCAGGTTAAAGGCACTCCGAACCAGCGGCGAGAGGAGCATCAACCCGATAAATCCCATCATCACCGACGGAATTCCCGCCAGCAGCTCAATAATAGGCTTTGCAGTCTCCCTGATTCTGGGAGGCGCTACCTCTGACAAGTAGGCAGCGCAACCGACCCCGATGGGCACAGCAACAGCCGTAGCTATTAAAGTAACCATAAGAGTGGATATGAAGAAAGGGAGAATACCAAAGGTCGGCGGCTCGGATACAGGATACCACTTAGTGCCAAAAAGGAATCGCCACGGGGAAGAGTAGGCAAATATCGGCAGCCCTTCCTTAATGAGAGTGGCGATGATTCCTAACAGGACAATGATAGCAAACAGCCCGGCCAGGAAAACCCAGCCTTCAATAATTCTCTCACCCAGTCGTAGCCGCCGTTTCAGGCTCTTTTCGATACCCGAAGTGGCGACTGCAGTTGAAGACCCTGGCTTAAACATTTTTTCCCTAGACCTCTTTCCTCCTTCGGAATGGCCATTCCCTGACCGTTATCATGCCAACGGTATGTAACCTACCTCGCTCACGTTACTCTGTCCCTCTGGCGATAAGCAATAGTCAATGAAATCCTTGATTATGCCAGTGGGGGCACCATTGGTGTAGAAAAGGAGCGGGCGGGAAATCGGGTAAGTACCATCCAGGACTGTTGCCACACCGGGCAATATGCCCGGGTCACTGGCTGTCTTCTTTATCGCCAGGAGCTTTACAGCATCGGTAACATAACCCAGGCCAGGATAGAAGATGGCATTGGGATTCCCGGCTACCTCCGACACTCCCTGCTCGGTAGATGGCAGAAATAGCACCGATGAGCCATATTCCAGCGTCGTATCCTGAGTTGGTAAGCCCAGCATCTGCACGACATGTTCCTTGAAGAAGACATGGGTTCCAGAGTTCGTATCTCGCGACAACACTACTATGGGAGCATCGTTTCCCCCGACTTCTTGCCAGTTGGTTATCTGGTTGGTGTAAATTGCCGAGATCTGGGCTATTGTCAGCTCGGACACCGGATTGGACGGATGTACGACCACGGAAAGCCCATCACTGGCGACCTGGATTTCATAGGGATGGACACCCCTGGCTTCCGCCTGGTCAATTTCACTCTGCTTTATCGCTCTGGAAGCCTGGCAGATATCAGTTGTGCCATCGATGAGTGCCGCGAT
>CAZHTV010000157.1:0-2783 GCA_964535775.1 uncultured Thermoplasmata archaeon | reverse complement strand
TCCTAGCCTCTTCGACCGTGTCCGCGGGCTTGATGCCCCCCGCCTTGCCCCTGCCCCCTATGAGCACCTGGGCCTTCACCATGACCGGCCCCGGGAGGGCCTTGACCTGGTCGGGGGACGAGACCACGGTCCCCTCGGGCACGGGCACGCCGTACCTCCTGAGGACCTCCTTGGCCTTGTGCTCGAGCAGCTTCATGTCCTGTCCGCCTTGTCCGAGTACCCTGAATCTGCCTATTTATGTGTTGGCAAAAGACACGAAATCCATCGTATCTCGTCGCTTTCCGACGCTCATATCGAAACCATTATCCGAGTGCCGTCCAATAGTCCAGTCCGATGGAGCGGGACATCAAGATCGAAACGCTTATCGTCATGTCCCTTGTCATATTCTCAGTCTTGGCCGTCGTGGCCTTCGTGATACCGTTCGAGGACACGAACACCAAGCTGTTCTTCGTGGGCGTGATCGCGGCCCTCACGGCCATCAACGTGTTCGGCATGTTCATGATGTGGCAGTCCTCGCCCACGATCGTGGACGAGGTCTTCCTGATGACCCATACCGGCATGCTCCTGAAGCACTACACGAGGCGCCTCCGGCCGGACCAGGACGAGGACATCATGGCGGGCATGCTCACGGCCGTCCAGAACTTCATCCGGGAGAGCTTCGACGAGGCCGGGGGCAAGCTGAACGAGATCAGGTTCGAGAACTATGACATACTCATATCACACGGCAAGAACGTGGTCATCGCGGCCATCATATCGACCAAGAAGCCGGAGCGCCTCCGGGACCAGCTCAAGAACGCCACGGACGACATCGAGACGCAGCTCGGGGAGCGGATCAAGGCCTGGACCGGGGACAGGAAGGAGCTGGGGGATGTCGACACGATCATGAAGAAGTTCCTGTCTGGCAAGTACAGGCGCTGAGGCTATCATTTCTGATAAGGCAAGTGAAAGGTTAAATCGGTCCAGGGGCATATTACGCGACTGGATGGAGCTCCGGGAGATACTCAAGAAGGTAGTCCTCCTGGGCGACGGGGCGGTCGGGAAGACATCGCTCATCGCCCGCTATGTCGTCAACAAGTTCGATGACAAGTACATAGCCACCATAGGGACCAAGGTCTCGAGGAAGGACATTCAGGTCGTGAGGCCGAACCTCATAATCAACCTCAGGATGATGATCTGGGACATCCTGGGCCAGAAGGAGTACTCGAAGATCAGGTCCGCGAGCCTGAGCGGCGCCCAGGGCCTCATACTCGTCGGCGACCTCTCGAGGCCTGAGACGATACAGAGCCTGAGCGACTTCTGGATCAAGGAGGTCGAGCGGAGCGTGGGCAAGGTGCCCACGGTCGTCGTGGGCAACAAGATGGACATAGTCGACGCGGGCTCGATGGGGGCGATCCTCCTGGATTCCATGGGGCAGAAGCTCGGCTGCCCGATCATGATGTGCAGTGCGAAGACGGGGGAGAACGTCGAGGAGATGTTCTCCGCATTTGGCGAGCAGCTCGTGGCGGACATAGTCGCGACGCCGAGCAAGGGCAAGGAGAGGCCGCCGCAGACGCTCGCGGAAGTGGTGGACTTCATAGTCCAGGACTTCTGCGCGCAGTACGGGGACCTCGAGAAGGCCATGCTCATAGTCCAGCACCAGTTCGAGGACGCCGGAGTGGACATCCGGAAGCCCAAGAAGGACGCCATCCTCCACGCCCTGGACGGCCTGGCCAAGGCGGAGGAGCTCTCGCTCTCGAAGAGCGTCGCGAGGGTCAACCTCGAGGAGCGGCAGAGGATGGTCATACTCGCCAAGGGCTGACCTCACGGTTTCTCGTATCTGGATGCGCTCGACCAGCTCTTTGTCCAAAGACCAAAGCTTTATAACTCGGTGGCATTCCCCTCTCCGGAGATGAAGGTCCACTACATCGCAGGGGTGGGATACGACAGCAACGTCTACCTGCTCATGGGCGACGACCCGATAGTGGTGGACACAGGCACCGGGATGTTCGCCGACACGACCCTCGAGGAGATCTCCAAGGTCGTGCCCCTGAGGAAGGTCGGCAGGATAGTCCTAACACACTGCCACTACGACCACATGGGCGGCGCGGCGAGGATCCAGGAGGCGACCGGAGGCAGGATATACCTCCACGAGGCCGAGGCGGGGCCGATCATGGCCGGGGACACGAGCATGATGATCTCGGACATGTTCGGCTCAAGAGCTGCGCAAGTGGACCTCGAGCCCCTCAGGTCCGGGCAGAAGCTGAAGCTCGGAGACGAGGAGCTCGAAGTCATACACTCGCCCGGGCACTCCCCGGGGAGCATCGTGCTCCACGAGCCGAAATCGGCCTCCGCGGTCGTGGGAGACACCGTCTTCTGCGACGGCGGCGTGGGCAGGTGGGACCTGCCGGGCGGGGACCTCACGGAGCTGATGTCGTCTCTGAAGAGGCTGCAGGAGATGCGACTGAGGAACATGTATCCAGGCCACGGGTCATACGCAGAGGGCGATGCCCAGCAGCACCTGAGGCTCGCGGCGAAGTACATCGAAGAGGGCTACTGATGAAACTGATCAAGTGTCCGGACAGGAAGAACTGCGACAAGTGCGACCTGAAGGAGAGCGAGCTGGACGAGGTGGTCTCGACCCTCAAGGGCGGAGAGCTGGTCATATTCCCCACGGACACGCTCTACGGCATAGGCGCCGACCCGTTCAACGAGTCGTCCGTCAAGAAGGTCTTCGTGGCCAAGAACAGGCCGTTCGACATGGCCCTCTCGCTCGCAGTCAGCAACGAGAAGATGATGGAGAGCGT
>CAZHTV010000156.1:0-2792 GCA_964535775.1 uncultured Thermoplasmata archaeon | reverse complement strand
TGAAGGAGCCGAAGACAGCGACGCTCCTGTTCAGGAGCGGCAAGGTGGTCTGCACGGGGGCGAAAAGCCTCGAGCAGGTCAAGACCGCGATCAGCAAGGTCGCCAAGCAGATCGAGGCTGCCGGAATCACAATCAAGGGGGAGCCGAAGATTGAGGTCCAGAACATCGTCGCCTCGAGCGACCTAGGTGCGCAGATCAACCTCAACGCAATAGCCATCAGCCTCGGCCTGGAGAAGGTCGAGTACGAGCCAGAGCAGTTCCCCGGGCTCGTCTACCGGATAGATGTGCCCAAGGTGGTGGTGCTCCTGTTCGGCAGCGGCAAGCTCGTCTGTACGGGCGCTCGGAAGCCGGAGGACGTCGAGGCCGCGGTCGACAAGATCACAGAGGAGCTCAAGGCCGCGGGCCTGCTGAAGTAGATCGGATCATGGCCTCACCGATATTGGACAACCACGTCCACCTCGAGCCCTACAAAGGCCGCAATGTCGAGTCAGTAAGAGATTTCGAGAGGAGCGGAGGCACTCACCTCATCATCTCGCACCTGCCGTACGACGAGGTGCCCATCAGGACCGCCGATGACTTCCGCAGGAGCTTCGACCTGACGGTCTCGATGAAAGACAGGGTGAACAGCGAAACCCACGTGAAGGCGTACGCAACCGTGGGGCCTTATCCCGCAGAACTCCTCGATCTGACGAAGCTGCACGGATTCGAGACGGCCAAGGAGGTCATGATGCGCGGGATGGAGATAGCCGCGGAATATGTCTCCGACGGCAAGGCCTTGGCAATCGGAGAGGTGGGGAGGCCTCATTTTCCCGTCTCGTCCGACGTGTGGAAAGCCTCCAACGAGATACTCGAGCGGGCCATGGCCCTGGCGAAGGAGGTCGGGTGCGCGATAGTGCTCCATACCGAGAGCGCAACACCGGAGAACATGCATGAACTGGCTCTGATGGCGGACAAGGTCGGCCTTGACAAGAACAGGGTTGTGAAGCATTACTCGCCGCCTCTGATACTGCCTGAGGAGAACTTCGGGCTCATGCCCTCGGTGTTGGTCGGAAGGGATTCCGCCGAGCGAGCCCTCCGAAAGGGGACGAGATTCCTGATGGAGACGGATTTCCTCGACGACCCGAAACGCCCGGGCGCGGTCCTCGCAATCACGACCGTTCCCAAGAGGACGAAGACCCTGTTGCAGAAGGGTATCATGACCGAGGAGCAAGCCTACAAGATACATGCCGACAATCCGAGGGTGACCTACGGTTCCCGTTTCGCCTGAGAGACTGAATGGATTTCGTGCCGACCGGGAGGATCCGCGATGTATGGGTCTCACTTCAAGCACTACGTGGTCGCGCTTTCGCACAGACACGGCGCGCTGGTCATAGTCCAGACCCTCGTGGCCCTGGCCAACACTCTCGCCAACTCGTTCGTCCTCATCTACCTCTTGAAGATGGGTATGAGCTACCTGCAGTGCGCGGTGTTCGTCCTCATCTGCACGGCCGTTCCGCTCACGCTGACGGCCTTCGCCTCGAGGACCATAGTGGCGAGGTTCTCATATTCCATGAACACATCCTTGGTCGCGCTCGCGGGCTACTATGTACTGCTTATCCTGCTCAGAGGTTGGGCCCTGGTGCTCATCCCTCCACTGCTCTTCGGCATATACATCGTGACCTTCTGGGTCCCGTACAATGCACTGATCATGCACATCACGTCGAAGAAGAAGCGGGGCGCGGTAATCGGTGCATACTTCCTCATATTCCCGCTTGTTTCCGTAGTCACCCCGCTCGCTGGTGGCGCCATCATCTCATCGCTATCCTATGAGGTGCTCTTCACGATCGGCATGGCGATTGTGCTCCTGAACCTGGTGATCGTCTCCGGACTGAAGGTATTCCTGAGCCTCCGAGAGAGGATTATCATCCCCGAACTGCTGCAGTCTCTGAAGGTCAACCTCGTCGGTAAGCTGCAGATGGATCTTGTACTGAAGCCTGTCGACTGGCGACTCAGGATAGCCCTGTTCGCGGAGGGCGTGCAGGACGGCGTCTTCTGGGTCTTCGTGCCGATAGTGAGCTTCGAGTTCGCGAAGAACGAGCTCAGCCTCGGGGGATATCTGTCCCTCTTCGCCTTCTGGGGCGCGGTCATGACAGTCGCCCTCGGCTACCTTTCGGACAGGCTCAAGGACAGGGCGCACATCGTGAGAGTGGGTGCGACCTTCGCCGCGGTGAGCATACTACTCGCATCCATGGCAGGCTCGGCGGAGCAGTTCGCCGCGTCCATGAGCATGGCGTTCCTTTTCATCGCGGTGATACATTCCTTCCTCTTCACGATGCTCTTGGACAAGATGGAAAAGCTGAAGAAGAAGGGGGTGCTGGTCCGGGAGTTCCTGCTCAACGCGGGGAGGACCTGCGGCATCCTGACCGTGGTTTTCGTCCTCATGCTCGGCCTCGACCTGTCGGTCTCAATGGTGGTTGCAGGCGTGGCGACGGCATCAATCGTCCTGGTGAAGTAGAGCGCGGATGGCGTCGCGCCGAGGGCTAGCGAACATGGAAGCCATCGAACTCGCCCGTGGCCGAAGAGGTCTCAACAGTCTTCTTCGAGACCCGCGCATAAGGCTGCCTTGTGACGCACCACTCGATCGCTTGGTGCACTCCGTCCTCGTCGCCCTCGAAGACGGCCTCGACAGAGCCGTCAAACCTGTTCCTGACCCAGCCAGTCAGGCCGAGCGAATCCGCACACTTCTTCGTGTTCGCACGGAAGAACACCCCCTGGACTAGGCCTTCGAAGATGACATGTGCTCGTGTCTTCAC
>CAZHTV010000155.1:0-2842 GCA_964535775.1 uncultured Thermoplasmata archaeon | reverse complement strand
ATCGGCCGGCGCCGTGTTGGTTGTCGTGACCGCGTTGGCGCTCAGGAGCAGGCGCGAAGGCTCGCCAGTGCAGGTGGGCATCCAAGATACCAGACGACAGCCGAAGCGCGAGGACAAGGCCGTGCTGCCGCGGCCCTCTGGGCCGAGGGTTGCTATTGCATGTGCGGCCGTAGCTGTTAGAGAGAGAGGAGTCGGAGGCGAGGCAGTGTTCAAGAAACAGGAACAGACGAAACAAGCGCCGCCCGCGCCGGCTGAAATCAGGGCCGAGCAGAGGCCGAGGGCAGTCTCCCTCATCGACGCCATCCCGAACGTCCCCGTGGGCCCCCCAGCCAGGACGAATGGCCGGAGTGACGACATCGACTATGGGGAGCTGATCGAGAGGGAGCTCATCCTTCCCGGAATGGAGGGCTCCGTATACAAGGAGCACGAGGGTGAGCCTCCGAGGACCGAATTCGAGGTCCTCAGGGAGATAGCGGAAGACCTCGGCAGGCTGGGCCCCAAGAGGCCGCTGCGGTAAGGCGCAGACTAGTCCGCAGAAGGCGCATCATCCGCCTGGGCAGTCTGCTCAGGCTCAGCGGGAGACTTGTCGAGCCAGCGGACGATGAAGTACCAGAACACCGTGATGAAGGCCACGAATATCACGATGCCGAATGTGCTGTGGACGAAGGTCAGGGCGGGGTGGCCGTACGCGGCACCTATGAGCACGGTCACGGCCATCCGGAAGATGTTCCCGAACCATGTGACCAGGAGCCCCAGGCCGAGCGCGGTCAATATCCTGGCGTCTATCCTCTCGTACCGGACGATGACGAATGCGAGGAACGCAGAGAAGAACAGGCCTGCTGAGTAGAGGCCGCTGCATCCCGAGCCCACGCCCAATCTTATCAAGACACCTTCGTACTCGTAGGCAATCGTGTTCGAGAGGCCCACACCGTCCAGATCGAGCTCCGCATCCGCTCCCACGCCGAAGAGCCTCACGAGCCAGACCACCGGCAGCGTGATGAAGTAGTATTCCGAGTATGCAGTGATTCGGTAGTAAGACTCCCCCGTCACGATCGTGTAGAGCTTCCATATGACTGCGAATATGACCGTGAGGAAGAACAGGTAGAGAACGACGAAATCCTTCTGCATCGTGAACTCGGAGGGGCCGAAGTAGTAGAGCACGACTGACAGCCCGAAGAGCGTCACGATGAAGTCCTCTATCCTCAGGTCCGCCTGTCCGGATACGAATATCTTCCAGGCAGACCAGGCTAGTACTATTATGAATCCGAGTACAGGCAGGACGACCGCCCACCAATCCTTCGGGAGGAACCGTGAGAGGAACTCGATTATCAGGCCCTCTCGCTTGCCATTGCTCTCAGCGCTCATCTTCCAGAGCGAGAACAAAGCCAGCCCGGTCCCCGAGGCGATCAGCAGTATCTCGACGAAGTACGAAGAGTGGCTCAGGTAGTGGTTGAACAGGGCCGCCATCACGAGAAGCGACCCCAGGAGCAGGAGCCATTCACGTGTTGTCTTCACGGGGCAACCTCAGGATATGGCATCTATATAAGAATTGACGAGCTGGTCAGATGTCTAGTAGCGATGATTCTCGGCGCTATCCCTCTGGGGCTTCTGATATCTGGCCTATCGCCTTCCTCGCGGACGTGCGCCTGGTCAGTAATATGCTGCCGGCCGCTGCCGCGATAAGCAGGATTGCGGTTTCGGCAGTCACGTCCAGCCTCATCGTCATTGTCGGAAGGACAAAGCTCGTCAGTCCGACCGCCGCAGGCACGGCCATGACGCACGCCAGGCCGAAGAGAAGGGCCTGTAGGGCAGGTCTGCTCCTGATCGATGTGACGCGGATGTCCCCTTGCTCTGCCCCCAATGCCTGGAGGGCCAGCAGGAAGAGGGGCAGCAGCAGGCCCAGGACTGCGGTGAGCACCGTTCCGACTTCGAGCACCGAATCCAGTTGTATGGAGCTGGCGGCCCCGATGGCCACTACGACAACGCCCATCATCGCGCCGGGCCTATACCAGTAGAACGAGCCCAACACGATCATGACGCCACCGAGAACAAATGCTATCAGAGTCAGGGGCGTGGCCTCGGTGAACACCGAGATCGTCGTGAGCAGTGTTGCCACCACTAGGATCTTCGCAGCAGCATCGATCCTGCTCAGGCCTTTCCCCTCCTTACGGTCCTGACTATCCTCGATGCGGAGTCCGCGGGTCCGATCCTGATGAACTTCGCTCCCAGTCCCCGAAGCCTGCCCTCGATGCTGAGGGAGCCTCTCATATCCTCGTAGAGCCTGTCGGCCTCGGGCAGATCGAGCTCGGATGATGGCTCCCTGTACCACTCGTCGTACGTGTTGATCACGAGCATCTTGTTGCCAGAGTCCTGGCAGAGCTTCGCGCCCGCCAGGACCGCATCTCTCGAGGAGATGAGGTCTGTGATCACGATGAACATCTGTTCCTGGCCTCTGCTCCTGGCGACTATCTCCTTCATGCCTCCTTCGAGCCCCAAGCCCAACGGCCGACGCTTCGTCCCTGTGTGAAATGCGTCCACCGTCGAGAGGAAGCTATCGCTGTCAGCAGCCACGGCTTCATTCGCCTTGCTGCGTCTGTTCTTGGCAGGG
This sequence comes from uncultured Thermoplasmata archaeon, assembly GCA_964535775.1. GTDB lineage: Archaea > Thermoplasmatota > Thermoplasmata > UBA10834 > UBA10834 > COMBO-56-21. The sequence goes on along the minus strand of CAZHTV010000155.1, from coordinate 234 downwards.
GCACGCCCCTGTCCTGAGGCTGGCCGGCCCAGCATGTCCGGCGCGCCCTTCGCTCCCGGGACGCTCCTGAGAGCGTTGACTATCTTCTCGAACTGTCTTCTGCCGAGACCAGGTGGGATACGGTCGATTATCCGAACCTCGTCGAATGCCGCCACGCCCGCGGGGTTGAAGCCGCTCAGGAGGACGTTCGAGAGCTGGATCGATAGGTCCAGTGCGTGGTCTATCTTTGCGATC
>CAZHTV010000154.1:0-2844 GCA_964535775.1 uncultured Thermoplasmata archaeon | reverse complement strand
TGACTATCTCCCGCTCCCTGATCTGGACCGAGAAGAGGCTCTTCACCCTCTCTCTGGCCTTGCCTCCGTCGCCCTTCTTGAGAGCCTCTTGGATGGCCTTCGATGTCGCGTCGACATCGCCGTACGGGACCACGAATCCGGAATCGCCGACCACTTCCGGGAGAGCTCCGGAGGCGGCCACCACAGGGACGCAGCCGCAGCTCATCGACTCGACAAGGGATACCCCGAAGCTCTCGTGCATCGACAGCTGGCAGTACACCTTCGCCTTGCCGTATATCTCGCTCAGTCTCTCGTTGGGCACATAGCCAGTGAACTCCACGTTTCTTGGAGAGGTGGCCTTCAGCTTGTCCGCTGTCCCGTCGGGGGAATAGCCGACAACGAGAAAGCGCAGGTTGGGCAGAGCAGCCGCCGACTCGATGAAGGTCTTCAGCCCCTTGAGCTGGAATGTGTCTTTGCTGATCTCGCCCACGGTAACGATGAAGTCCTCCTTTGGCGGCCTCGGCAAGAACCGCTCCGTGTCGACGCCGTTGTACACCGTCTCGAGCCTCTTGGGAGACGAGAGCGAGCGCACCCGATCCCCCAGGAACTTCGAGACGACGATGATCGCGGTCGCATGTTCCAGAATGTACCTAACCAGTTTCTCCTTCTCGGGGTCGAGCAGAGAGCCGTAGCCGATCTCCGGGATCCTGGCGACCTCATAGCCGCCCACGACCACGATGGACGGCTTCCCGAACAGGCGGGACAACTTGACAGCCATTCCCGCGTGCCTCTCCGCGAACCACGAATAGGAGACATCAGCCCAGAGCACCCCTCTCGACAACTTGTATCCAACAACAAGCTGGTTCCTCAGAGACCTCCTGTAGGAGCCGACATCTAGCACGCGCACCTCGAAATGCTTTCTAAGCATTTCCAGGTCCGCCTGGATGAACGCTGACTTCTTCGGATGTACTAGAAGCACCTTCTTGCCCACGTCCTCTGCCCCCGAAGGTCTCGGCCGGGCTCACTTCGCCTTGAGGCCGAACAGGTCCTTCTTCTCACCGCCGATGTAGCCGATGATGTCCTTCAGCTCCTCGACGGTTAACGAGTCCTCGTCGATCTCCCGCTGGAGCCAATCCCTGAGCTTGTCCGCATGCGCTCTCAGAGCTGGGTTCTCCTTGCCCAGGTGCTCCAGGACAGGTATCCAGGTCATTGCGTAGATGGCGACCTCCTTCGGGGTCATCCGCTCCTTCACAAACGGGTTCTTCAGCATCAGCACCGAGATCTGCTCCCGCCACATCTTCAGCCTAACATCCCAGATGAACGCGGCGCCCCAGACGATAGCCGCGAGGATGAGCAGTATGATGAGCACTCCCGCATAGGAGCCCATTATCTCGCCCCTCCACTTCATGAAGCCCCACAACTGCAGGGATAGGTTGATCGCGAGCAGCACGAGTGTCAGGATCTGCGCGACCTGCTGCACTCTCCAAACCTGCAGCATCGCATACTTCTTGACACCGCCCTGGACCATTTGCAGTCGACTCCAGCTTTTCAGAGGCATCTGTCTCGACCTATATGATGGTTGCCGGGGGCCCACTGATATCAGACACGTTCCAGAGTTCTCAAGGGCTCTGATTTGATGGCTCAAAAGGGCCGCCTATCGTCCCGCACTAGAGCCCTTGATTCCTGAGATGGCCCTCCAGGAACGAGAGGTCTCCCGATGCGATCTCCGCACGCCTCGAGAGCCAAAGAGCCTGTGACATCAGCACGTGCCTCATGGCCAGCCCAGCATCTTGCGTGCCCAGGACGCCTTTCGCCCAGTCGGACAGCGTCAGCAGGAGCCTCCCGAGCCTGCTCCACAAGAAGACCGTGGTGTTCGCGAATGTAGGAGCGATGTTCTTCTTGAATAGGTAGTACGAGTGTGCGGCCTCGACATACAGCAGCCTGTTGCCCGGAGTGCGCTCGGCCTGGGCCTCCTTGTGAATCAGCGCAGCCTTCGAGGTGATGTAGAGGGCCCCTCCGGCCTTGCCTGCGACATTGAACGACAGGTCCACATCCTCCCCTAGGGAATACCGCTTCAGGTTCTCGTCGTACCTGAGCTCTCCCAGGGTCGACCGCCGGTAGGATTGGTTCGTGCCCGAGAGCCAAGCGCACCGCTCCACGCCCTCGACTCTCACCGGGTAGGTGCACTTGAAGGACCGGAGCACCTCGCACCCTCTTTCGGATACGCTCGTGAGTGAGAACCCTCTCCTGAGTGCGTTGTAGATACCTTCGACCTCGGGAGTCGTGGCGGAGGGTGTCATATGCCCCTGGACGCCCACAGCGTCAGGGCGCGTCGTGTAGACTTCAAGGATCGCCTCCATGTAGCCAGGGCCGAGCACGACGTCGTCGTCCATGAACAGCACGATATCGGTGGTCGTGTGTTCGAGACCTACGTTCCTGGCGATCGCAGCGCTTCGCTCCCTCGGGTTCCTGATGTATCTCAGTGAAACCCCCTTTGCCACGGACTCCAGGATGCGTGCCTTGACCAGATCGGATATCCTGCTGTCTGTGCTGTCGTCGACTATCAGCACCTCTTTCGGGAGCTTGCTCTGGACCATGATCGAGTCCAGGGCCTCGCCCAGATAGTCAGGGCGGTTGTAAGTGGGTATGATGACTGAGACGGACAGACGCTCCTGCCCTTCTCGGGATTGGACATCGGACATGGACCGATCGACAACCACCACTGGCATGACAGCATATCAACGTTCAGGCCGGAGGTGTTCCCGGACACGCCCTTCAACGCTGTGGCCATGGAGGGCGATCGAGGCTGTCGCATCGCATTCCAGCGGCTCCTGGGCTCATAGGTTGGTCCTGAGGGCCTTTGCG
>CAZHTV010000153.1:0-2885 GCA_964535775.1 uncultured Thermoplasmata archaeon | reverse complement strand
AGGATCTGCAGCTGGATGAGTCCTCTGCCGGGATGCCTGCAGCAGCCGTCGTTCGCCTCGCACATAGATATCCTGGATATATGTATCTAAGATATATATGTAAGCCCTTTCTACGTCTCGAAAACAGGATGTGATTAGGCCGAACCGCTTTATTTGTTCGGAGTTCTTCGTACTTCAGCCAAATCTGACCAGTTATGCTCCCAGATGCCTACCAGAGAAAGACGCCCGCATATCGGAGCGCGAAAATCGCGCCTATCGCTATGATTGCTATGCCGAACCCCAGCTGCATCCAGTTCCCCGCGCTGACGTATCTGTTGCCTATCCTGCCCTTGAGGGCGCCCGTGGCCGCACAGAAGGGCACAATCACGACCCCGTGCCCGAGCCCGAAGACGAACATCATCGCCCCGCCGGTGACAAGCGTGAACTGCTGGGACAGGACCAGCACGATGACGGGGAAGATGAGAGATATGGCACACGGGGCCCATCCTACCGAGAAGAGAACGCCGAGCAGGAACGCCGCGGCGTATCTCGATCTCAGGCCTAGTCGACGGATCAGGTCGCTCCCCAGTCTTCCCACCCTTCCCTTAGCAGGGACGGCGCACTGGGCCCCATCATCAGGCCCCCCCTTGTGATCCCTGAGCCATAGCAGCAGGGTCGAGAGTGGTTTTATGGAGTTGACCCCCAAGACTATCAATATTATCCCGGCGATCAGATAGAACATGGACGAGAGTTCGATGAATCCCCCGATGTAGGATATCAGGATGCCTATCAGCAGGAAGACGAGAGCCATGCCCATGGTGAACGCCAGCCCGATCATGACCCCTCGGGTCATTTCACTCTGCCGGCCCTCCTCCGATTCTCTGGGGCTCCTCAGGGCGCCGATGTACGAGATCATCGCCATCAGGAGGGCGATGGAGCAGGGCGAGAAGGAAGTGATGATACCAAGCAGAAAGAGGCTGCCGAATGTGACGGCGGTGGCAGACCCGCGTCCCCCCAGGTCGTAATTCCACTCCCCGTTCAGGATCGCTTTCGAATCTGAGACCAGCTCGCTCGCTGTGACAACACCGTCGATCTCCCCCTTCCCGATGCAGTACACGTTGTGCACCGCAGCGATTTGCTGCTCGTGGTCTATGAGGACTATGGTCGGGTTGGAGAAACCCCCTCCGAGCTCCCAGTACCTTATGAACTCGCTTGAAGCTGCAAAAGGCTCGAACTCCTCGACCCAGTACCAGGTTATGTCCAGGCCGTAGTAGTCCTCCGCTATCTCCCAGCCCGGCTCCGAGTACGGGTTCTTCCTGATGTTGAGCGTGACTATGCTGATGTTCGCTTCTTGGGTCGCGGCGAGTTCGCCCAGCTCCGCGATCTGCCCGATCATCTGTTGCTCGCATTCTATGCACAGGGGGTTCTCGAGCTGCGTCACGTGCAGCACGGTCACATTGCCTGCGAAATCTAGTAGAGAGAATGTCCTGTCGGTGAAGTCCGTCGCGGTGAAGTCCGGTGCGGCCTCGACATCCGACAGCGGATCGTATTGCACCCAGACCGCGACTATGCCGATGATCAGCAGGGATGCCAAGGCCACGATGACGATGCGACGGAACCCGCTCTTCCCCAACTCCATCCGATCAGCTCTCTTCCCAGTGGGACATGGCGTCCGCAATCCAGCTGGAGAGCGAGCTCTGGTCGATGACCCCCTCCCAGCTGTGCCACCCGATGACCGTGTCGCCCGAGGAGAGCTGCACCTTTGTCACGACTGCGGTCAGGGGAACATAATGTACCGCACCGTTCGGGTCGTATGCCGCGAACGCCTCCGAAGCCTGTGGTTCGTCCGTCCCTGAAGACAGGTCGAAGTAGTGTATCCCTGGGTAGGCGGAATACACCGCCTCGCAGATTGACGTCTGCTGGATGCACGGCAGGCAGCCTTCGCTGTGGTCTAGAATCATGACGGTCCCGCTCTCGAGGGCGGAGAGTACCCAGGCTGGATGCTGAACCGTGCCGCCGCTTAGCGGATGCATTGGAGGATAGGTAGTCCAGAAATCGTCAGCTCCCGTTCCGACATCCCTTCTCTCCGTAGGAGGGCTGCCGGTGAAGAAGGACCATGTGAAGACGCTGCAGTCCAGCGACAGGCCTTCGAGGTCCTTTGACCCCTGCCCTACCGTGACCGTGTAGTATGTCTGGTCGCTCAGAAGCGACGAAGGAGAGAAGGTCATCGTGGTGCCGGACCATGCGAACGATCCTTGCACGGAGGGGATCATCCGGAACGACGCCTCCACGGACGTTCTGTCCATAGGTTTGTTGAATGTCGCAGTTATCCGAATGCTCGGCGTGGCCCCATAGCCGCTCGGAGCGAACTCCACGACGCTCGGAAGAACCACGTATTCCTCCCTCGGGTAGTACACGTATATCGCCACCGACGCTACCACGAGGACAGATGCCACCGTCAACGCGACAAGGGCCCGCTTGGTCGAAGGTTTGAGGGCGCCGCACTCTGCGCATCTCCTTGATCCCGGTTTGATGAGGGAGCCACAGCTAACGCATTCCGTGTACCCCTCCGAGAGCAGTCGTTTACGTTCGTGGAATTCCTTGCTTCGTCTCTTGGCCACATGCATCCCTCTGTTCGGGCACTAAGGATTTCTCACGCTCAACGCTGCGCGCCCCTTGTCAGTTATCGAGTACACGCGCCAGTTCTTGACGCGATTTGAGGCAATCAGCCGCTGCGATTCGAGAATCTTGAGATGATAGGAGAGCTTCGAGTCGCCGATGCCAGCTATCTCCTTGAGGATGCAGGGGCACATGTCGCTCAGCGAGAGCGCCTGCAGTATCCTGAGTCTGATCACGTCCGAAAGAGCCCTGTGGTATCCAGCCTTTGCCTTGAGCTCCTCCGACGA
>CAZHTV010000152.1:0-2892 GCA_964535775.1 uncultured Thermoplasmata archaeon | reverse complement strand
ACGCGCGCGCGCATATTGAAGGTAAACAGGTTCAAGGACGACCCTGCGAAGTTAGCCAAGTTCGCGAGAAGAGGTGACAGGCTCGCACGCGCATACGCCGCGACTATAGGGCTCGTGCACGAGGAGAAGACGCCATACCTCGCCACGGCCAAATATCCCGCAGGGACGGTTGCCTTCGCCGTCAGGGGAAAGACGGACAAGGAGAAACTCATAGGCGTGCAGTACTTCGACTCGCCCAAGTGGCGAGTTCTGAGCGTATCCGACCTCGTGAAGAGGAGAGGCCTGCACTTCTACTCGTACGACGACAACTTCGTGTGCACTGGTAGGGAGGCGAAGCCCCCAGAGGAATACGTCAAGCTTGCCGCTGAATCCGTCGGCGCGACGAAGGTCGAACCAGATTCGTTCGTATGTCCACACAATCCCAGGGAATCGAACCACATCGAGTTCGACTGGATCTCGGCGGGGAAGAAGGTGTTGGTCTGCGACCAATGTGCGGCCAAGTCCAAGAACACACTCGTCAAGCTGGCTGAGGGGATGGCCGTGCCAAGGGTTCTCAACGAGTTCGATATCGCGGTCAAGAGGGCTTTCGAGTCGGTTGCTGGCAGTGGCGGATGTGATGAGGTCTTCGATAGACCTCTCAAGCAGGATCTTCTAGAGAAGTACTCGTCAGGTCAGATTGGGGACAAGGAGCTGATCGAGGAGCATGTACAGTCCGTCAAGGAGTCTCTTGGCGATGTTTCCAAGAACCTGTACATAAGAGGAGACAGGTGTTTCGGAAACGACCTCGAGGCCTTTATCGCGGACATGACCGGTGACGAGCTTGAGCGAAAGGTGCTTCGCGGACTCCTCGCGGATGCAGGCAATCCGGTCTACGTAGAGCAGGGGGATTCGGTTAACAAGCTCCTGTCGACATTCTGGTCGGACAAGGGGATGACCGCTCTCAAGGCGGTAGTATCAGAGGATCTGGCCAGGAAGTACTTCGAGGACGACGATTCGGAGAAATCTCCTCTCAAGGCTGTACGTCGGGCTGTGCGGGAGGCCGAGCGCTCGGCGATCTCCTCAGGAATCCCGACATACGCCTCGCTCTCCCAATACGGCAAGTTCGTCGATGAGGTCGTGCGGGCATACAAGACCGGAGGGGCCGAGAGCGCATTATCCGTCCTTGATGGGGAGAAATCGTCCGACCACAGGCTACGCTCCATCGCTCACGGCATGTACCTCGCCCTGGGCGTGACGACGAAGTCCTGGAAGTTCACGGGCGAGGAGAAGGAGTTCGGCAAACACTTGCAGAGCTCAGCAAAGACCATTCTAGAAAGCAAGGACCTCGAGGAGCACCACCAAGCCTTCTCCAGATTCCTCGCAGAGGCCGGATGTTCTGATGAACTCAAGCGCGAGCGGTGATCCTCGCATCGACAACCACATGCGAGACCCCTGGCGCATACGATTTGATCTCTTTGAACCATAGGACCTCGACGCCCCTTCCCAGGGCCGCCTCCTTCAATCGATGCAGGGGCCTCTCGGGGATCAGCTCGTTCGGACATGTCTCGTGATAGTGAAGCACACCCCCGTCCCTGAGGTATCTCAGGGCAGCGGGGAGGAACTCGTGCGTCGTCTTCACGTATCCCATCACCACCCGGTCAGCAAAGGACTCCCCTGTCAGGGTCCTGTTGTCGCCTAGGAAGGGCTGTATCTTGGCTCCGACACCGTTTATGGCGACGTTCTCAACGAGGAAGGAGTGGGCCTTGGGGTTGATCTCGCAGGCGACTATCCTCCTCGGCCTCTGATACACGGCCAGTGGAAGAGAGAAATACCCGATCCCCGCGAACATGTCTACGACAGTCTCGTCGTCGCACCGAATGCCGGCCATGCGTATCCTCTCTTCTTCGTTCCCAGAGGAGAACATTATCTCCGCCACATCCAGCCGATACCTGATGCCGTTTTCTAGGTGTGTAGTGACTGTGTCCTGGCCGAATATGACTCGTGAGGCCGGCCTCCTGAACTCGCCCTCGATACCTCCGACCTCCCTGAGAACTGTCTTCAGCCCGAGGACCTTGGCATAGGCTGCGGCCACATTCTCTTCATATGGACTGAGCGCGTCGTCGAGCCTGATCAGGCCGACATCTCCCAGCCTCTCCCACTTCGAAGGCAGCAGCCAGAGCAGGCTGCCTGGTATGTCCGCGGTCTCCCTTATGAGTTCGATCGGGTCTCGCCTGTGCTTCCTGGTCGGGAAATCGACCTCAACCATCGCGCCCGAGCTGGTCTCGAGCATGCTCCTTGGAGGCAAAGATGTGACTGGGATGATCACATGGTCGGCGTCGTCGATTATCGCGTGTGTCTTGTCGAGCAGGCCCGCTCTTGAGAGGGCGGCCCGCAGCTCCTCGGCATTCCTTCTGTCTACCTTGGCCCCCAGCATATCCATGGCAACGTTCGAACTCCATAATCAACGCTTCGAGGGCCGCCGTGAACTCAACCGAAAGTGATATAGTCGCTATCGGTCTTCCCAACCCAGATGAGACCCGGGATACTATCCGCGGTCGTGGCGGCGACCCTCCTGCTCGTGCCCTGTGGCTTCGCATGCGCAGATATCTCCAACCCCGGGGCTCCATCCTACGCGAACAAGATCATGAGCGACTTCGTCACGCCCGTCATAAGGCCAGGCGAGGTCGCCCTCGTGTCATTCAACATCTCCAACCCCTATGAGGCCCCCGAGGGGACGATGGTCAACACGACCCTCGTCGTCGGAGTATATTGGTACGCGACCGCCGAGACGGACGAACCCGTGGACGACGAGTTCCCGAACCCTCCCTCGATCAACGAGAACGGTACGTCTGAGATCGTCGTGCTGGGCAGGCTTGATGTCAACTCCACAAAGCGGGTGAATCTCTCGATCGA
>CAZHTV010000151.1:0-2898 GCA_964535775.1 uncultured Thermoplasmata archaeon | reverse complement strand
CCCAGAAGGACGTCGAGGACGTGTACATGATGGCTTACAGGCTGGGGTGCAAGGGCGTCACCGTGTACAGGTACGGCAGCAGGGAGGACCAGGTCCTGAGCGTGGGCGAGGTGGCGAAGAAGGAGCAGGAGCACGGCTCGGCGGAGAAGGAGGACGCCTCGAGGCTCCCCCGGGCGAGGCCGTACGTGACCCGGGGGTCGACCCAGAGGCTCGAGACGGGCTGCGGGCACCTCTACATCACGATCAACGAGGACGACAAGGGCCTCTGCGAGGTCTTCACGCAGATGGGCAAGTCCGGCGGGTGCACCGCGTCGCAGGCCGAGGCCATAGGCAGGCTGATATCGCTCGCCCTGAGGTCCGGCATAGAGCCGGAGGCGATCGTGAAGCAGCTCAAGGGGATAAGGTGCCCTTCGCCGCTCTGGCAGCCAGGGGGCATGGTGCTCTCGTGCAGCGATGCCGTCGGCAAGGCGCTCGAAAGGTATGTCAAGGGACGCCCCGTCACGAGCGGCCCGCAGGCCTCCGGGGACCTGGCCGCTGCATCGGCGGCCCCGGCGAAGGAGAACCTCGCGGACAAGGGGGATGTGTGCCCCGAGTGCCCGGAGTGTGGAAGCATGGTGGAGTACGTCGAGGGGTGCGTGGTCTGCAGGACCTGCGGCTACTCGAAGTGCTGGTGATGGGACAAAAAGAGGGGATCTCTCGTGTGCCTCCGGCCCATGGGGTGCAGGGCCGGAGCGCGCATTTCATTTTTGCAGCAACCTTTTGAACATGCAATTCGCTGACGGGCACGGGTAGAGGCATGAAGGTCGTGGCAGTGAACGGCAGCCCCAGGAAGAAGGGGAACACACATGACATGCTCGAGGCGGCGGCGGGCGAGCTCAGGGCCGAGGGCATCAAGGTCGAGTTCGTGTCCCTGGCTGAGCACGAGGTAAAGCCCTGCTCGGGCTGCGAGAAGTGTTACAAGAAGGCCTGGGACTGCTCGATAGAGGACGACGGGATCGCCGTCCTGAAGAAGATGGCGTCGGCGGACGGGGTGCTCGTGGCCTCGCCCGTGTACTTCGGAGGCGTCACGGCCCAGCTGAAGGCGCTCATCGACAGGTCGGTCATGGCATACACGAACACCGAGTTCAAGGACAAGGTCGCAGGAGGCCTGAGCGTGGGCGGGGGGAAGCACGGCGGCCAGGAGCTGGCGGTCTGGCAGATCGCCACGTTCTGCATAACGCACGACATGATATACGTGAACCCCGAGGGCGGCGTCGGGGGCGCGATGGCCACCGGCAACGACAAGGGCGATGTGCGCTCCGACAGCGACGGGCTCGAGAGCGCGAAGAGGCTCGGGAAGAGGATGGCCCAGGTCCTCACAACGAGGAGGGGGACAGGATGACCTGCTTCGTGGCCCATCTCGGGAAGAAAGGTTACTTCGACCGGCTCGGCATAGAATTCACCCGCGAGAACGCCAAGGCCATCGAGGAGGAGATCGCCCGCGTCGTGGGCAAGAAGGGGGAGCACTGTCCCGCAATCTGGAAGGAGATGAAGGAGTGGATGGCCGACCCGGCGAGGAAGGCCAAGCTCGAGGCCGCCCTCAAGAAGAAGTTCGCCGGAATCGGGGAGTATGCTACAGGCAGCCAGAAGTGATTTGCCCTCCGAGCCCATGGCATGTCCGTGTGGAGCCGACGGCCCTTTCGATCGGACCAAGAGACATGCGCGGGGATGGCGATTGAGCATACCGCAGTCATGCAGCTCCAAGGTAGGACTTTCGGCCCACCCATCACAAAGAGGATATACGTGCCGCTGCCAATCAGCAGTCCGGACGGGAGCGGCAAGAGGGAGAAGACCGGGATGGCATCAAAGCAGCTGATAAACGGACTGAAGCCGGGTGAGAAAGTCGACAGCTACTTCTCTGTCAACTACAAGAAGCCAGTCACGGACTACAAGTACGGAGCGATGTTCGAGTTCAGAGTGGCGGACAGATCAGGCCAGGTCACGGTCAAGTACTGGGGCGGGCAGGACAAGGCCGCTGTCGAGCGCATCCAAGACTCCTTCGACCGGGATGACATCTTGCGCATCGTAGGCGAAGCTGCGGAATACAGAGGCCAGGTGGAGATCTCTGTCAGCGAGAAGAACGGAGGGCACATCAAGAAGCTGGCCGAGGGCGAGTACGACCTGGGAGACCTGATCAAGTCATTCGAGAACATCGACGAGATGAAGCTCCGCCTCAGCGGGCTCGTCGGGAGCGTGGAGGACCTGGACCTGAAGCGCCTTCTGGATGCGTTCTTCTCGGACGCCGAGTTCCTCAGGGCGTTCTCCGAAGCCCCTGCGTCCATACAGCTGCATTCCGCCGCTGTCGGAGGCCTCCTGCACCACACGCTGAACGTGGCTGATCTCGCCGTGAAGGCATGCGAGCTGCATCCCGAGCTGGACAGAGATCTGGTGCTCGCAGGCGCCCTTCTGCACGACATAGGCAAGGTCCGGAGCTTCAAGGTCACGAGCAACATAAGCCAGACCGAGGAGGGCAACCTTCTGGGCCACATCACGCTGGGCGACCAGGAGCTGGTGCGCCGCATGTCCGCGCTGGATGGTCTCCCCGCCCTGACCGCCTCGAAGATGAGACACATACTCCTCGCTCACCACGGCAGGAAGGAGTGGGGCTCGCCGGTCGACCCGATGTTCCCGGAGGCGCTCCTGGTCCACGAGGCCGACGACCTCGACGCGAAGCTGGACAACATGATCACGAAGCGTGAGGAGGCCGTGACCGAGGACGACTGGATCTGGGACCAGCGGCACGGACGGCTCATATACCTCAAGTGACACTTTAGGATGTAAGGTGCTGGATTCCCACCCAAAAGTCTTAAGAGCGCTCAAGCACTGCGAATCCTGGGTAGTTCACAATGCAGCAGACAC
>CAZHTV010000150.1:0-2913 GCA_964535775.1 uncultured Thermoplasmata archaeon | reverse complement strand
CAGAGACCTTCGACAGCTCGACCAGGCTGGTCAGGTTCTCGAACAGCGAGATCGATTCCACTCTCTCATGGACCGAGAGACATGCCCATGTTTTCGTGGCTCTCGGGAAGCGCACTCTCGTAGCTCATATCAGAGACCTGGAGGCGTCCCGGGCGCAGGTCAGAGAACTGGTGAGTCGCGCAAGGAACGCCCCAGTGAACAAGGAGTACGGGGGCATCGCATCCGGGAGGTTCAAGTACAAGCCTGGCAGGGCGGACCCTGCCGTTGTCAAGCTCAGGGACCCCGCAAAGCACGTTCATGAGGCGATACGGGCGGCCGAGGCGGCCGGTTCAGACAACGTGGGTGGCACGCTCTACGTCCGGCACCATATCACAGGCATCGCCTCTTCATGTGGAGCCATGGCTTCCGACGAGCGCGCAGCTCTCGAGCTCTCGGTGAGGGCGTTCTCGCAGCCCGAGGCCTCTGGCCACTGCGTTTCTGTAGCACCGAGGCTCGCCAGCCTGAGGGCCAAGGAGACAGGCGCTAGGGCCGGGGAGCTCGCGGAGATGGCAAAGAACCCGGTCCAGGGAGAGCAGGGGAAGTTCGACATCGTGGTCGAGCCGCTGTTCTTGGGATCGATCGTGCACTCCACATCCAACATGATGAGCGCGATGCTGGTGGACATAGGCATGTCGATGTACGCGAAGAAGATCGGCAAGCGAGTCGCGTCGCCGGACATCACCATCGTGGACGACCCGCTCATGCAGTCCTCCAGCCGCAGGGCCTTCGACCACGAGGGTGCGCCGACCAGGCGGAACGTCATCATCAAGGACGGAGTGCTGAAGACGTTCTTGCACAACACCTCGACTGCCAGGAGGTTCCGCACCAGGACGACGGCCAACACTGGACCACTCGTACCGACCCTTTTCACGATACCATCCCAGCCCATCGCCTTCCATCCAGTGGTGGAGCCGGGAGACTGGAAGACAGAGGAGATCATCTCGGACACGAAGCACGGGCTCTACATGAACAACACTTGGTACACGAGGTTCCAGAACTACGCGACCGGCGAGTTCTCGACCATCCCTAGGGATGCAATCCTGAGGATCGAGGAGGGCGAGATAGTCGGCGCGGTGAAGAACATAAGGATCAGCGACAACATGATGAACTTCTGGAAGAGCGCGGACGCGCTCTCGAAGACCTCTCAGGAGGTCTTCTGGTGGGACGAGGCCAGCCCGCCCTCGACCTTGCCCACGCTGAGAGCTGGGCAGATGAACATCACGAGGTCCGCTTAGAACAGGATGCCGATACGGCCTCAGGCGCTCTGTGCTTCGGAGGTCTTCAGCAGCATGGCGTTCACGACGCCGTCCTGCCCGCACCTCGAGGTGATGACGGCCTCCCCGAGCTCCGTCATGACCGTGGCGCCCTTGGTCATTATGTTGCGCTGGACGTAGTTGGGGTTCGAGGGGTTGGACTTGACTGTGAGTATCTTGACCTTCTTCACAGTCTTCGTCTTCGGGTCGATGACATTGGCCGTGTCGACGGTCAGGAGCCGGGCCTTCATGTTCGCGCCCTTGGTCCTGTACATCTTGACCTTTCTCGGGCCGAGGTGCGTGAACTGCTTCTCCCTGCCGACCTCGAACTTGCGCTTCTTGCGCGCGAGCCTGAGCCTTCCGCCAGAAGGCTTCCTCTTTGGTCTTCCCTGCCAAATGGCCATCGATTGACCTCTAGGGGGATGGGAAAGTGGCGGGTCTATTAAAAGGTTATGGGGTGCGTTTGCTACCTGTGGACGTCGTGGAACTCCACCTCGATGCCCTCGCCCAGATGCACGCTGGCATAGCTCCCGTTCCTCGCCGTGCCGGGGTTCACGAAGACCGTGTCCGCCGACAGCGCCCGCCCTCTCGCCTCGTGTATGTGTCCCGAGAGTGCGAGGACGGGCTTGAACTCGCGAACCACCCTGAGCACGCCCTCCGAGCCGCCTCTTTGGCCGAACCGCATGTGGTCGTTGAACCCGAAGGCAGGGATATGCGTCACCATCACCCCGCCCTCGACTGCGACCGCCCTGAGCGAGCGCTCCATAAGGTCCTCCTCGACCTCGAAGGGCATCCCGGACTGGGTTGGCAGCCCGCCCCCGAAGCCGAAGAACTTCCGCCCCTCGAAATCGACGATCAGGTTGTGCACGCTCGCCTCGAACTCCTCGAGGACCGCGACGGTGTCCGGCACGTCGCAGTTACCAGGGACCGCGAGCACGCGCACCTTCAGGCGCTTCAGGAGCGACCTCACATAGTCCGTGGATCCGAAGGTCGTGAAGTCCCCGCATATGACCGCAGCATCGTATCTCCCTGAAGCGGCCGCATCCGAGATCATGTCGGCGGCCTTCTTCGAGCCGTGCAGGTCGGAACAAACGAGGAGTTCTAGCTCTTTCATCCAATCACCATGGCAGAGTCATCCCCAGAGACGTGTCCCCGAACACCAGGAGGTACGTCGCGATGTACCCTGCGATTGCGCCCCCGTTCAGGAGCGGCAGCCCGGCCTGTGGGTTCCCCTTGAGCACGTACCTCATCAGGAGCGCGAACCCCAGCACCGCCCCGACGAGCGTCCCGAGCGCCACCGCGAGGTTGCCCGTGAGCGCACCTATCGCGTCGTCCGGCAGGAAGTAGAACGCCGAGGTGATGAGCACGCCAGGGATGATGATGTCTCCCAGGCCCATGAACATCGCCTCCCTCTCGCCACCCTCGTCGAGCTGCTCCTTGAGGGGTTTCTGCGACAGATACGAGTAGCCTCTCTTCTTCGGTATCACCAGGAGTATGGGTAGCCTCATCTTGGTGACGCCGTCCGCGAGCGCCACCATGTGCTTCGTGCCGTAGACCGAGACTGCATCGTAGACGGCGAGCACTATCAGCAGGACGAACACCGGAAGGATGCCCAGGGAGA
>CAZHTV010000149.1:0-2917 GCA_964535775.1 uncultured Thermoplasmata archaeon | reverse complement strand
GGGTCATACTCCTGACCTACGACCACCACTCCCACGGGGTGAACAAGGCCCTCACGGGACTCCAGCACGAATACGTGGACGTCGTCACCGCGACCATGCACATCCACCTGTCGAAGCACACATGCCTCGAGATAATCGCCTTCAGGGGAGCGGGGGACAGGGTGCGGTCCCTCGCGCGCATGCTGCAGTCTCAGAAGGGCGTCTTGGACGTCAAGCTGGTGACCTCGGCCGTTTGAACATTTTACGGGCTTGTTGACGCTTACTGACCGACATCGGTCTTGCACGCATTTGAACAAATTGTGGCACGGACCAATCTCAGGCGAACTCACCGCCGCCTATGAGTATCAGGATTATCGCCGTCGCCAACCCGGCTATCACGAACCTCAGGCCCGTGTAGACGATCATCTCCCGGATGAGGCTGCCAAGGTAGGCCCCGAGGACGAACAGGAACGCCAGGGTCACGGCTATCGCGACCACAACTGCCTCGTCCAGGGGCATCAAGAAGAACGGTATCAGCGGGACGAACGCGGCCAGCAGCGGGGCGACGCCGTGGGATATGGCGCTGACCGATATGCTCACGCGGATCGCCTCCTTGCGGTCGCCCTCGACGCATCTCAGCATCGCCTTCTCCAGCTGATGATGGCTCAGCAGGTGCTCGACCCTCTCGGCCTCGTACGCGCCCACGGCGCTCGAAACGGCGAGCGCGACGCCTCCTGCCAGGCCTGCGCCGAGTATGAGCTGTCTTGCGAGCTCCGGATGCGCGTGCCCCTCGGCGACATACGCACCGAGTATCACCCCGAGGATTGTGAGGGCGCCGTCGAACGCGCCTATGACGAAATAGCGTCTGGCGATCGTGCCGGACCTGGTCAGGGTCACATGCTCCCTGAGCTTGGCCATTCTCTCTGACAGCGTGCTCATGCGGCTATCACTCTTTCTCCAGGGTCTCCTTGACGAGCCCCTCTATCTTGTCGACGGCTTCCTCGAGCTTCCTGGCGTCCGGGCCTCCGCCCTGGGCGAAGTCCGGCTTGCCTCCTCCAGAGCCCCCGGCCATTGCCATCGCCTCCTTGATCAGCGGCCGGCAGTCCAGCTTCAGGTCGTCGCTCCTGGCGACCACTAGCTTCAAACCGCCGACATCCGAGCCCAACACGGCGACGGTCTTCGGGTTGCCTATGATCTCCTTCGCGAGGCTGACCAGGTGCTTCATGTCCTCCGACTCGACATGCCTGACTATCCTGACACCCTTGACCACGGGGGCCTTCTGGATCAGTCCCTCGACGGTGTCCCCCACCCGGCCCTTCTTCATGGCCTCGAGCTCCTTGGCCAGCTCCTTCCTGTCCGCCAGGAGCTTGTCCACGGCCTCCGATATCTTCTCCGGGGTCGTGTTGAGCTTCTCGCTCGCATCGCTCGCGGCGTTCCAGAAGGCCATCATCTGCTCGACCGCGGGCATGCCTGCGACGAACTCCAGCCTCACGACGCCGTCCTGGATGCGCCTGGTCCTGAGTATCTTGATGGCGCCGACCTCGAGGGTGTTCTTGCAGTGTATGCCTCCGCACGCCTCGACGTCGAAGTCGCCTGCCCTCACGACCCTTATCTCCTTCCCCGGGACAGCGCCTCCCTGGTAGAGCCTGAAGCCGTATCTCTTCTCTGCCGCGGTCCGCTCCATGAACGAGCTGAACACCTTGGTCGCCGAGAGGACGGTCTCGTTCGCGAGCAGCTCTATCCTCTCCAGCTCCTCCGGCGATAGGTCCGCGTAGTGAGTGATGTCGAGCCTTGCGAGGTCGGCCGACTTGTGCGCGCCCGTCTGCCAGACATGGTTGCCGAGGACCTTCCTGGCGGCGCCGTTGATGATGTGCGTGGCCGTGTGGTGCCTCTGCAGCCTCTTCCTGCGGCCCTCGTCGACGACGCTCGTGATGAGCTTGCCCGGCACGGCCTGCATCTCGCCCTCGACCTTGTGGACGACGACATTGCCCACCTTATCCACGTGGACGACCTTCATCTCCTTCATCGTGCCGTGGTCGCTCTCCTGGCCGCCGCTCTCGGCGTAGAAGTAGGTCTTGTCGAGGACCACGAGGTCCCCTATGACAGCGAGGACCTTCGCCCTGAACTTATGCTTGCGCGAGTCCTTGTAGAACAGCAGCTTCGTGGCCGGGAGGTCGGGCGGCAGCTCCACCTGCGGAGCGACCTCCTCCCTCTCCACCTTGGAGTGCCTGGCCGCGACCTTCTTGTAGAAGTCGTCCGGGACCGTTACCGGGCTGGAGGCGAACTCGGCGACGACATCCGGGTTGAGCCCGTGGGAGTCGTAGAGCTCGACGAGGTCCTCCTCCGTGATCTTCCTGTGCTCCTTCTTCTCAGAGACCTCGAGCCTCTGCACGATCCCCTTGCCCTTTATGAGCGTCTCCTTGTACTTCTCCTGCTCGACATCGACCAGCTTGATGATCTCGTCCCTGTTCTCCTTGAGGTCCGGGAAGTCCTTCGAGAAGTAGTCTATCTGCTTGGCGACGATCTCGGACAGCTTCGTCTCGACGCCCAGCTGGGCCATCTCTCTCAAGGATCTTCTGACCAAGAGCCTCGCGAAGTATCCCTGCCGCACGTTGGACGGGACGACGCCGTCGCTGAGCATGAACATGAGGGCGCGGGTGTGGTCGCATATGACGTACATGCTCTCGAACGGCCGGATCTGCTTGATGAAGGAGTCGACGTCCATCCCGAGCTTGGCCGCCGCATCCGCCTTGAGCGCCCTCACATCGGCGGAGGTCTCTATCTTCATCGACCCGGCGGCGCGGGCGTACTGTGCCAGGATGGCGTCCTCGACCCTGGTGCCCGAGAGCCTCTTCAGATCCTCGAGCACGTCCCCGAAGACCGCCTCGTACGCGGACGGAGTGCCCTGCGATATCCATGTGATCCTCTCGAGGCCGTA
>CAZHTV010000148.1:0-2963 GCA_964535775.1 uncultured Thermoplasmata archaeon | reverse complement strand
CTTGTTTTCAATTAAAACTATGATTGCCCTCAGAGGCCTCTTCAGTTCGAACGCCTTGATGGTCTCGCTGAGGTCAACTTCCTCCTCTTTCCAGCAGCAGGGGCTCCTTGTCGGGCATTCCTTTACGGACTCTTCTTGCCGGTGCGCTTGACCATCTTTATCGAGCCCGTCGGACAGAACGATGCGCACACCCCACAGCCGGCGCACTTCGCGGGATTGTGCACCACCTCACCCCCGACCTCGCTCCACGCTTTGAAGTGACATCTGGTGACGCATAGTCCACACTGGTCGCAGGTGCTCTCGTCGTATTCTGCAATCACATCCGCATGACCGACGATCGCAGGATCGTAGCCGAACCTTGTGATCGCGGCCAGAGTGTGACAACAGCAGGCGCAACAGCTGCAGATGGACCTCATGCCCTTGCCCGGCGTGTCATATGCTATGTGGACCAGACCCGCCCTGTGCGAGAGCTTCAGCGCCTCCATGGCCTTCTCGAGCGTGACCTTCCGGCCCTCCCTCTTGGCCGTGGCAAGCTCTGCTTCCTCGTCCACGCATACGCACACATCGATCGGTCCGTCACAGCCTTTGATCTTGAGCCTGCACCAGCAGGGCTCGAGGGAGATGATTCTTGCCGCTTTCAGTATCTTCTCCACCTCGTCGAAGCTGAGTATCCTCTGCCTGCCCTCGATGGAGATGGACACGGGCACTGTCACGGGACGGTACTCCGCGAGCACCTCGTCTATCTCAGCCTTGGTCCAGTCCTGTTTAGCGTAGCTTCTCTCGACCATATGTCTGGGTGAATGGGCGCACGGGTAGAGAACCTTTGCTGGACTGGGAGCGTAGTGGAAGCCCTTCAACCGGTCACTCCATTGGGCAGGACCGAGTGCACTTGCGAGCTGAGGGATCGGCAGAGGATTGCATTCTTCGCATCCAGGAGATCAGGGGTTCGAATCCCCTTCGGTCGACGTTTCGTGCGTTCGTCGAAATGGGAAGAGATCTGTCTGGATCGCATACGGTGCACGGCCTGGCGACTGATATCCTCTTCGCGACCGCATCATCGGCAATCGTATCGTTGGCCATCTCATGCCCTGTGATGGGACAGCTTTATGACCATTGGCGTCTTCTCGCGTGGTTGCGGAAGATCGAGGAGGGAGTAGACTCAGTGTCTCCGAGAGAAGCTGGCCACTGGACATCGCGGTGAGACGATGAAGGTTGTACAACTCGGATGCGGGATATGTGGGCTTGTCTGCGCGGAGCACCTATCGAGTAACTCGAAGGTCGAAAGACTGACGCTAGCTGACGCACGAACCGAGGGAGCTCGGAGTCTAGCTGGCAGATTGGCAAACGACAAGGTCTCTGTGATGAAGGTGGACGGAACAGACCCCGTTCTCGTCCAGTCGCTCCTGAAGGAATGCGATATCGTCGTCGCCACGATGCCCTGGCGGCTGAACCGACTCGTGATGCAGACCGCTGCCAAGGTCGGCACGGACTATGTGGACTTCGGGATGCCTTTCGACAGCACAGGCCCTGAGTTCGATGAGCATTCCGAGCTGTGCAAGGAAGGAGGCATCGCCGCCCTGGTCGGCATGGGCGAGGAGCCGGGAATGTCCGATGTATTCGCGATGCACGCAGCTGGGAAGCTCGACAGAGCGGACGAGGCCCACATATACGACGGAGATACTGCTAGCGTTGAGGGGCTTGACTTCTTCTCGACATGGTCCCCTGTTGACCTTCTCGACGAGACCAGCGTCCCCGCCGCTGTGTTCAGGGAAGGCAGAATCGACTTCATACCGCCGCTGAGCGCGAGACAGGTCTACGATTTCCCGCCCCCGGTGGGCCCGCTCCCCGTGTACAAGACGAACCATGACGAGACCTACTTCATGCCCTTGGGCATCAAGACTCTCAGACAGGCATCGTTCAACATTGGCATCGACGACAGCTTCGCACGAGCGGCCGAGATCTTCAGGCGATGGGGCCTGCTCAGCAAGGAGCCTATCGATGTGAAAGGGGTGAGAGTGAAGCCGCTGGACGTGGTGGCGGCGATGTTGCCCAGACCCGTGAGCTTCGCGGATAAGGTCAAAGGGGACTCCTGCTTCGTCGTGGAGGTCATAGGCGAGAAAGGCGGCCGGATGAGGAAGGTGAAGATGTGGACGATGATGTCCCATGCCAAAGCCTACGATCTCTTCAGGACGAACGCTGGAGCGTTCTATGTGGGCACGGGAGGAGCTGTCGCGACTGAGATGCTCATCGATGGAGAGGTCAAGGAAAAGGGCATCGTTATCCCGGAGCAGCTGTCGGCAGAGAGCTTTTTGCGGCGCCTGAGAGAGAAGGGCGTCGAGATCAAGGAGGAAGTCCTCGATCTGTGACAGCCTGATGGCCTGGAGATGGCCGATTTTCGGGAAATCCCATATATCCTCGGGGGCGCTAGAGGACATGCGGAGGCAACGGAGGCGGCCGCATGTTCACGCATTGTCCGGGCTCAAGGCTGTTCGCAGAGCCCATACCTGAACCGATTCTGTGTCCGCACTGCGGGCGCGAGGTCGAGATCTTCACGACGGAGCAGTCCATGACATGCTACTTCTGCGGCGGGCTTGTCACGAGGGAGAAGAGGCCGAGCTGCTTCGACTGGTGCAGGTACGCAAACGAGTGTGCGAAGGAACTCCGGAGGAAAAGAGGGACTCTGCGCAGCAAGTCCGAAAGTGCCACCAGATGAATGCACCCAGAGGTCTATTCGACCTGGCAATCTCAGTTCTACGGGTCTGAGACTATCCCTCTACTCGCTTTATTATCTCCTCATACACAGGTATGTGCTTCTCCGGGAGATACGAGCAGAACTTCACTGGGTCGATGGCCTCTGGGGACTTCACTCCTGATATGTTCACCTCTTCACGAGCATACATCTCGATGGCCACGGCCATGGGCATCGCGGTCTGGAAGGCGGTGGCGTGCATTCCCGAGATCTG
>CAZHTV010000147.1:0-2968 GCA_964535775.1 uncultured Thermoplasmata archaeon | reverse complement strand
GTCACATCTCCTCTGATGGTGACGAGTCTGTCGCAGGGGTTGTCATCTTCGGGCGTTTCGGGCGCATCGTCCAAGGCAATCGGAACAGGAGATGCTGCTATCGCAAGGGCTGTCAAAACGACTAGAGGCAGCGCCAGCATCTTGATGCCTATCAAGTCAGTATCCCCCCTCTGCGCCATGACCCGTTTGGTCGACATCGTATATAGGTTTGTCGGCCTACTGACTATTTAATGGCACAATCACCGTTATCATTATTAACGTCGCCGTTTCCGCCCGAGGAGGTCGGAGAGCTTTTCCCGGTCGTACCCGAAGGGTAAGAGGAGCCCCTCGGCCCCTCTGAGGACGAGGTCCACATAGGCCTCGGCATCGTACTCCTCGTCCCCCGTCATGAACGGCTCGACCTTCACGCGTCTCCCGTGGTCCTTGCTGCCGCGGTCGCAGATCATGAACCTCACGCCCTCCCCGGGGTTCACCTCGAAACCCTCTCCCTCCAGCTGCATCAGCGCGGCCACGCTGTCGTTCAGCTGTCCATAGTCCCCGAGGGCCTGGGACACCCTCCTGGTCATCATGAGCTTGCTCAGGGGCACCGTCCCGGACCTGACCGCCTCCACATATCGATCCACTATGCCCAGGGAGGACGGGATCAGCTCGATGAACTGCTGCGAGTCCGAGGCCTTCGAGAAGTGCGCGAGGAGGTCGTTCTGCAGGTCCTTGACCAGGCCTGTCGTGTCCTTCCGCCTCAGCTCGACCCCTCTCAGCTTCAGCCTCCCGTCCTCGAACAAGCCGTAGTATCTGTTGAGCACGCCCACGCCGTGCATCCTGCCTGGGAGGAACACGATCCACTTGTAGACGCCCTCGGGCTCGAGAGGTATGCCTATGTGTCCGGAGACGTGCTCGCAGAGCCTCTCGGGGTCTCCGTCCCCCCTTAGCCAAAGCGAATCCACTATCCCGTGGAGTATCTCGAACCCGTGGGCCTCGGCGATCTCCGATGCCTGGAGCATGATCTCCCTCCCGTAGGCGTTTATCGCCTCGTGGCATTCGATCCTGCCGAACCTCGCGTTCCTGTAGCCCGTGTACCCGAAGCAGTTGTGCGTGAGAACCCCGCTGGCCAGCGCGAACCCGTGGAGCGGCTCGCTCACGCCAAGGCAGTACACGGAATCGCCCGAGGGCCTCGCATGGCCGACGGAGTCGACGGCCACAGCCGAGAGGCACCTGCCGGCCACGGTTTCCCTGCTGTACAATGGCAGGAGCGTCGGGAGCAGGTCCCCCTTCCGCAGCATCCCGGCAGGTTCGACCGCGAGCGCATCGCCTCTGAGCACGTAGCACGGGTGGTCCGGGGTGAGCCTGAGCTTGCCGTCGCATAGGCCTATCTCGACCATCCTCTCGGGCGCGGGGAACCTGAAGGCCTTAGACACGCGTTTGAGGGCCGGCTCGAGGGCCCCGTCCACTCCGAACAGCTCCAGCCTGTCGGGGACCCCGAACTCACCGTACGCTCCGTGGGCATACCTGTCGACCAGGTCCTCCACAGGGAGGATATCGAACCTGCCGTCCATCCGGAAGGGCAGCTCCGTGCCCGCGTCCATGCATGTCACCAGGAGCCATTTCAGTATGTCCACCCTCTCCTTGTAGGCCGCTGACTCGGCCGTGCCTGCCTTCGCGAGCCTCTTCAGCCTCGTCCTCCGTTCGACCACCGGCTTGAGCACGCGCGGTATGAGCCCGACCTGCCTGTCGCATATGCCATAGCCTATGACTGGGACGCGTCTCGAGGGCTCGGGACAGCAGGAGCACATGACCGTCTCCGGTGAGATGTTGAACCTGACCATGATGTTGGGGTAGAGGGAAGTGAAGTCGACCTCGAGGACGCGGTCGTGTATCCCGACCACGGGCTCGTAGATGAACCCTCCCCGGTCAGCCACGACGAGCTCCTCGGCGGTCTTGAACTCCTCGGGGAGGTTCTTCTTCCACATGATCACGCAGCCGTCCCTGAGCGCCTGGTCGGCCTCCATGGCGCTGATGGCGCTCCCCGGGGAGAGCCTCGAGAGCTCCTGGACGGGCACGCCGGATATGCGCGAGAGGTCCGTGAGGCCGTTCAGCCCGCTCTCCATGAACATGAAGGAGCTCGACCTGTCGATGTGCACCCTTCCCCTGAGCTTGTACGCCGGTGGCTTGTACTTGATCTGCCCGTATGTGAAGTAGGACTTGCCCCTCCTGTCCGTCCTCTGGTCGTCCTGGTCCCTTCCGAGGCTGAGCGGCGGGAGCCCGAGGCGCTTCGCCAGCTTGAACAGATAGGGGATCGCGAAGGAGTCCCCGTCGTCCGTGTACAGCACATCCGGGTCCTCGGCCCTCAGGTATGCCTGGATGTCGCGGACGATCTCCTCCTCGGCCCCATCGAAAGTGTCTGCGTCGATCTTCGCGGACAGCAGCTTGTCGTCGAGGGTCGGGATGCCCTTCCTCGCGTAGGTGCTAATGCTCAGCACCGCGGATGTGAGGGGCGGCTGCTCGTAGTCTATCGCGTACGGATCCTCGAGCATCCTCGGCCGGGGCCGGAACTCCAGGAGGCCCATGGGGAACAGCCCCTTCTCCATGAGATATCTCTGGCTGAACCTGAGGTCGACGTTGAACAGCGCGTAGTCCCTGTACCTCCCGCGGTTGTCGATCGTGTGCGCGACGTCCTCGACCTTGTCGTAGTCCCTTATGGTAACCGCTAGGACCTCACGCTCGCGCTCGCCGAGCCAAGTGCGCTTCATCTCGCGCCCGATGGACTCGACGGCGTCCAGGATCGGCAGGACCTTCTCGAGCTCGTCGAGCCTCTGAGGGGATGAGTGGACGTATATCTTCGGCAGGAACGACCTGTCCACTATCTTCTCAGCGCCTCTCCTCGTGCGCACCCAGTAGACCATCGAGTTAGTCCCGTGGTCCGGGTATATGTCCAGGAGCCAGCCCCTCATCCTCCCCCATCACCACGCGC
>CAZHTV010000146.1:0-2993 GCA_964535775.1 uncultured Thermoplasmata archaeon | reverse complement strand
AACGTAACATTGCACATCGGTGAGGGCGCAACACTCTTGGCGAGCACGAACTTTGTGGATTTTCCGCCGTTTACACCTCTCTGGCGGATGTCGTCAGACGATACTAAACGTTCGAGCCTGATTACCGGTATCGACCTTGAAAACATCGCCGTTACCGGCAGGGGCACTCTAAATGGTCAGGGCAAGCCGTGGTGGGAGGCGTTGCAGAAAGATAAAAACAGGAAAAAAGGCCAGGAGAAGATTCTTACCTATGGTCGTCCACGGGTGATTAACCTCTACCGCTGCCGCAATGTACTGCTCCAGGGAGTTACTATTATTGAATCTCCCTCCTGGACGGTCCATCCGGTCGGTTGTGACAATCTGGTGGTAGAAGGTATTTCGATTATCAATCCCGAATCCGGTCCAAACACCGATGGCGTGAATCCCGAATCCTGCCGGAATGTGCGCATCTCGAACTGCTTTATCGATACGGGCGACGACTGCATCACGTTGAAATCCGGAAGCGATGAAGAAGGCAGATTGAAGGGCAAGCCTACGGAGAATGTTACCATTACCAATTGTGTAATGTACAAAGGCCACGGCGCCGTAGTCATCGGCAGCGAAATGTCAGGAGGTGTCCGCAACGTTACCGCCAGCAACATCGTCTGTGTGGGAACCGACCGTGCTGTCCGTATCAAGAGCACACGGGGCCGCGGCGGCGTCGTGGAAAACATTCGCTTCTCCAACTTTGTAGTCGAAAACGTCAGAGAGCCAATCTACATCACGACTTTTTATACAAAGACCGACCCGGAGCCTGTTTCACAGCGGACACCAATTTTTCGTGACATCGCCATAAGCCACTTTACTATCAAGAAGTCCCCGTGTATGGCCATAATCCTTGGCCTGCCCGAAATGCCCATACAGGGACTGCGCATCACTGACGTAGTGGCCTCAACGGAGGTAGGATTGTTGTGTGACAGCACCGTAGGTCTTGAGCTGCAAAACGTGCAGGTCAACACGAACAAAGGTCCTGCTTTCGACATCAGAAACTGCAAAAATCTTGAGCTGGATGGAATCAAAACAACAAATCCGCGAGCGGATGACCCCGTGCTCCGTATGGAAAACGTACAAGATGCCTTTATCCACGGATGCAAAGCATTTTCTGGAACAGGGAGCTTTCTTGAACTCAGAGGGAAAACCACAAAAGACATTTTCTTAGCTGGAAACCAGCTTTCCGCTGCAAACAATTCCTTTGTCTTGAAAAATGGCGCTCAGAAAGAAGCTGTTGTGGAGAAATAAAAAACGCATTTTATTGCGAAAGAACATATGTCGAGAAGGGGGAACATTATGAAAAACGATGTTATTCACAAACCACACGTTGCTTTGACCGGCAGTGAGCTATCACAACAGAGCAAAGAAATAAACCGTCGCCAATTTCTGAAAAGGGCTGGCTGCGCAGGTGCCGGACTTGCTCTTGCCGCTATTTACCAGCATGCATCGGCTCAGCCGGTCAGCGAATTACAGAAACGAGTTCTTGGGCGAACAAACCAGAAGGTCTCCATCCTCGGGCTCGGCACAGCACCGGTGGGCGAAGGTCCTGTTGGAGTTCAGGAGGGCATTAAAATCTTCGGTGAAGCCATCGACCGCGGGATTACCTATATCGATACCGCCGGGATATACGGCAACGCCGAAGAGATACTTGGGCACCTGGTCCCGAAGCGGCGGGATAAGCTGTTTATCGTAACAAAAGTCTCGACAGATACTGCTGATAGAGCAGAGCGTTCGCTGAGCGAATCGCTGCGCCGGCTCAAAATCGACCACCTCGACCTCGTGCATATCCACAGCATCGGCAGCAAAAACATTGAGCGTGTCCTGGCTAAGGACGGCGTCCTCGAATACCTTTTGAAGCAGAAGGAAGCCGGCAAGATACGTTTCATTGGAATATCAGGGCACAACAGGCCGCCCAATTTCGTCCGTATGCTCCAGACCGGCCAGATTGATGTAATTATGTGCGTGATGAATTACGCCGACAGGAACATTTATGATTTTGAAAGCGAGGTTTTGCCCGAGGCAAGAAAACGAAACGTCGGCTGCGTGGCTATGAAGGTCTATGCCGGCATCAAAGGCGGCTTCCCCAATCATGGAAGCGGCCATATCGGTTGTGTTACGGAGCCCGCTTATCTGCCGCAGGCTATGGCTTATGCGCTCGACCTCGAAGGCGTTAGTGTAGCCGTGGTTGGCCCTTACACCGTCGAGCAAGCTATACAGAACGTTGAATTTGCCAAGAAATACAAGCCGCTCTCTGAAGAGCAACGCGCCACATTGTTAGAATACGGTAAGAAACTGGCGCCGAGTCTTGGACCACGGTACGGCCCCGTAGCATAAAACTCGCTCATTATTTCCTCGTCCCAGGCTCAACTAAAAAGATTGGAGACAATCAATAGGGAAGTAACGGATGACGAAAAAGAGATTTTTATTTTGTACAATTTTTATAATACTTATAATGTCCGCGCCGGTATCAGCTTCCGATTGGCCTCAATGGCGCGGACCGTTTTTTAATGGCTCAACCGACGAAAAAAACATCCCCCGTTCCTGGAGCCAAACCGAAGGCATTGCCTGGGTCAGTCCGCTTCCCGGTTCCAGCGGCGCCACTGCTATTATCTGTAACGGCCGGGTGTTCGTCAGCTCCATGGTCGAAAGAGGCCCCGATTTTGTCGCCCTGTGCTTCGACGCCCAGAACGGCAGACGGTTGTGGGAAAAACATATCGGCTCGGATACCCGCAATTTTCGCCGCAATAATATGACCTCACCTTCCCCTGTCACCGACGGCAAACACGTCTTTTTCCTTTACGGCAACGGCGACCTTGTCGGCTTCGACTACGAAGGCAACAAACTCTGGGCACGCAATATTGAAAAGGAATACGGCAATCTGGCCCTGCAGTTCGGATATAGCTCCAGCCCATTGCTTTATCAAAACAAACTCTACATCCTTGCGGTTCGCCGTAACAAACCTT
>CAZHTV010000145.1:0-3007 GCA_964535775.1 uncultured Thermoplasmata archaeon | reverse complement strand
CCGTAGTATTCTCTCGAGCACTCTGAGGTGATGAAATGGAGGACATCGCTCAAGCAGCCATCGATCACGCCTTGAAGCTCGGTGCTGAGTTCGCAGACCTGAGAATGGAGTCCGCTACGGGAACCAGCATCGTGGTCATGGACGGCAGGACGAAGACCCTGAACGCTCTGACTGAGGCCGGATGCGGCCTCAGGGCGTTCGTCGGAGGAGCCTGGGGCTTTGCGACGACCAACACGCTGAGCGGGGCCTCCGTGAGGACAGCCGCAGCCTCGGCCACCAAGATGGCCAAGGCGGCCCAGGCGAAGGCGAAGGTCAGGTTCGCGATCAAGCCCGCTCCGGCGGTCAAGGTCCGAGAGGAATACGCATGCAGGGAGAGGCCTTCAGACGTGCCGACCGAGGAGAAACTGACGTATATCCTCGGACAGGACAAGGCGATGCGGGACTACGACCCGAGGATATCGAGCACGAACGCCAGGTACGGCGACATCGAGGCCAACAGGGTGGTCGCGAACTCCTTCGGGACCATGTCAAGGACAACGGAGCGATGGCTGATATCCGCCTGCTCGGCTTGGTCCAGCTCCGAGGGCATCGTCCAGAGGGGGCATGCATCCTGCGGGAGCGTCGGCGGGTATGAGCTCATGAGGGGCGACGAAGCCCAGAACATCGGCCGGGAGGCGGTGCGGATGGCCCTCAGGCTGCTCGACTCCAAACCCCCGCCTGCGGGCAAGTTCACGTGCATCCTGGATAACAAGATGACCGGTCTGCTGGCCCACGAGGCCTTCGGACACGCATGCGAGGCTGATGCGGTCCTCGCGGGGGCGTCCGTGCTCGAAGGGAAGGTCGGGAAGAAGGTGGCTCAGAGGGAAGTCAGCTTGATAGATGACCCGACTATCAGGAACACGTTCGGCTATTTTTCCATCGACTGGGAGGGTGTGAAGTCGAAGAAGCATACGCTGATCGAGAAAGGTATGCTCAAGGGCTTCTTGCACAACCTCGAGACGAGCAGCCGGATGGGGCTCCCGCCCAACGGGTCCGCGAGAGCGCAGGCGTACAACAGTCCTCCGATAATCAGGATGAGCAACACATACATCGGCCCTGGGGACTGGAAGAAGGAGGAGCTCTTCGAGGGACTCAAGCATGGCCTCCTTATCAAGGGCGGTCAGTATGGCTACGTCGAGCCCGCGAAGGGACAGTTCATGTTCAAATGCGACGAGGCCTACGAGATAAGGAACGGCGAGATAGGGCAGAGGTTCAGGGACGCATCGCTTTCCGGCGTCATCCTGGATGTGCTCAACAACGTGGACGCCCTTGGCGACGATCTCGTCCTGGGGGACCCCGGCTACTGCGGCAAGGGTGGTCAGGATGCCAGAACGACTGACGGAGGTCCGCACCTGAGGGTGAAGAACGTCGTCGTCGGAGGTCTTGCTTAGGAGGTGCTCGAATGGTCGACTTGAGTGATATCGCAGAGAAGACGGTCAGGTACACTACCAAGCAGGGCGCGTCCGACTGCGATGTCGTCGCAACCGACTCGCGGTCAATAAGCGCGGAGATAGAGAAGGGTTCTATGAAGCAGGCGAGCCATGTGAGCGATCCGGGCGTGGGCGTGCGCGCGTTCGTGAGGGGCTGTTCCGGCTTCGCCTCTTGCGCTGGCTTCGATCGGGCCAAGGTCAGGTCCGCTGCCGAGATGGCTGTGGCCCTGGCAAGGTCGGGGACACCGGACCCGGACTTCAGGGGGCTTCCGGCGAAGGAAAGGCCGCCGAGGCCAGAGGGGCTTTTCGAGAAGCGGCTCCAAGATGTCAGGCCCGAGGACGCGGTCGTGATGGCCATAGAGCTGGCGGACGGCGCGGCCGGCGACAGGAGAATCCACTCGGTGAATGCGGGAGTCTCCATCGGCGTCGGCCAGATCGCTCTGGCGAACAGCAACGGCTTCACCGCCTGCCAGAAGATGACGGCGTTCGAGGTCGTCGCCGAGGCCGTCGCCAAGTCCGGCCAGAAGATGTTCTCGGGTGTTGACCTGGGATGGAGCAGAAGGTTCGACCGGAAGCTGCTCTCTTCGGCTGGTTCGGAGGCGAAGGAGCATGCGCTCATGGGCCTGAACCAATGCAAGGTTGCCACGGGCGACTACCCAGTAGTGCTCGACCCGCTGGCAGTGGGGTACCTGTTCGAGGGTGCAATAGGTGGTGGCCTCAACGCGGAGAGCGTGCAGAGGAAGAGGAGCTACATGGCGGGCAAGCTCGGCCAGAAGGTGGGTTCGGAGGATCTGACCGTGGTGGACGATCCGACGCTCAGATGGGCGAACGGCAGCTACTCTTTCGACGGCGAGGGGGTCCCGGCCAAGAAGAGGACCTTGGTCGATCGAGGGACGCTGAAGTCATACTTGCACGACTCGTACACGGCAGGGAAGGATTCTGTCAAGAGCACTGGCAACTCGTCACGTGGGAAGTCCCTCTGGACATTCAGACGGCCTCCTGCCATCTCGAGCTCGAACCTGGTGATCAAGCGGGGCGACGCGAGCGTCGAGGAGATGTGCCGGGAGTCGAGGAACGGCATATACCTGAGGCTCACCTTCGACTATCCGAACCTGGCCACCGGGGAGCTCTCGGGCCTGATGATGGAGAGCTTCAAGATAGAGAAGGGCGAGCTTGGGCCTTCGATCCGCCAGTCGACCATAGGCATCAGCCTGCTCGACCTCTACTCGAGGATAGACATTGTGGGCAAGGACTCTAGAGACGCCTTCGGGGTCAGGGCCCCTGCCATTAGGATATCGAGCGCCAGGATCGGCGGGTCGCGCTAGAACTGATATTTCTGGCCGCAGATCGGGCAGAGTTGTGTCCTCTTGGCGCATGAGAGATGCAGCTGCCCGCCGCACCTGCAGGTGACGATGTCGAAGCCGGGCTTGATCCTGCCCTGGCACGATATGCATCTGGTCGTGTCGGCTGACCGTCCTATCTTGAAGGGGGGTCCCGAGGCGAAAACGTTCACCGAATCGTCGAGCTCGAATGTCTGG
>CAZHTV010000144.1:0-3008 GCA_964535775.1 uncultured Thermoplasmata archaeon | reverse complement strand
GGGCCAGCTGGCCGGTCGAGCCAGGTGGTGGACAGATGTGTACACCGGCAGTATCGGCCCTCAGTGAGAAGGTTAGAAATACCTTGTTTCGGGTACAGCGCGTGATACGCTTGGGCAGGGATATGCTCGTCGGATTCCAGGGCGTTCGAGGCGCCTACTCTGAGGACGCGTGCTTCAAGTACTTCGGGAAGGACATCAAGACGCTCCCGTTCCCAGACTTCAGCTCAGTGTTCGAGGCAGTCGAGAGGGACAAGGTGACGCACGCAGTCGTCCCGATTGAGAACTCGACCGAAGGGAGCGTAGCGCAGGTGAACGACCTTCTGCTGGACCACGATCTCTCGATCTCGGGGGAGGTCATAGTCCCCGTCAAGCACGCACTCCTGGCTTACGACGACGCGACCATTGACTCGATCCGCGAGGTGCTCAGTCACCCTCAGGCTCTCGGCCAGTGCAGGAAGTTCCTTTCAAACCACCCGGACTGGCGCCTCACCCCGGCCTACGACACTGCAGGGAGCGCTGGGATCGTCTCGGAGGCAAGGAGAGTCGACCTCGCAGCCATAGCCAGCGTGAGGGCAGCCAGTGTGTACGGCCTGAAGGTGCTCAAGGAGGACATCCAGAGCGAGGTGGAGAACTACACGCGCTTCTTCGTGCTCGAGAAGAACCCGAGCCCAGTTCAGGGAGCTGACAAGACCTCGATGGTCTTCGCTGCGAAGAACGTGCCAGGGGCTCTGCACAGATGCCTGGGCGAGTTCGCGTCGAGGAACGTCAACCTGACCAAGCTCGAGTCGAGGCCGAGGAGGAGCAAGCCCTGGGTGTACGTGTTCTACGCCGACTTCGAGGGCAGCATAGATGAGCCGAACTGCCATGCCGCGATCGGCGGGCTGATCAAGACCGCCGCCTTCGTGAAGATACTCGGTTCGTACAGGAAGGCCGCGCCCTGAACGCCATGCGTTATGTCGTTCAAAGGCAGGTTTCCTTTTCCTCTGAAGTAGTTTTTTTGTTACAATTGTCTCCGGCCTAGGAACGGCTATTCGAATGCTGCGGAGACCATCGACTCTCGCTTCAGTTCCTCTATGCCCTCCGCCCCCATGACGACCGTCCTATCCCTCTCGAGAAGGGCCAGGTCCTTCTGGTCGAAGGCCTTGGGGTCGACAGCCACCAGCAGTCGCGCTCTGGAGATCCAAGTGGTCTCGTTGAGCGAGTCCAGCTGCTTCAGGACCTTCCTGAATCCGTTGTGAGTGACGAGGTACTCAACGCCCTCCAGCAGCACGATGCTGTTGGGGTTCGCCTCCATGAACCTCATGATGGTATCTGTGAGCACCGTGAGGCTGGTGGGCGCTATCCTGCGCTCGCCCGGGGACTCCGTGAGCCATATGATCGGGGTGACTCGCAGACTGTACGTCCGCCTCACGTTGTCCGGGAACTCCCTCGTGACAACAAGGCCGTTGGGGATGAGGAACTCGAGAGTCGCCTTCGCGGAGGTCTCATCGGAAGGTATCCGGGCGTCTGGCCTGAGAGGGAGCGAGCAGAGATCGGAGAAGAGGGAGAAGGCCGAATCGGGCCTGGAGGCGTAGATCACATACGCGCCTCTGGGGACGTCAAATGGCCTGAATCCATCCCTCCTCAGCGTCTCGATCTCGGGGCTCACAACCAGGCCGAGGAACCCTGCGCTGCGGATCGACCGCGCCACAACGGCGAATAGGATCACCATCACCCAACCATACGGACTGGGCTCTTCGAAACCCATGGCCATCTCCGGGACGATGTCGAGCGCGAATTCCACGGACGGGATTCCGATCCAGGCAGCGGCCAGCAACATCATGTTGAGCTTGCCCTCTCGTGTCAGTTGCTTGAGCGTGCCCCTCCTCGTCGCCAAAATCGGTATTGCCAGATCAAACGCGACCGATAGCAGCAGGTATGCCGCGACGGGGACAAGTATCCAATCGGTCTCCGACAGCCGCCTTCCCTGGTATGCGCTCAATGCGGCCCAGGAGACCAGGATCACAAGGCCAACTCCGCCCCATGCCGTGACGAAGTTGAAGGGTTTGCCGCGGAGCCAGGCCAGGAAGTCGCTGAGCGAGTTGAGCTTCGGGTACAGGGCGGCAAGGCTCACCAATATCGTCGACAACCAGATCGTGAAGACGACGAACACGACTCCGATGACGGTGTTGGCGTTCTCGAAAACACCTGAGAGTGAGTTGGCCGCCAATTCAGAGATCCAGAGCGCGACCAAAGCGCCGATGCTGAGGAGGAATATCGGGCCGCGGGCAACCTTGAAGAACTGCTCTCTCCTCCGATGGATGTGCCAGGACACATATCCCACTAAGGAGAGCCCCAACAGGGCAGGTAGAATCTCGGCACCGAAATGCGTCCAGTCCACCGTATTTCCTCCCGGGCCGCCTTCCCAAGAGGTCAAGCACCTCGGCAGTCAATAATCTTTGCCGGGAACTTCCCCACAGTTCAGCGAGGACGGCTCCAAAGAAGTCGTCGAGGACTCGCTACTCGGATTCCATGACCGCGCCGAAACTCGCGGAACCGACCTGCTCTCTGTAACGCCTGAGGTATCCTGACACCCTGCTCTTCGGCATCTTCCTTTCCTTCAGCCGCGCCTTGATCTCCTTCTGAGACAGCAGCACCTCGATATCTCTGCCGTCAAGATCGATCCTGATGATGTCCTTTTCCCTCACAGCAGCCAGAGCGCCACCGACATACGCCTCAGGGGAGACATGGCCTATGGAAAGGCCGCGAGTTCCGCCGGAGAACCTTCCGTCTGTGATCAGCGCGACCGACTCTCCAAGGCCCATGCCCGAGACTATCGCCGTGGGTCCGAGCATCTCGGGCATTCCGGGTGCGCCTTTCGGCCCCTGGTATCTTATGACCACGGCGTCTCCTGGTCTGATCCTGCCTCCGAGCATCGCAGTGGTCGCCGATTCCTCCGTGTCAAAGACCCTCGCCGGGCCCTCGAACTTCCTCATGGCTGGTACGACCGCCGACTGCTTCACCACGCA
>CAZHTV010000143.1:0-3062 GCA_964535775.1 uncultured Thermoplasmata archaeon | reverse complement strand
GATATCACGAAGGCCGCGCTGAGGGCGGCTGCGGAGCACGCAGCAGAGAAGGACTGGAACAGCAGGAACATGCCCGACAAGATGAGACCGTCCGAGGTCCTCGGAGCCATCGAACGGCTCGAGAAGAGGAGTTTCTAGGGACACTCAGGCGGACGCTGGATCGTGGTGCCAGAAGGGTTTCCTGAGCGCGCTGAACCTGTGCCTCGCGACGACTGTGCCGGCCACGATTATGCCCGCGAAGTCGAATATGAGGTCGCCTACGGTGTCCACGCCCGGGTGGAAGTTGCTCCAGCCGAACAGGATGTCCGTGAAGAACTCGGTGAACTCGAAGAACATCGACACGACGAGCATGGTGACTATGACCAGCCAGAACCTTCTGCGGCAGTTCGTCTTCGGAGGGCCTATCGGGCTCAGCGTCCAGCACAGGAACGACCAGAGGAAGAATGTCAGGACCATCGCCCCAAGGAAGTGGGCGAGGTTGTCGTACCAGTTGAGGTCCGATTGGCTGTAGCCGAACAGGCCCGGCATCCCCGCGTCTATCAGGACCATGAAGAACAGCATGAGCAGGGCCCCGCCCGTGATGACGGCCTTCCGCTTGACCTCCAACGCGACCAGGGGTACTAGGATGGCGAACGAGAAAGCGTAAGTCCAGCTGGACCAAGTCCAACCTCCCCAGATCATGGACATCGAGAAGAGCGTCAGGAGGATCACGAGGACGGACACCGAGGCGAAGGGGAATCCTACCCATGTGAAGAATCCCCGCTTCGGGACGTCGCAGTGAGGGTACGGAGATTTCCCATGGAGCGCTTGCGCCCGTCGCCCGTGCATCCTGCGGGTGTACCGGGCCAGGTCGGTCTCTCTGTGCTCCACCCCCATATCTGACGGACTGACATGAGGCAGGAGGCTATTATAGTATTTCTGCCGGACAGATGTCAATGGCCCACATGCTTCTCGTAGTCCTTGACCAGCGCTGAGCACTTCTCGACCACATCCGCCGGCGGAGCGGGCACTCTGTGCTCCTTGAGGACCTTCTGGGCAATGTCCCTCGCCTCAGCGGCCATCCTCGTCGACAAAGTGGCCTGCCAAGACCTCTGGGTCCTGTCTCTGACGAACATCTCGCTCTTGAAGCTGCGCAGGGTGTGCGGATGTTTCAGGAAGGTGCCCGCGGGGCCGACAGCCTCTATGACGTCAAGGGCTATCGTGTCCTTCGTCACGGGGAACTTGTGCATGTAGGTCCGGATGTCCTCCCAGATGTGGGAATCTATCACGATCTGCTCGAGGCTCGCGCCCTTCGCGTGGTCCAGGCTCCCGGCGCCGGACATGCAGTCCGTCCCGGACATCGTGTTGAGCAGGACCCCGAAGGCCTCGCTCAGAGACGACTGAATGCCGGGCTCGACCGTCTCGAAGCCCCAGCTGGAAGTGTGCGACGGTATCCCATATCTCTGGGCCATCTGGGCCGCGCCCGCTGCGATCATCGGCAGCTGATACGCGTTGTAGTCCATGATGCCAGTGACCATGTCCATCGGGGCCGACTCGGAGCTGTAGATGAACGGGGCGCCCGGGTTGGCGGCCTGGGAGATCGTGAGGCTCGCAAGGTTCTCAGCATTGATGTTCTCGAGGGTGCCCGCGATGGTCACAGGTGAGGAAAGACCCGAGATGGACATCGACATCGAGACGACTGGGATACCAGCACGGGCGAACTCGGCCTGGGCCTCTATCTCGGCCTTCTCGAAGCACAACGGGGCGATGGAACAGCTGATGACTGAGAACAGGGGCCTCTTCCTGAGCGCTTCAGGGCCTCCCGCGACCAAGGAGGCGATCTCGACCTGCTTCTTCGCGTCCGCCGCCCCGTGGGTCGCCGGCACGACCTGCACGTGCTTCGTGTTGTTCTGCAACGCGGTCCAGAGCGAGTTGACCGCGAGCGCTCCCTGGGGCACATCGTGGGCTGTTACGGTCGTCCAGCAGATGTCGACGCCCTTCATCGCATCTGCCATCCTGGAGAAGTCCGCGAGGTCCCTGTTCGTCGTCTGCCTCTTCTCCCCAGTTTCGAGGTCGTGCGTGAATACTGCAAGGCCCGTCGTGGACATGAGGGGGAACGACTCGACCGGCACTCGCTTCTCGTGCCTGGGATCCCTCGCTCCGAGCACGAAGTCCTTCGGAGCCCTCGAGATCGCCTCTTTGACCATGGATTCGGGGAGCTTGGCGACGCCCTTCTTGAAGTCCACCCGAGCACCATTGCCCTCGAGCAACCTGAGCACATCCGGGCTCCTCACCATGACCCCTATCCTCTCGAGGCACTCGATGCTCTGCTGGTGGACCAGCTCTATCTCATCGTCATCGAAGAACTTCAAGCGCGCGATGGCCATCTCAACCCTCCGAACGTCCACTGGACAGTCGGGGGATGCAGAAGGTATCTAAAAGGGTTTCTGTGAGGTGGCTGCTGGACTGAATTGCGATCCTCTTCAGCTCACAGGTGCGTCTCTAGCCTCTTGCCGACGGCGTCCCAGTCAACGATGTTCCAGAAGGCCTCGAGGAACTTGCCCCTGTCGTTCTTGTAGTCGATGTAGTACGCGTGCTCGAACACGTCCACGACCATGAGGACGGCGTAGGTCGGCATCACGTTCACGTTGTGCTTCTCGACCTGCATTATGTACGGCCTGTTGGTCTGCTCTCCTAGGGCCAGCGCTGCCCAACCAGAGCCTTCGACCGAACTCGCGGCCGCGGTGAACTCCTTCTTGAAGCGGTCGAAGGAGCCGAACTCCTTGTTCAGCCAATCTGCCAGCTTCCCCGACGGCTTGTCCGCGCCCTTGCCCTTCGGCGCGAGGTTGCCCCAGAAGATCGAGTGCAGCACATGCCCGCCGATGTTCCATGAGAGCTCCTTCAGGGTCGCTTTGACATCGAAGTCCGCGTTCTCCTGCCTGGCCTTGTCCATCTTGGCCAGGATGTTGTTCGCTCCGGTCACGTAGGCGTTGTGGTGCTTCTCGTGGTGTATCCTCAGCTGCTCCTCGGAGATGTAGGGTGCCAGCTCAGCGTATCCATAGGGCAGCTTGGGGAGACTGAAG
>CAZHTV010000142.1:0-3133 GCA_964535775.1 uncultured Thermoplasmata archaeon | reverse complement strand
CACCATGGCAAATCACTTCGAGTCCATCGGTAGAGTCTGGACGCATAAATATCTTATCGCTAGGAGGAGGACGGTTTCCCCTGGAAGTCGGTCAATTTCTTTACCCAGCAATCCATGTACCCCCGAGGAAGCACATGATGGAAGCGATTGACGAGGACCAGATAGCTGCTCTCGCGGGGTCGACAAAGGACGACGAGGTCCTGAGACTGTCACGGGAGCTCATCAAGATTCCGAGCGTCTACAGGCAGGAGAAGGAGCTGGCCGAGCACATAGCGGGAACCCTTGAGAGATGGGGCCTGCGGACGAAGCTGGTGCCCGTCAAGGGCTACGGCCCGTGCGTGGTCTGTGCTGTCGGGAAGGGCGCAAGGCGCAGCATAGTGCTCAACGGCCACATGGACACCGTCGAGGTCAAGGAGGGGTGGAGACACGACCCCTTCGGAGCCAAGGTCCAGGGCGGGTTCCTTTACGGCCTCGGAGCGCTGGACATGAAGTCCGGGCTCGCTGCATTGATGATCGCCCTCAGAGCAATTGCGGACTCGGGGCTGCCATTGCGGTCCGGAATCACCTTCCAGGCAGTCCCTGGAGAGGAGGACAACGGCATTGGAACGAGGACCCTCATATCCATGGGGTTCATGAAAGGGGCCAAGGCAGCAATAGTGGGAGAGGGGTTCGGCGGGATCAACGTGATCACAAACGCAAGAAGAGGCGCATCGTACTACGACATCGAGCTCCTTGGGAGATCCGCCCACGGTGCAACGCCGGAACTAGGCGTCAACGCTGTTGCGGACGCCGCCAGAGTTGTGTTGGCTCTCGACAGGATGGAGATGAGGACTGCTCCGAATCTGCTCTCGGAAGAACTCAAGCCGCTCCGCGAGACTCAGACTGTCCTGAACATCTCAGGAGGCAGCTTCAGCCTCAGCGTGCCGGACAAATGCTCTGTGAACCTTGTGCGATTCACTCTGCCGAACAGGAAGACCGACGCCCGCGAGGAACTGGCTTCCGTGATACGCGCTCTGCGGCTCGATAGCTCGGCCGTCATCTCGCTCAAGGAGGATCCTGGGGACCTGTACCATCCGTATCTCACATCTCCTGACTCGGATCTCGTCAGGATGACCAGCAAATGGGTCAGAAGGCACACCGGAGCTAGCCCGAAACTCGTGTGTGGCGTCTCAGAGGCGGATGATAACAAGATCGCGGAACTCGGAAATGTGCCTGTGATATGCCTCGGCCCCGGCGAGAGGGGACGACTCGCCAAGTACCACCAGCCGGACGAGGCCATCAGCACGAGGCAGCTGGGGTTGGCCGCGAGGATATACTGCTCGACGGTTCTGGACCTCGCCAGAACGCCCTGAGAACGACCTCACACAACTATGAGCTCGTTCGGGAGCCTGCCCATGACGTGCGCCTTCGATGTGTCGAATAGGATAGTGTTGATCAGCAGTGAGAGCCCCGCCCTCTTAGGCAGATAGAAGTTGCTCTCGTAGTTGACGACGTTTCCTGGGACGAACCTCCGCCCTTTCTGGTCTGTGTAGGCATCGTATGCCCACGGACCAACCCAGTCAGGAGGGAACGATGCACCCAACTCATACCCCCCGAACCACCAGCGATCATCGATAATGCCCACTTCCTCGTAGTAGGTCTTGAGCGCCGACATCACCTCGGAGACCAATGCGTTCGGTCTGAGTGTTTTCCTCAGGATGGTGAACGCACCCCCTGACCGCCTGACAATCTCGGCCACCTCGGGATCTGGTCTTCCAATGGAGAAGGTCCTGGCCATGTTGGCATGATACCTGTTGACCACTCCACACACGTCTATGTTGACTATCTCGCCTTTCCTGACCTTCCTTGTAGACGCGAGCGCGTGCGCGCACGCGCTTTTCTTTCCAGACGCGATGGGCATCGTTATCGCTGGGTTCTCGCCTCCCGCCTCCGCCATGGCCTTGACAACCTCACCATAGACCTGCAGTTCCGTCGCCCCTGGTCTTATCTTGTCCATGGCAGCAGTCATCCCTAGGTCAGCGACGTTCGATGCAGCCCTGACGCAGCTGAGCTCCCTGGGAGATT
Source organism: uncultured Thermoplasmata archaeon (assembly GCA_964535775.1). Lineage (GTDB taxonomy): Archaea > Thermoplasmatota > Thermoplasmata > UBA10834 > UBA10834 > COMBO-56-21. Next base: position 1,069 of record CAZHTV010000142.1, on the reverse strand, counting down.
TCACGCTCCTTATCTCACGCAGGATGTCGGAGGCATCGACGATCCGGCATCCCCGCCTCTCCAGCGCACGCTGGAACATCTCGCTCACCGCCCTGTTCGGTCGATAGCTCCACATCTCGAGGCCGACCGTTCCGGGGAGCCACCCCTCCTCAGAGAGCTCGGACACAGCCCAGTCGACCATGTTCATCGGGAGGTCGTCGGAGAATACCCTGATGTCATCTGCCATCGTCGTGTACTTGATCATAACAAGCTCCTCCTCGGTGTCCAGCATCAGCAGCTTGTCATGGTCCACATGGAGGGCGACTCCGCTCATCGGAAGCCAGTTCTTCGGGCTCTGGGCCTGGTACCACTCCGCCCTGTAGCCGCAGGCGTAGTACATGCTCTCCGGGGAAGACAGGTACAGAGCATCGATATCCTCCCGCCTCATCTCTGCTCTGATCCTCTTCAACCGAGATGCATACTCTGCCTTTGAAAAAGGCAACTCCTTGTCTGGAACGAGGTCCTTGAGAGCCTTCTCCTTGTTCGTAAGCCTCTTGGCCATCGCCTATCTCCGACTGCGCTTGTAGGCTTTCTTCTGAGACCTCTTTGGAGGATTGGCATGCTGCTTCCTTATCTCCGCCACCCTCTTCTCGAGCTGCGCGCCGAGCAAGCCGCTTATGTCATTGCGGCTGAAGGCGTCCGCCCTCGCCGCAAGACATATCTTCGCGGCCAACGCGCGCGCGATGGGACCGCGCTGCCACGGAGGCGAGGCGTGCACGAGCGAGTGGGTGAAGAGCACGCCGTGCTTTGGGGGCTTCGAGCCGTCCTTCAGGTGCCTGAACATCGCCTTCTCTGCACCGAGCAGCTGGACCGTGCCCGAGGGCATGGATGCCAGCCTTCCGAGGCTGCCCGCGTGCATGATGAGACGAGCGCCTATGACCGGGCCAGCCAGAGTCGATATGTTCGGGGCCACTTCGCGCATGCGCAGCTCGACATATCTCTCCACCTTCTGTCTGGCCGACATGTTCTCCGCCAGCGCAGAAGCGAGGGTCCGTATCGATTCGAGGTCCTCCGGGGCCACGTCCGAGCC
>CAZHTV010000141.1:0-3153 GCA_964535775.1 uncultured Thermoplasmata archaeon | reverse complement strand
AAGATCAACGGGCCGAGGCCATCGGAGAGATCAGACCTGCAGTAGAACAGCCCTACACCGGACGGTCCGCACATCTTGTGTGCGGAGGCTGCCATGTAGTCCACCTTGAGCGCTCTCACATCCAGCTTGATGCTGGGAGCTGCCTGGGCCGCATCGAGAAGAACCCTCGCGCCGCTGGCATGGGCGATGTCCACGACCTCCTTCGCCGGGAGCGTGTGTCCCGTGACATTGGAGGTCAGGCACATCGCGACCATCTTCGTCTTCTTGGTGACGAGCTTCTCGAAAGCGCTGAGGTCGAAGGTGCCGTCATCAGCTGACTTCACGACCCGCCGTCTCACGCCCTTGGTCTTTGCGAGCTGAAGCAGCGGCACATGGATGGAGTTGTGCTCGTAGTCCGTGGTAACGACCTCATCACCGGACTTCAGGCCAGAGCCGAATATCACCGTGTTCAGGCCCTCTGTCGTGTTCTTCATGAAGGCGATCTCGTTCGGGCTGTCCGCGTTGAAGAAGCCCGCCACCTTCTCCCTGACGGCATCGCACCTCAGGGACACCTCAGTCGCGAACCTGTGCACGCTCCGTCCTCCGCAGGCCGGGAAGGACTCGTAGTACTCGGCCACAGCTTCGGTCACCTGCCTTGGGCGCAGAGTCTGGCAGGCGCTATCGAAGTATATCGGCACGCTGGCCCCCTTGTCCCGGGCCAGCACCGAGAAGTCTCTCCTCAGCTTCTTCGCGTCCATCCGGTTCGGCCTCGGATGGCGGTTGATGGTATTATTCGTTTCCAGCTCACCGCCAGCGGAATGCCATCATGCCGTCAGTGAACTAGCGTTTGTCTGGTAAACTTATTAAACAGCTTCAAGTAATCACCTGCGGTTCAGATGACGGCCGGCGAGAGGAGGCGCATCTACTTCGACCACAGCGCCACGACTTCGATGCTGCCAGAGGTCGCTGACGCGATGAGGCCATACTTCGCTGAGAAGTACGGCAATGCATCCAGCCTACACTCTTTTGGGAGAGAGGCCAGATCCGCCATCGAGAAAGCAAGAGCCAGCGTCGCCTCCATGCTCAACTGCGACCCTTCGGAGGTGGTCTTCACATCGGGCGGGACCGAGGCGGACAACCTCGCGATCAACGGCGTGGCCACTTACAAGGGCAGGTCCAAAGGGCACATCATAACGACATCCATCGAGCACCATGCGGTCCTGGAACCCTGTGAGCACCTCAAGAAGCTCGGGTTCGACCTGACGCTGGTTCCGGTATCCAGGGAGGGCATAGTGGACGCAGGGGATGTCGAGAGGGCCGTCAGAGACGACACGGTACTGATATCAGTGATGATGGCGAACAACGAGATCGGCACTATCCAGCCTTACAGGGAGATAGGCAACATAGCCGCCTCTCACGGCGTGCCGTTCCACACTGACGCGGTGCAGGCCATCGGCAAGCTGCCGATCGATGTGAAGGCGGATCGAGTCGACCTGCTGTCACTCTCCGGACACAAGTTCCACGGGCCGAAGGGCGTGGGCGCCCTGTATGTGAGAAAGGGGACGGAGATAGAGCCTATGATCAGAGGGGGCGGCCAGGAGCGAGGGCTCAGGTCCTCGACCGAGAACGTCCCGGGCATAGTGGGCCTTGGAGCTGCCGCTGAGGTAGCCAGGAGGGACCTCGAGAGCACATGCAAGAAGATGAAGGGGCTCAGGGACAGGCTGATCAGGGAGATACCTCAGCTGGTGCCCAGGGCCTACCTCAACGGCCACCCGACCAGGAGGCTCGTCAACAACGCGCACTTCAGGTTCGATTTCATTGAGGGTGAGGGGCTTATACTCCAGCTGGACCTCAAGGGGGTGGCGGCGTCCACGGGCTCCGCCTGCTCCACTGGCTCCCCTGACCCCTCGCATGTCCTTCTGGCCATGGGGATTTCGCACGAGCAGGCCCACGGGAGCCTCAGGCTCACACTGGGACGGGACAATACTGAAGAGGAGGTAGATTATTTGGTGGAAGTGCTCCCGGGAGTGGTATCGAGGCTCAGGGAGATATCGCCGTTCAACGAATCGAGGCCGACTACGCAAGGAGAAGGTGGCAGTTGTGTATAGCGACAAGGTCATGGACCATTTCACGAACCCGAGGAACGTCGGTGAGATACCTGACGCAGACGGCATAGGGAAGGTCGGGAACCCGCAGTGCGGAGATGTCATGTGGCTCTACATCAAGGTGAAGGACAACATCATAACCGACATCAAGTTCAAGACCTTCGGGTGTGGCGCTGCGATAGCGACCAGCTCGATGATCACCGAGTTGGCCAAGGGGAAGACCGTCGAGGAAGCCAAGATAATATCCAGGGGAGATGTTGCGAACGCGCTCGAAGGGCTCCCCCCTCAGAAGATGCACTGCTCCAACCTGGCGGCCGACGCCCTCAGAGAGGCCATAAAGGACTATGAGGCGAAGAAGTCGGCCAAGGGCGGATGATGCGCCGGGAAAAGATATTGTAGGCCACCAGGCTATTCCAGACCGAGCAGATGATTGACCTTTCGGTCGACCTGTGTGGGCTCAAGCTGCGAAACCCGACCATGCTCGCCGCGGGTGTTCTGGACGAGACAGGCAAGAGCATGGCCGCAGTCGCAAGGGCGGGCGCGGGGGCCATTGTCACCAAGTCGATCGGGAAGACACCCCGACCGGGACATCCGAACCCATGCGTCGTCGAACTGCCCGGGGGACTACTGAACGCGATGGGGCTCCCCAACCCTGGCGTGGAAGCGTTCGGCCGAGAAATCCCGGAGGCGAAAGAGGGCGGGGCCCCGGTGATCGCCAGCGTTTTCGGGAGCACGGAGGAGGAGTTCGAGGAGCTGTGCAGGCTCATGGCCCGGTACGGGGCGAATGCGGTCGAGCTGAACCTCAGCTGCCCCCATGCCGAGGGATATGGGGCAGAGATCGGGTCCGACCCCGACATGGTCCAGGCGATATGCAGGAAGGCCAAGAAGAGGCTTCGCATACCGGTGTTCGCGAAGTTGACGCCGAACACCCCGTCGATTGCGGACCTCGCCGTAGCAGCGCAGAGGGGAGGTGCTGATGCTATCGTTGCCATCAACACCCTCAAGGGCATGCGTATCCTGCCTCAGGCCAGGATGCCGGTCCTGGCGAACAAGGTTGGAGGCCTGTCAG
>CAZHTV010000140.1:0-3195 GCA_964535775.1 uncultured Thermoplasmata archaeon | reverse complement strand
CCCCGCTGCGGAACGACTCTGAGCACACATGAGGTCGCCCTCGGCTTCCGCGAGACAGAAGACAGGTTCGTCGTCGTGAAGTTCAGGGTCAAAGGCGAGGATCTCTCCCTCCTCGCATGGACCGCGACCCCCTGGACGCTCGTGGGCAACGCTCTTCTGGCGGTCGACAGGGACATGGATTACATCGTCTTCGAGCACGGCGGGGAGAGGCTTGTGGTCGCGAAGGGCAAGGAGACCTTCATCAGACCTGAGGACAGGATCCTTGAGACGGTCAAGGGCTCGGCCCTGATCGGCAAGGAGTACGAGCCCCCCCTGCACCGCCAAGATCTCGGTGGCAGCGGATATCGCATAGTCCATTCGGCCGAGGTCACGCGCGATGAGGGCACGGGGGTAATGGGTGTATCGCCTCCGCACGGCTCAGTGGATCTCGACATAGGGCTTGCTGAGAATGTCCCTATACTCGACCCGCTCGATTCGACCGGCAGGTTCGCCCTGGACGTCCCTGCTCTCGCGGGAAAGCAGGCCAGAGAGGCGGACACCGACATCATCCGCCTCCTGGAAGAGAAGGGCCTCCTGTTCAAGTGGGGCGTGATCAGGCATTCATATCCGTTCTGCTGGAGATGCCATGCCGGTCTTGTCTACAAGGTCCTCGACTCCTGGTTCGTGAAGACGGCGGAGGTCAAGCAGAGGACGACCGAGCTCAACGAGGAGATCAAGTGGGTTCCCGAGGCCTTCAAGCACGACCGGTTCGGCAGCTTCCTGGCTGACGCGAAGGACTGGGCCGTGAGCAGGAGCAGGTACTGGGGCACCCCTCTGCCCATATGGGAGTGTCCGGCCGGGCATCAGGCGTGCGTGGGCAGCTTCGAGGAACTCAGGAGCCTAGCCTCCGGAGAGCTCCCCCGGGAGTTCGACCCCCACAGGCCGTTCATAGACGAAGTCCGTCTGAAGTGCCCCGAATGCGGACAGGACATGCGCAGGGACGAGGCGGTTCTGGACTGCTGGTACGACTCAGGATGCGCGCCATTCGCTCAGTATCACTACCCGTTCGAGAACATCGAGGAGTTCGAGACACACAGGTCGGTCGACTTCATCGCGGAAGGTGTGGACCAGACCAGGGGCTGGTTCTACACGCAGCTGTCCCTCGGGACGATACTGTTCGACAGGCCGGCCTTCATGTCCGTGCTGGTGCTCGGGCACGTCCTCGACGACAAGGGCAGGAAGATCTCGAGGGAGTCCGGGAACATCGTTCATCCCGACGATGTGTTCTCGAACATAGGGGCGGACGGGTTCCGGATGTTCCTGATGCAGAACCCCGTCTGGGAGCCTGTGGCGTTCTCCACAGAGGCCGCTCGGGAGCCTGTGGTGAGGACGCTCAACACGCTCCTGAACGTCTACGCGTTCTTCGCCTCCAACGCGAGCGCATACGGGTTCAGCGGGAGGCACGAGTACACCCGCACCCACGACCTGGACAGGTGGATAGTCTCGAGGCTGCACACGACCATCCGCGAGGCCAGGGAAGGCTTCGACTCGCTCCAAGTCCACGCAGCGGTCCGGGCGATCGAGCGGTGCGTCTCGGACCTGAGCGGCTGGTATGTGCGAAGGTCGAGGCGCAGGTTCTGGGAGGAGAGCGATCCCCAGGACAGGTTCTCCGCCCATTGCACGCTGCAGGAGTGCCTTCTGGAGCTGTCGAGGCTCATGGCCCCGATCGCGCCCTTCTTCTCAGATTGGCTCTACAGGAACCTCGACGGGCCCAAGGGAAGCGTGCACCTCGACGACTACCCGGTGGCTCGTGATGATCTCGTCAACGGCGTACTGGAGAGGCAGATGTCTCTGGTCATGACCGCCGTGGAAGCGGGCAGACTCGCCAGACAGAAGGCCAATGTGAAGTTGAGACAGCCCCTAAGGGAGGTCGTCATCGCAGTCGACTCGGACAGAGCATGGACCCTCAGGAGGTTCGAGAAGATGATCTCTGAGGAGCTGAATGTGAGGAAGGTGACAGTCCTCGAGAGCAGGGACAGGATGGTCCAGTATGCAGTGCATCCCAACCTCCGGTCTCTTGGCCCGAAGCTGAAGGGTGCCGCGGCAGAGGTCGGCGCCCTCCTGGGCAGGGTGGACCAAAACGAGCTCGTGAAGCATCTCAGGGCAAAGGGCAAGGTCCGGCTCGGCGGCTTCGACCTGACCGAGGAGGATGTCATGGTGTCCGAGACGGACAAGGCGGGATTCTCCTACGCGAGCGTAGACGACATCCATGTCTACGTCGAGCTCGAGATAACCCAGAACCTGAAGCTGGAGGGCTTCGCGAGAGAGGTCATAAGGAGGATACAGCACATGAGGAAGGAACAGGGCCTCCGGTTCGAGGACCCGATCGAGGTGGTCTTCTCCGGCCACAGGGACGTCGAGACCGCGATATCGTCCCACAAATCGCACATCATGGACGAGACCCACGCCAGCAGCATCAGGAAGGGCGAGCCGGAGGGCGCTACGCAGTGGGTCATCAACAAGATGCCTCTCACGCTGTGCGTCAGGAAGGCTTGACCGCCCTACGCACCTTCTTCGCGCTCCTTCATCATGAAGTAGGCGTGCCTTCCGGAGCCGTAGAAGTCCTGTATGAGGCCCGCGATCTCGTAGCCGTGGGAAAGGTAGACAGATACCGCCTTCTCGTTCGTCGTCTCCACCTCCAAGGTGTATCTCGTGAGACCGAGGTCCCCGAAGATCCTCTCGCAATGCCTGAGGAGCATCGCCCCTATCCCCCTTCCCCTCATCGGCTCCGGAACAGCCAGCGAGGCTATCCTGCCCTCCCGGTCCTCCCGGGAGGCCAGGCACATGGCCGAGCCAACGAACTCCCCTGAGTCCTCGGCGACCACGACGAAGGCGTCGTCTCTGATGAGGAACGCAAGAACGGTCTCCTGGGAGAACTTCTCTGAGCCGAAGCACCACTCCTCGATCGACATCAGCCCGGGCAGGTCGTCCTCCGAGGCCAGACGGACCATCACGACTAGCATATGGTCGTCGGGGCGATAAGTCCGTTTCCTACAACGGATTGTGTTGGAGAGACTGGAGTGCGGCATCCGCCTGCCAAGACACCTTCACCCTCTGCACGGAGCTTATGGGGCACAGGGCGAGGGCGCCCCAGTCGCCGTTCTTGATGGCCTCCCACATGTCGACGAAGGTCCCGTCGATCACGCAGCTTATCAG
>CAZHTV010000139.1:0-3210 GCA_964535775.1 uncultured Thermoplasmata archaeon | reverse complement strand
ACAGGAGGCTTCTTGGCAACGGGCGCAGCCTCTTCCCTCACAGACTTCCGGGGCTCCGCGCGTTGAGGAGTGGGAGTGTAGAGCGTCGCCTCTATCCTCTGATCGACCGAGCCGGGTTCGAACCTCTTCTTCTCAAGCATGAGCTCGCGCTCTAGTTTCTCTATCTGGAGGATCCACTCGTCTTCCTCCTCGAAGTCCCATCCGCAGAACTCGCAAATCTTGGAGTCGAGAGCGACGCCCAAGCCGCAGCTAGGGCATTCCTTTTTCACCTCGGCCTCCTCGATTTTTTTGGCCATTGGATAGATAATTCTCAAGACGTTATATAAGCGTTGTCAGGTGGGCGTTTTTTTGCCAGTCAGTAGTGTCTCAGAGACACTAAAATACACCCTGAGGGCATTACCAGGGGCGATAATGAAGACTTTAGTGCTGTGCGTCGACAGGGACGATGACCTGGGCGCCAAGGCGGGGATAAGCGGTCCTGTGATAGGGAGGGAAGAGAACCTCAAGGCCAGCATCGCCCTCGGCCTCTCGGACCCTGAGGAAGTGGATGCGAACACCATACTTGCCGGCCTTCAGCTGTACGACGACCTCACGAAGAGAGGAATGGACGCGGAGATAGCGACGATCGCCGGAGACACGCATGTGGGGTTCCAGTCAGACCTCATACTCACGAATCAGCTCGAGAACGTGCTTGAGGTCGTCAAGCCCGATAGAGCGATCCTGGTCAGCGACGGCGCGGAGGACGAGGCCGTGTACCCCGTCATCTCGTCCAGGGTCAAGGTGGACTTCGTGAAGCGGGTCTACGTCAAGCAGAGCAGGAGCATCGAGGGCACCTACTACATGATAATCAAGACCCTCCAGGACGAGAAGATCAGGCGCAAGTGGATCGTGCCGGTCTCCATGCTGCTGATCATTTTCGGCTCCCTGTCCCTGTTCACGAAGCTGGTGCAGTTCTCCGAGAGCAACTACGAGGACATCGCGCTGCTGTCGCAGATGTCCCCCGGCCTCATAGGCATAGTCCTGGGCCTGTATCTCGTCGGATGGGCCTACCACTGGGTCGACCTCTTCCTGCAGCGTGTGGCAAGGACGAAGAGGTCCATCAGGCAGGGCAGCCTGGCGATACCGTTCACCATCGTCGCCATGGTGCTCGTCCTGGTCGGGATGATGATAGGCTATGACACAGCGAACGTCTACCGGGAGAGCCTCCTGCCCGGGGAGCGCAGCCTCGCGATAATGATCCTGGAGTTCGTCTCTGGGGCAGTCTGGTTCGTCGTCTTCGGAGCGTTCGCATACGAGACCGGCAAGTCGGTCACTGCGTTCCTCCGCACGAGCAGGATCAAGTGGTCTTTCATCGTCATGATGATCAGCGTCCTGGCGACAGGGTTCATCATACAAGGAGCGGTCGACGCGATGCTGTTCTTCGTGTCATACGAATCGGTGGAGCTCATAGTCATATTCGCGGAGATGATCACCGGCATCCTGATCGCAATCTTCAGCTCGGCCCTGTACGCATCGCTCAGGAGCGAGGCGACCCAGCCCCAGACAGCGGAGGGAGCTTAGCTCTTGGACCCGTCGGTTTGGCTGGGCTTCTATGACGAGATATGCCGGGACTTCGGGTATGACAAGGGGAAAGACCTGGAGTGCGCAAGGCTGCTGGCGGGATTGCTGGCCGGAAGGAGCGAGCGCGCACTCGCCGAGGTGAAGAACAGCTTCCCGAAGTCGGTCCTGATATGTGGCGGAGGACCGGACCTCCAGGACGAGATATCATCGACGCAGTTGGAGGGATACGTTGTGGCCGCGGACAGCGCCGCGAGCGTGCTCCTCGAGTCGGCCATCACGCCTGACATGATCGTGACCGACCTCGATGGCATCGTCGAAGACCAGGTGGAGCTCAACGCCAAAGGCTCCGTCGTGTTCGTGCACGCACACGGTGACAACCTGGCCGCAATAAAGCGACACGTACCGGATTTCAGGGGGCGAGTCGTGGGGACATGCCAATGCCCACCTCCGCCGAACATCTTCAACTTCGGCGGGTTCACGGACGGCGACAGGGCGGCATGCATCTGCGCGGCCCTCGGCGCCTCGAGCATCGTCCTGACAGGGTTCGATTTCGACGCCCCGTCGGAGAAACCCGGCAGGCGGAAGGACGTCAAGAAGCGCAAACTACAGTGGGCGAGGAGGATAATCGATTGTCTGTCCTCGGAGGGTGTCAGGGTAGAGATGCTGCGCGACCGCATCGTTCGGGAATGAACCAATACATGAACGGGCGCATGCGCCGGCGCATGCACCTTGCGCGGGCGCGTTCGACATTTATTTAGGCGAGTACACAGTTCACAGGGCGGGATTGGGATGACTGTTGTCACCATGCAACAGGTTGAGAAAGCTCTCAAGAAGACAGTCGGGAAGAAGGGCATGTCCGATCCCGAGATCAAGAACCTGGCAGAATACGTGATGAGTTTCTTCGGGTACACGGATGAGGTGATAGACAACAAGCTCACGTCGGAGGACAGGGATGTCTTCTACATGCTCGAGGAAGAGGGCCTGCTCACGACGACCCAGGAGGAGGTCCTGCTCAGGAAGGGCAAACTCTGGCGCATACACTACTGGATCCTCAAGAAGGACCAGATCATAAGGCTGGCCAGGGCGGACGATGAGGAAGTCGAGTCCAGGGACGAGGCCGCCGATGTCTACGAACAGGTATCGGACGAGGAGTGGTCGAGACACAAGCAGTCCACCGCGAACCCGCCTGGACCGCCCCCAGCGCGATGATGAAACCAATTAATACCAGGACCATTATCAGCAGCTGGTCTGCCAGATGAACGGTTACCTCATTGCGCTGGTCGTGTTTCTCGCTTGGCTCGGCTTCATCTTCTACCTCAGGCGGTCCAAGGTACTCGAGAAGCACAGCATGAGCCTCTACGGCCCGATGATAATGTGGAAGACCCTCAGGGGCAGGGACTTCATAGACAGGGTGGCATCGAGGAAACGCTTCTGGGAGTTCTACGGCCGGCTCTCGCTCTGGGTCTGTGCTGGCTCGATGACACTCATCATGCTCCTCCTGCTCTGGGAGGCCACCATCGTGCCGCAGATAGAGAAAGCGCCTTCACCTGAGCTCATACTCGGCATCCCGGGCATCAACCCGGTCATACCTTTCGGGTACGGCGTGCTCGCCTTGGTCGTGGCGATAGTCGTCCACGAGCTCGCGCACGG
>CAZHTV010000138.1:0-3224 GCA_964535775.1 uncultured Thermoplasmata archaeon | reverse complement strand
AAGAAGCTGAAAGGCAGGAGGTTTGACATCGTCCTCTTCCCCGCAGCGGTTTCCGACTACTCCCCGAAGAAGATCGAGGGCAAGATGCCCTCCGAAGAGGGCAGTCTGAAACTGGTCATGAGGAGGAACCCGAAGCTCATCGACGGCCTGAGGGCGAAGTTCGTGGTGGGGTTCAAGGCCCAGGCGAAGACGTCGGACGAGAAGCTCATCGACGAATCCCTGAAGCTCATCAGGAGGTCGAAGTGCGGCCTCGTGGTCGCGAACCTGGTGGAGCAGGTCAAGCCCGGGAGAACGCGCGTGCTCTTGGTCGAGCCTGACGGCACGGCCGAGGAGCTACGGGGCACCAAGTTACAGGTCGCGGACAGGATCATGGACAAGGTAGTCAGGATGATCTGATGCACCGAGCGGCGTTCTGCCCTGGGCACGTGACCGGGTTCTTTGAGATATGCAGGTCTGAAGACATGCTCTCCACGGGCTCCAGAGGAGCCGGCCTGTGCCTGTCCCTCGGGGCAACTTCCCGGGTGACGGTCGAGAAGTCCGACATACAGCAGATAAGGGTTCGAATCGCAGGCAGCGGCTCCAGGGGAGATGTCACGCAGAAAGCACTCAGAACACTGATCCGGGCAGATACGCTCAGAATCGATGTCCTCACCACGCTCGAGCTGCCCATTACACAGGGGTTCGGGATGAGTGCTGCGGGTGCGCTGTCCGCTGCACTGGCAGCCGCCGACATATTGGGCATGCCCAGGCAGAAAGCATTCGAGGCGGCCCATATCGCGGAGATAAGGTGCGGGAGCGGTCTGGGAGATGTGTCCGCCATCCACGGCGGAGGAATCACCATCAGGAGGAGGGCAGGCCTGCCGCCCATAGGAGAGGTTTTGAGGATCAACGGTGCGCCCGAAGTAGTCCTTGCGGTCGTGGGCAGGGGCCTCCGTACAAGGGCGATATTGACCAACCCCGCCAAAGCGAGGGCCATAGATGTGAGCGGCTCTGAGAAGGTGGACGAGCTCATAGGCGAGCCTACACTCGAGAAGCTCATGCAACTGTCCCGAGAGTTCGCCTCCGAGACGGGGCTCGCTTCCAGGAGGGTCCTCGAAGCGATACGCTCAGCGTCCCGGAGCGGGATGGCGAGCATGTCAATGCTCGGCAGCTCGGTCTTCGCAGTGGGCGATACCGCCTCACTCAGGCGCAGTCTGTCGGAGTTCGGGGACGTCTGGGTGTGCAAGGTCGACACAGCGGGTCCGAGAATCCTTGAATCATAATCATAATACAATGGGACTGCATACACTCCAAGGCCGGGTGTCAATGCAGAGGAGATGCGCATGCACGAATCTTGGCAGGCCAGTGAGCGAGGCGACGAACAGCTGCGTGAACTCAACTCGATGATCCGGGCCCAAGACAGCTACCTCGGGACGACCTTCGCTCTTTTCATGGTCGCGAACGCGGTGTTGGTCTTCTCTTTCTACCAGCAGGAGAGCCACTATCTGGCAAGGTCGGGGATCTCGTTGGTCGCCCTTGCCGTGAACGGTTCCCTGCTGCTGGTTCTCCTGGATGCGCGCAAGTACCTCAGTCTGTGGATGGAGAAGGCGCTGGCACTGGAAAGCGACCTTGGGGTAGCCCAGCAGTTCAGGGTCTGGGGGGAGACTCCGAAGGGAATCGCGAAATGGAAGACCGGTCAGTTGATGGCGGCCGCCCTGCTTGTCTACTGGGGCGTATGTCTGGCCTTTGCAGCGATCAACTTCCTTTTCTGAGCAGGTCTGGAGGCGTTCATTCGAAGAGCGTGAACAGCCTGTCGTCCCCGCCGACATCGAAGAGGCCTATCCTCGCGCCGGCATCGAGCCATCCGTGAGCGTAGTTAACGCAGGCGAACGCGTTGACGAGGTCGCCCTTGGCCGAGAACTCCTTGGCGTCCTCGTGGTACGCTTTGGCCATCCTCAGGAAGTCCTCTGCCAACTTCCTGTTGAAGGACCTCTCGGGCGGGGATATGCGCAGCTTGTCAAGGGCCTCGGATGTGAGCGATATGTACTTCTCGACCCGCTCCTTAGTCAAGGCCGCACCCTTGGCCACCATCTCTACATCCTTCTCGAGGGGATGACCTCCACGCTTTCGCCGCCGTGCTTGGACTCCCTGGGCCTTATCTCGACCAGGAGGGGCATCGAGACGCCGCCGCCTGTGATGATCGCGGAGCCGATCGGCAGCCTCTGGATCTCCTCTTCCATGCCCTGGGTGAGGCCCTCTATGGACGAGGCTATGGCTTTGAGGTCGTTGGGATTGGTCACCTTGAGAATGACCTGCGTGTTGCACTGGCTGAGGACGTTCTTGTCCACCTTGGCCGCCCTCTGCGTTATTATCGTGAGCCCGAGGCCGAACTTCCTGCCCTCGGAAGCGATCGTCCTGAAGACCTTTGAGCACGAGACCTGGCCCTGCTGCGGGCAGAAGTTGTGCGCCTCCTCGACCACCAGCATCATCGGCGGTATCTTACCCATCTTCCTGAGCTCGAAGAGGGCGTTCCCGACCCTGTTCACAATCAGCTCCTGGATGTCAGGCGGAGTCCCTCTGAGGTTGATGATCGTGCACCTGCCCTTCTGAATCAGTTCGTCGATCTTCGTCCCCTGCTCCGCGAACACATCGACCTCGTTCAGGTACTCGAGTTCGCTCACAAGAGTGCCACTGGACGCCTCCCCACTGTTCTCGAGGTACGCGATCACATCGTTCAGTGTGTAGTTGCCTTTGGTCTGCTTGAGCGTGTCGACCGCCTTCCGGAGCATCGTCAGGAACGACCGTACATTCTTGATGTTCGTCAGGCTGAGTATCTCGCGCGCATCCAGGTTGTGAAGCGTGAACTTGAGCGGTTTCGCACCCCTGTTTATGTCAGTGTCAGTGGCGAACTCTGAGATCTTGTCGTCGTATCCACGGGGCGACACCCCGAAGTCACGAGTGGTCTTCTTCACGACTCCCTTGTGCTTCATGCTCGAGTACTCGCCGTGCGGGTCGATCACGCATACAGTCACGTTGTGCTTCATCAGCTCCTCGATGAGCGCACCCGAGCAGTATGACTTCCCTCCGCCCGTCTTGCTCAGTATGCTCACGTGCTTCTGGACCATTGTGTTGATGTCCAACTCGACCTTGATGTCGTGGCCCGAGAGCAGGCCGATGTAGGCCCCAGTATCGGTGTTCTCGTGAAGGCCCACCACCTTCTTGATCAATTCCTCGTCCGCGCGGTA
>CAZHTV010000137.1:118-3292 GCA_964535775.1 uncultured Thermoplasmata archaeon | reverse complement strand
ATATCGCTATAACCAATGCGGTCGTAATAACCAAAAAGCATCGCCGCTGAAGTAGAAGCACAGCCATAGCTCCAGTCAAATGCTGGCACGTTTGATAGGGTATTGGTTACCCCGGCGCCATACATTTCTCGCATATCGACCGAGGCCTCTTCTATTTTTTGCGGTGGCAAGGGAAAGATGGCTTGAATAAGCTGAAGTCCTCTTGGGTCGGTAATAACCTTCTGATAGGGACTGGCAGACTCAGCAAGAACCGTTTGTGGCACTGCGCTGACAGCTAAAGAGAATATGAGTAAGAAGGATAATATGAATGATACCCATTTCTTCTGCAAATTCGGCTTACACATGTTCACCCCCCTTTTGCTACCGGGCAAAGATGTCACTCCTTTTTTCAATAAATCGACGTGTCGGCGTATCGCCACTGCCTCTATCATTGCCAGGTTCCAACCTTTATTAAATCCATAGTTGTTCATGCGGTATGGAAATAATTATATGGCTATCCGGCGAACAGTCAATAGCCCTTTTGTACCGTGCAAGCCGTACTACAAAGTCAAGGGGCAATGATGCCTCTCAGCGGGCATCTGAGTAACGTTGCAGGCTTTTGTGCAATTTCACTCTCAGGCATACTATACCTGTGACCCAACGGCCCTAGCTCTGATAATAAATAGTCACACCTCTTGGCTCAAGTTGAGGTATGTATGTCCTGATGGAGTAAGAGCTCAGTGGATTCTGCCATTCCCAAACCCGGTCCCCCCGCAAGATTACCACATTGGAAGCATTGTAGAGGTCAGAGCATCTTGACAATATCTATCTTACCGGAATGGGACCTTTGGTTTGCTCTTTTCTCTAGGTAGCCCTTAGTTGCTCCTAAAACAACGCTAGCAATAGCGGCTTCAATCGGCAACCTCAAGAGCAGGTTCCAATGCGTCAAAAAGCCGTCTGTTGTACAAAATCTGAGGACTGCACAATGGTCAGAGAAATGCAATGCAGTCTACAATCAAAAGTAATAGCTGCCGCACAATAGGCTATTGTTCACTTGGACATGTGTGGGGAATACTCCCAGACAGTCTATGTTTTCACTGCTGACTCTGTATGTGCGTAGCACAGTTCTGCAGTTCCTAGTCTCGTATAGAACTCTCTCCCTTCAAAGGCAAGGGGACGGATGGTCGTGAAGCTCCCCATAGTTTTCCCCCGTACCTTTGCCCATAAGAGTGGAGACATGGGGGAAAGTGCAACTCAGCGTTCTTTGACTTGAGCGGTTTTTCTTTTTCGTCCGCGCCCAAAGAAAATCACCAGTCCCGCTATTACCACCGCTACCATAATCCCGCCAATCAGCGGGGGACTGGTCAGCGGTCGCTCCTCGATAACCCCCAGATTCCATCTGGCAAGTTCACTCTCAAGGCCTGCGGCGACCACGGTGCCATCGTCCCTAAGCCCCACCGTGTGAGCGGTACCAGCGGCGACCTGGGTGATATCCGTCCAGTTGCCGACATTGCACTCCCCGAGGGAGTCTTCTCCCACTGCGACCACGGCGTCGTTGTCCTTAAGGCCCACTGTGTGCCCCCGCCCTGCGGCGACTTGAACGATGTCCGTCCAGCCGCTGACATCACACTGCCCATAGCTGTTCTCTCCCATGGCGACCACGGTGCCGTCGGACTTAAGCCCTACCGTGTGATAACCGCCTGCGGTGACGTGGATGATGTCCTTCCAGCCACCGACGTTGCATTGCTGATACGTGTTCTCTCCCATGGCGACCACGGTGCCATCGGATTTGAGTCCCACCGTGTGAGCGACACCTGCGGCGACCTGGGTGATATCCGTCCAGTTACCGACATTGCACTGTCCATAAGCATTGTCTCCCACGGCGAGTACGGTGCCGTCGAACTTGAGCCCCAGTGTGTACAGGTAGCCGGCGGCGACCCCGAAGATGTTTGTCCAGTTACCGACATCGCACTGTCCATAGGTGTCCTCTCCCACGGCGACCACGGTTCTGTCGGATTTGAGCCCAACCGTGTGATAGCCGCCTGCGGCGACCAGGATGATGTCCGTCCAGTTGCCCACATTGCACTGTTCGGAGCCGTTCTCTCCCACGGCCAGCAGACTGTTGTCATCCTTAAGCCCCACCGTGTGAGCAACGCCTGCAACTACTTGGATGATATCGCTCCAGCTGGCCACATTGCACTGTCCATAGCTATTCTCTCCTACGGTGACTACGGTGCCGTCGGACTTAAGCCCCAGCGTGCACAGGTAGCCTGCCGCGACCTGGATGATATTCGTCCAGCCACCGACATTGCACTGCCCGAAGCCGTTGTATCCCAGGGCGACCGCGGTGCCATCGGATTTAAGCGCCACAGTGTGAGCGGCACCTGCGTTGACCTGGACGATGCTCGTCCAGCCGCCGACATTGCATTGCTCGGAGCCGTTCTCTCCCACTGCGACCGCGGTGCCGTCGGACCTAAGCCCCACCGTGTGAGCAACGCCTGCGGCGATTTGGGCGATGTCCGTCCAGTTGCCGACATTGCACTGCCCATAGGTGTTCTCTCCCACTGCGACCACGGTGCCGTCGGATTCACGCCCCGCCGTGTGATGGCCGCCTGCGGCCACCTCGACAATGTTCGTCCAGCCACTAATATCGCACTGCCCATAGGTGTTCTCTCCCACGGCGAGCACAGTGCCGTTGTCTTTGAGCCCTACCGTGTGATAGGCACCTGCGGCGACCTGGGTGATGTCCATCCAGCCTCCAACATCGCACTGCCCAGAGTCGTTGTATCCCACGGCGACCACGGTACCGTTGTCCCTAAGGCCTACCCTGTGATAGCCGCCTGCGGCCACCATAGGTATTACCTGCCCTCGAGGCGTATTCAGGACCACTGTCGAAACAAATTTCGAGCTATCCACTGTCCAGTGAATAAGAGAATGGTCATCTCGCAAATGCGCGGTTGCTGAAGCTCCTGTTACCACCGAAGGAGGCATTAGGCCAAACATGAGGGCGAAGGAGAATAGGATTGCCAATAGCATCTTTCTATTTTTCATTTGCATACCCTGCTTGTTCACCCTTTCATAGTTTGCCTTGACCTTCGATAGACTCCAAACGGGCTCTTATCCTTTCCTATGCGCCGAACTGAGCATGGCGGGAACTGAGAGAACTTTCTGACGCAGACACATGACCACCAACTC
>CAZHTV010000137.1:0-108 GCA_964535775.1 uncultured Thermoplasmata archaeon | reverse complement strand
GCATTAGGCCAAACATGAGGGCGAAGGAGAATAGGATTGCCAATAGCATCTTCCTATTTTTCATTTGCATACCCTGCTTGTTCACCCTTTCATAGTTTGCCTTGACCT
>CAZHTV010000136.1:0-3318 GCA_964535775.1 uncultured Thermoplasmata archaeon | reverse complement strand
GAAGGAGCTCGAGACGGCCGTCCAGACGACCGAGGGCAACGCCGTCCAGCACAGGGCGAAGGGCACAGAGAGCGCGCAGAGGCAGGCGCAGATGGAGACCGAGCTCAAGGCGCTCCTGAAGATGGAGAGGTCCATGGGCGACGAGCTCAACTCGCTCAGGACCAAGCGCGACTCGCTGTACAAGAAGAAGACGGACACCGAGGCGAACGTCGAGAGGGTAACCACGAAGATACAGACCAGCGGCGACTTCGTCCTCAGCCTGCAGAGCAAGCTCCAGGAGGCCGATAAGAGGCTGCAGGAGGCAGAGTCGGAGCTGGCGCAGTATTCCGCACTGAAGCTCCCCGAGAAGATGCCCTCAGTGGAGGATCTCAAGGTCACCGTGATGGAATGCGAGAAGAAGATGTCTACTCTGGGCGCCGTGAACCTCAAGGCCATCGACGAATACGAGGACAAGAAGTCGCGGTTCGATGGCCTGAAGGAGGAGATTGGCCGGCTCGAGAAGCAGAGGAACAACCTCAATAAGTTGGTGGCCGAGCTGAACGAGAAGAAGACCGTCGGGTTCATGAAGATATTCGGCGGCATAAACGACAACTTCAGGAAGGTCTTCGCCGAGCTGTCAGGAGGGGGCGAGGCGGAGCTGCTCCTCGAGAACGAATCGAGCCCCTTGTCGGCTGGCCTCATCATGAAGGCCAGGCCTAAGGACAAGAAGGGCGTCAGGATGGAGGCTCTGTCCGGCGGCGAGAAGTCCCTGACGGCACTGTCGTTCATAATGGCGATACAGGCCCACGAACCGTCGCCGTTCTACCTGCTGGACGAGGTCGACATGTTCCTTGACGGGGTCAACGCGGAGAACGTGGCCAGGGCGGTCAAGAGGAGCACGAAGAATGCGCAGTTCATACAGATCTCCCTCAGGAATGTGACCCTCAAGGAGGCCGACCACATCATAGGCGTCACGATGCAGCGGGAGGGCATCTCGGACATCGTCATGAAGCCGAACATCGGCGAGGGTGCTGAGGAGCAGCACATCGCCCCCGAGCCGGGACCGAGCGTCGAGGAGGAGGCAGCCTAGATGAGCTTCACGAGCGAGTGCACGGATGTCCTAGGACACCTGATGTTCCACAAGGCCATCATAGAGGACGACGCCGCGCCTGACAGGGAGTCCAAGATCCAGGGCTATCTGAACATGGTCGAGGAGATGCGGAAGGGCACGCTCGTCAACTCCGATGACCCCTTCGAGAGGAGCGTGGCGGTCGTGTTCGAGCTGGTCGTCAACAACAAGATGAACCCCTGGGACATCAACCTGATAGAGTTCTCAAAGATGTACCTTGTCAGGGTCAGGAAGGCAAGCGACCTCAACCTGATAATCGCAGGCAAGCTCGTCTACATGGCCTGGGAGATACTGAAGCTTCAGACCGAGCAGGTGCTTCGAAGGGTCGACAGGCCTGAGCATGTGGATATCATGTTCGACGGCTGGGACCCGGACCACCTCGACCTCTTCGTAGACCCGTTCGACCTCGGCACTGGAGAGGTCATACTTCGGACCAACGAGGCCCCGATAGACGAGAAGGTCAGGAGGAGGGCTGAGAGGCCTGTGACCCTTATCGACCTCCTGGACGCATTCGAGGAGGCGAAGAAGGAATCGGACATAAGGCAGGAACTGGCCAAGTTCATGGAGAAGTACAGGAGGCCGGAGTTCGAGGACAAATCGCACAAGGAGAGCCTCGAGGAGGACATAGCCGAGGTCTGGGAGAGGATACAGATGTGCGGCCAGGGCTCGGTCCCGATAACGGACCTGTACAACTGCGGCAAGCAGGACAGGATCAAGGTCTTCGTCTCGATACTGTACCTTGCCAGGATGGGCAAGCTGCACATCTGGCAGGAGAAGATGCCTTTCGGAGAGGTGTTCCTCGAGGTCAAGGTGCCCTGGGACATCGCGCAGCTGGAGGACGCGACAGCTGCGACCGCCGTGAAGATCGAAGAGGCCCCGGTGGTGAAGTGAAGACCGAGAGGATAGTCGAGGCGGAGCTGTTCTCCGCGGCTAAGCCCGTGACAGTGACCGACCTCCAGACCGCCTCCGGCCTGGACGCGAGGACCATCAGGAGCGCCCTGAGGAAACTGATGGATGAATACAACGATTCCGACAGGGCCATAGAGGTCGCCAAGATGGGGCCGAGGTACGCGATGCAGGTCAAGAAGGAGTACTCGACTCAGGCGGGGAGGCTTGCAGACCTCAAGGTCCCCAAGGACGTCCTGAAGACGGCCTCCCTGATCGCCTATTACCAGCCCGTGCTGCAGAGCAAGATGTTCGACCTCGTGGGGGCGAAGATATACGACCATGTCAAGCAGCTGGTCGGACTCGGCCTGGTCAAGGCGAAACCCAAGAGGAAGAGCGTGGAGCTCACCACCACCAAGAGGTTCATAGAGACATTCGGGATCGACGCGCGCTCGAGACAAGACGTGAAGGCCTGGCTCGAGGAGCAGGCTGCGAAGATGTCCGGGAAGCCTTCCAAGACCTGACTATTAATACCCTCTGGGCAGCCAGCGGTCCCTATGAGGCCATGATAACGGCACGAGAAGGGTTTTAGACGGCACAGGGGAATCCACCCTCTGGGTTTCGAAACACGATGAAGGTCAATCTTCTGTGTCTAGCAGGGGTGGCCGTAGGCCTCGTGTCCCTCTTCTTCCCGTGGTGGCAAGGTGCTGAGCCGGGCCTCGGATTGATGATAGACCGCGACTATATGCTCGTTCAGGACGTCCTATTCGATTCCGCCGAGTACGGATCGTTGTTCGTGGTCGCATGCACTTTGTTCTTGGTCGGGACGTTCCTCGCCTTCTGGAGCCCCTTGGGGGGATTGGTGCAGGTCCCCGGAGTCATGGGGTTCCTCGCACTGTTCGGCTCCGAGATAGGCGTGCGTCGGGGCGAGGACACAATCGCTCTGGGCGCTTACATCGGGCTGATCTCGGCGGCAATCGTGACGGTCAGTCTGCTCATCCCTCTCGGCATAGGATACTCCTTGAGGCGAAAAGCACGAAGGGCGTCTCTCTCATCCGCAGACAAGTTCATCACCGTGAGCTGGTATGATGAGAGGGCGAAGATAAGGCTGAACGTCCTTGCCCTCTGCGGAGCGCTCCTGGCCTTCGTCTGCATCGCTCTGCCCTGGGCCACGCTCTCGGTCGCGTCACCGGCACCTCAGGTCGTGGTCGAGCAGAGGCCGCTCTTCGATTACCTCTCTGGAAACCTTGCGACGCCTAGCTCCTATATATTCATCATCGGCTCCGCCATCACCTTCATCACAACACTCGGTGTAATAGTGCAGA
>CAZHTV010000135.1:0-3342 GCA_964535775.1 uncultured Thermoplasmata archaeon | reverse complement strand
AAGAGAATCGGCGATTCACCGCTCATGACCATGAAGGACACAGTGAGGATGGTAGGCGAGCTGATGGCTCTCTCCGCGCGAACGGCCCCGAAGGCAGTCGGAAAGGATTTCATCGAGGTCACGCTGCTTTCGGATTCTGAGAGGATCGCCTTGGGCAAGGACATGATGCTGGTCGGGAAGGAGAGAGGCATCCAGGGCTTCGAGAGAGACGGTCAGAACGTGCTGGATTCCGATGCCGTCCTTCTGGTCGGGCTGCTCCCGCACAAAGGAGTTGGGCTCAACTGCGGCGCCTGCGGCTATGCGAGTTGCGAGGAGTTCAACGGCAAGGCGCACAGTGGGGATTTCGACGGTCCGAACTGCGCGATACGCTTGCTTGACCTGGGTATCGCGCTCGGCTCCGCTGCGAAGACCGCGTCGGAATTGAACGTGGACAACAGGATCATGTACCGCGTGGGAGTGTCCGCGAAAAGGCTGAGATTGGGCAGCACGAGGATATGCCACGGCATCCCGCTGTCCGCAACCGGCAAGAGCCCGTTCTTCGACAGGCCGGTGAAGCCCGCCTGACAGTGGGCCCTCTCAGACCGCACGAGGCCTGCCGAGGTTGGTGCCGTCCAAGAGGTAAGCAGACATGCTCCCATCGTCTATGAGCCCGTTCCTGAAGATCGGCCCCAGAGGACCCCCTCTGCCACCGTTGATGGGAGTGCCCACGAGCAGGGGGTTGAATGCGGGGACTACGACGACCTCTTTCGGGCAGTGGTCGTAGCGCGTTCGCACGACGCTCCTCTTCATCCGAGCGCGTACCCAGCACTTCTCGTTGGTCTTCGTCCCGATCGAGTCCTCGAGCATGACGGAAGGGTGTATGTGGCCCATGACGAGAGCGCGACCTGACATCGCCCGCTCCGACGGCCAGACGTGGCCGTGGACCATGCCGATGTCCTCCAGCAGAGTCCCTGCCCCGGACACCGCCTCGATACCATCGGGGAGCGTCTGGCCGAGGCCACCGTCGTGGTTCCCCGCGACAACGACCACTCGCTTGAAGCTGGACTGCAGCCTCACGATGAGGGCCGGGATCTCCTTGTTCTCCATGTGGCTGACCGCGGGTATCCTGTGCTTGACATCCCCCAGGACCACGAGGTTGTCACCCTCCTTCGCAAGCCGTTCGATGGAGGCGGCCATCTTGCTCGTCTGGGACGGCACATTGAACCCCGCGCGCCTTAGCTGCACCTCGATGCCGATGTGGAGGTCAGCCACGCAGACCCAGGACTCATCGCCCCTGATCAGGAGTGCGGGGACATCAGGTACGGGTTCGAGCCTCACGTCACTGCATACCGAGCCCCTTCCAGATAAACCTGATTCCTCACCTGCCCATGAGCAGCCTCTCGGCCAGGAACTCGGGCAGCCCCGCATCCAGGATGTCCTGCCACGCTGCGTTTGTGTCGTAGGCCACTCTCTCGATGGTGCACTCCTGCCTGTCCGTGTCGAGAACCGCGAAGCTGGCTCTCGGGTCGCGGTCTCTTGGCTGTCCGACAGAGCCCGGGTTGATCGCTAGCCCACTTCCGAGCTTGCGCACGTAGGGCACATGAGTGTGTCCCAGGACCAGGATGTCGCACCTTGCCCGTTCGAGAAGTCCGTCGTCGACCTGGTCCTCGAACACATACTCGAGAGCGCTGCCGACGGAGCCATGGTATATCGCCAGGAGCCCTTCATCGCACCGCATGCGTCCTTCGAGCCCGAGTTGTGAGAGGAAGTCTCTGGATCCCTGGTTCAGGGTTCTGGAAGTCCAGATGGCAGCCTTTGCGGCGTGGGGGTTCATCCAGATAACATCGCCCGTGAGGGCCGCGATCTCGTGGTTACCGTACACCGTGAGGTCTGATATCCTCTGCACTATCGAGCAGCATTCGTTTGGCCTCGCTCCGTAACCCACGATGTCTCCCGCGCAGAGGACCCTGTCGGGACGGAGCTCATCGATCCGGGCCGCGACGGCCTCGAGGGCGTGCAGGTTGGAGTGTATGTCGGCTATCACGGCGACCCTCACGTCGGGCACATCCTCAGAAATATCTCCTTACGACATACGGGATCTTGTCGATCACGTCTGTCGCGAGCAGGCCGTAGCTCAGCTCCTCGAAGGCCATGTTCCCCGCCAGGCCGACGGTGAACGCCCCCAGCCTCGCTGCTGCGAAGGGGGTAGCCCCCTGGGCCATGAACCCGGCAACTGCCCCTGTCAGCACATCTCCTGTGCCGCCCACCGTCATGGCCTCGTTGTGCACGCGGTTCAACCTCGTGTACACGCCGTCGCTGATGACGTCCACAGGTCCCTTCAGCAGGACCGTCATCCTCAGTCTGCTGGCGGCCTCCTTGACCGCGTCCATCCTCTTCCCGAGGTCCTCCTGGCTGGCTGTCCTACCCGTGAGCTTCTTGAACTCCCCTGCATGTGGGGTTACCACACCGCTCCTGCCCCTGAGGACCTCGGTCCGCGCACCGCATGCCGTGATCGCATCCGCGTCGATTACCAGCGGCTTCTGGACCCGCCTCACGATGGACCGGATCGCTCCCAGGGTCCCAGGGTCGCTTCCCAGGCCAGGGCCGATCGCGACGGCGTCCACTCCCTTGGCGAGGTCAAGTATCTCTCCGATGTGGTCCTCGCAGAGGATCTCCCCCTTGAGCGGTCGTACGATTATGTTCGGGGAGTAGATCGAGACAGGGATGGCCGCGCTCTCGGGCGTATTGACGAAGGCGAGGTCGACCCCGGAGCGCATCGCCGCCATCGCCGAGAACGCCGGGGCGCCCGTGTACGGCCCTCCTCCTACCACCAGGACTCTGCCAGCATCCCCCTTGTGAGCGTCCTTTCTGCGTCTGGGGAGGAGAGTGAACTCCCCAGGCCCGCAGTACAGCTCGGCGTCCGGGGGGATCCCGATGTCCGCCACCACGATCTTGCCCGAGTTGCTCTTGTTCATGCCCAGCTTGGGCGCGTGGAAAGTCACGGTCACTGTCGGTTTCACACGAAGGTCGGAGGGCCAGCCCGAGGGGACATCTACGGACACGATGTCTGCGCGCGACTGGTTCAGCCGCTTGATATGTCTCGCGTACGGCTCCCTTGGCTTCCCCTCGAGGCCGACCCCGAGGAGCGCGTCCACGACCACATGGTAGTTCGAGGGCTCGAAGAGGTCGACCGAACGCAGGTTGTCCCTCGCTCTTGCGAGGTTTATCCTTCCGATGTCGCTCGTGACCTCATCCTCCGGCTCGACGAGGTAAAGGTCGACGGGGGCGGACCGTGCGAGGTGTCTCGAGGCCACGAACCCGTCGCCACCGTTGTTGCCCTTGCCGCAGAGGATCGCCACCCTG
>CAZHTV010000134.1:0-3411 GCA_964535775.1 uncultured Thermoplasmata archaeon | reverse complement strand
CATGTCGGCCTGAACGTAGCTGCTGACGCCCTGATGACCTTCGCGTACACGGGCACGAGAGGTGGGTTTGTGCTGGTGACCGCGGACGACCCCTCATGTCATTCGAGTCAGAACGAGCAGGACAACAGATATTACGCGCTTCTCGGGGGGATACCGCTCTTCGAACCCTCGAGCCCGCAGGAATGCTACGAGATGACGAAGGAGGCGTTCGAGATCTCGGAGCGGCTCGAGCTCCCCGTGATCGTGAGGACCACAACGCGCATCTCCCATGTGAGGGGGCCGGTGACGGTGGACAGGATCGTCGAGGGCGTCAAGAAGAAGGAGTTCGTGAAGGACCCCGCGAGATTCGTCACCGTGCCAGCGGTCGCGCGCGTGAGACATAAGGTCCTGCTGGAGAGGCTCGGGGAGGCCGAGGAGCTTGCCGAGAAGTCGTCTTTGAACAGGTTGGAAAGGCTCAACGGCGGCGGTAACGTCGGCATCATCACTTCCTCTGCGGCTTTCAACTACGCGATGGACGCTGCAGCGGAGCTCGGCCTCTCCGCTGACGTCCTCAAGCTGGGCTTTTCGCATCCAATACCGACGAACAAGATATCGCAGTTCGTCAAAGACCACGAGAGGATCGTGGTCGTCGAGGAGCTGGAGCCAATCCTCGAGAACGCGGTCAGGGCCATAGCCCAGCACTCGTCCCTGAGAACGAAGATAGTGGGAAAGGCCGATGGTGCGTTCCCAAGGCTCTACGAGTTCGACCAGGCGATAGTCGCAAGGGGCTTGCGGACAGCGCTGTCCACAGCCGCAGAAGGCGTCGAGGAGACACCAACACAGCTCCAGGAGCTGCCTCAGCGCCCGCCGGTCCTATGCGCGGGCTGCCCTCACAGCGCGACCTACTTCGCTGTCAACAAAGCCACCAAGGGGAAGGCACTCTTCGCATCCGACATCGGCTGCTACACGCTCGGCCTTTCGCCTCCGTACAATGCCGCGGACTTCCTCGTCTGCATGGGCTCGAGCGTGGGCTCCGCCGGAGGCCTAGCCAAGGTCAACGACCAGCCCGTGATAGCGTTCATAGGCGACTCGACCTTCTTCCATGCAGGTATACCTGGCCTGATCAACGCCGTGCACAACGGTCACAGGTTCCTGCTGATGATACTCGACAACAGGACGACCGCCATGACAGGGCACCAGCCTCACCCTGGTAGCGAGAGGGGGCCGACCTGCTGCGACATCACCGCCGTCTCCATCGAGGATGTTGTGAAGGGATGCGGAGTCAGGTGGCTGAAGGTCGTCGACCCCTACGAGATCAAGACGACCGTCGAGGCCGTCAAGGAGGCCCTTGAGCAGCCCGATATCTCCGTTATCATCGCGAGGAGGGAGTGCGCCCTGATAGCCGAGAGGGACGCGAAGGGCGCGATCATCAAGAAGCACTACATAGACCAGGAGGCCTGCAAGAAGTGCAGGACATGCGTTGACAAGTTCCAGTGCCCGGCGATATCCAGCATCGACAAGGTCCAGACGATCGACGATGCGCTCTGCGCCGGCTGCGGCACGTGCGCGCAGGTGTGCCCGTACAAGGCCATCAAGGAGGTGGAGTGATGGTCGACATCTACCTCGTAGGGGTGGGCGGTCAGGGCATCATAACGGCTTCTCGGATCATCGGAGATGCTGCGATCCTCGCCGACAAGAACGTGCTCCTGAGCGAGACTCACGGCATGGCCCAGAGGGGCGGCTCGGTCGTATGCACCGCAAGGATCGGAGACGTCCACAGCCCGCTGATACCGGATGGAGGAGCGGACATCATACTCTCGTTCGAACTGCTCGAGACCCTGAGGGCATTGCCGAAAGCATCCATGAGGACCGTCGTTGTGAGCTCGACCGAGAAGATAGTCCCTCTCAGCGTGTCCACCAAGAAGCTCACGTACCCTCGCCTGGAGGAGGTTGCGGTCCAGGTCGAGCGCATTGCGAAGTCATTCATCCCTGTTGATGCGGCGAAGATCGCCGCTGAATCGGACGTGCCGATGTCCTCCAACATCGTGATGGTCGGTGCCTTGGCAGGAACGCGCATCACAGGCCTTACGAAGGAACAGTTCGGGAAGGCGATCGAGATGACGATCCCGAGGAAGCTGCCTGAGAACATGCGGGCGTTCATGCGGGGTTACGAACACTCAAGCCGACCTGCCTAAGGCGCCATGAAGGCCGGCGGCGACCGCATGTATCAACCAGGCCATGGCCGTCAGCTTTATTCGCAGCGAAGGCTTGCACCTTGACAGATGGACGCCCCTGTGCTGTTGCTTGACTTCGCAATGATATTGATAGCTGCAGCCATAGGAGGCGAGATATTCAGATTCCTACGGATGCCACGGGTGGTTGGCATGCTGGTGGCCGGGATCGCCCTTGGGCCGTTCACCCCGGGGTTCGTGGTCAGGTCGGAGGAGATAGCAGACCTGGCCCTTCTGGGCGCTGTGTTCCTGATGTTCTCATCAGGACTCTCGTTCGACATAAGGAAGTTCGGGGTGTTAGGCGTCAGACCGTTCGTGCTCGCCGGCTTCGGGGTCGGTGCGTCTTTCGTGGGTGGGTTCGCGCTTGGGACCGCGGTAGGCTGGGATACGCTGTCCTCGATCTTCCTCGGGCTCATACTCACTTCCACGAGCACAACCCTCGGCCTCAAGCTGATGGTCGACCTCGGGCTGACCAATACGCCGGGATACGAGCTGGTCACTGCTGCGATACTCGTGGACGACATAGTCGCCCTGTCGCTGATGACAATAGCCGTCGGGGTCGCAGGGCCGGAGGCGGTGCCGATGCCCATCCTTCTGGCGGGACTTGTGGCCATACTCGCCCTCGCTGTGCTCCTGATAGTGGTCAGCAGACACACCATGCCAAGGATACTCCGAATGACCGACAAACGCTCTCCCAGCAGCACGGTCATCGTGGCCGTCTCCTTCGCCCTGCTCATAAGCTTCTTTTTCGCTTTTCTGGGGCTCCCGCCGCTCGTTGGGGCGTTCTTCGCAGGCAGCATCGTGGCGTCTACTCAGCAGGCTTCTAGGGTGCAGGCCAACATGGCCCCAGTGACTGCGATATTCATGGCCGTGTTCTTCACCAGCGTAGGCCTGCTGATCGACCCTGCCAAGATCTTCGGCGTGGCCTTGCTGGGGCTAGCCCTCATCGCTGTGGCCGTCTTCGCGAAGATGATACCTGGGGTCCTCGTGCTGCGTGGGGTCGGTGGGCTATCCCCGAAGGCGAGGACGATGCTGGCAACCGTAATGGTTCCGAGAGCGGAGATATCTCTGATAATAGCGCAGTTCGGAGTCCTCATGGGAGCGCCTCTGGAGCTGTTGGCGCTCGCGATGGTCATCATGATCGCCACAGCCCTTCTCCCTGGCGCCATCGCCTGGCTTTCGGGATGGTCTAAGACGAGCG
>CAZHTV010000133.1:0-3420 GCA_964535775.1 uncultured Thermoplasmata archaeon | reverse complement strand
TGATGCCCTTGCCGAACATCTTGGGGTCCTCTGCTGTCGCGCCCACTGCCGCAGCACCCACTTGTCCCTGAGCCACACCGGTACCCAGGCCCGCGACGCCTATCGCGATGCCCGCCCCGATGAGGGCCAGTCCTGTGCCTGTGTCCATTTTCCGTGCCTCCTATTTCGTTGCTGTAGAGTGCTTTCTCTCGTAGCTCAAGGGCTCGAAGTCCGTGCCCCCGCCCTCGAAGAACTTGAGGAAGAACTCGACATAGTTTAACCTGATGGCTTGGATCCCAGAGGACAGAGCCCCCAGGAAGAACACGAAGAATGCCTGAACGACGAACAGGGTGACGACCCCGCCTATCGAGATGAGGATGTTCCCGCTGTCGAATATGAGCGGGAAGAGCATCGAGTTGAACGCGAAGGCCATGGCTCCCTTGCCGACGGAGAGCGCAGCCAGTCTTGCGTAGGATACGAGGTTGGTGAATAGGCCCACGACCTCGCTGAGGGCAGCAGGGCCCTCTGTGAACGGCAGCCCCGCAACGCCTACGAGGATGAATCCCAGCGCGGGCAACGACACGACGATCCCGGCCAAGTTGGTTGTCGCATCCGGCAGGGGCGCGAGGAGGGTGGAATTGAAGAACTTGCTCGTCTCCGTGGCGTTGCCGCCAATGGTCATGAGTTCCACGAACATGCCGAACAGGAGCAGAAGCCACATGACCTTGGCGAGTGCGTGCTTCTTGTCGTGCTTCATGTGGTTCACTACGCCGAACGCGAAACCGAGGGTCAGATGAAGCCACCCGGCAACGAGAGATATCGCAAGCATCTCGAGGACGTGATGCATCTTCTCGAGCATCGGATGGACGGGTATGTTGACCACTGCCTCCCAGGAGGCCTCCTCATGGTTGCCCTCGGGCGGATGGAACGGCACCCCGAACGCCTCTGCGAAAACGAATACCCCGAATATGCTGGCCAACAGGCCGCCCGCGAGGACGATCGCCCCGAGCTTGTACAGGTCCGGGTAGTTCTTCAGCTTCCAGCGCATGAACGCCCCCAAGGCCATCAAGCTGAGGCCGAACCCGAGGTCGCCTATCATGAACCCGAAGAAGACCGGGAACGTGATGAACAGGATGAGCGTCGGGTCTATCTCTTCGTACTTGGGCGTGGATACCAGGTTGATGAAGAACTCGAACGGCCTCACCGGTTTCGGGTTCTTCAATTTCACGGGCGGCTCCTCGTCCTTCTCGGGAGGTATGGTCTCGACGAAAGCTAGGCCACAGCACAGCGAGTCGAGGGCCGTCTGTATCTCGTCCGCCCTTGCCGTAGGTATCCACCCGTCGATCACAAATGAGTTGGCGGAAGTTGCTATCCTCAGAGGCGTCTCCGCCTTGAGCACCTCGATGGCCAAGTGCTCCTCTGACGAGATGATGAAGTCGGCGAACTGCTTCCTGATGGCCTCGAGGTCCGACTCGACCCTCTTCAAATCAGCTTCGAGGTCCTTGATATGCCCCTTGTGGCTCTCTATGATGTCCTCGGGGTCGCCTTTGAGCTTGGGCAGCTTGATCTCCTGGAAGTCGTGCTCCGAAAGTATCTTGGCGGCCTCCATCCGGTCCTCGTTCCTGACGAACAATGCGAGCACGATGTCGGCCTTTCGCTCCAACTTGAATATCTCATAATCCTGGACCTTGTCCTGGAAATCGTGTTCGGGGTCGAACCTGCATGTGCCGGTAAAGGACACGATGTTGTCGTACCCCTCGTAGTCCTCGGCCTTGACGCCAAAGGTCGCGAACGGTTCCAGGGCCCGTATCTCCGCCTCCTTCTCCCTGACAAGATTCTGTATCTTCTGCCTGGCCTCCGCCTTGCTCGATGTGTTAAGGTCCAGGGTGACGAACGCCTGATCCAGCCTCTTGTTGATGTCCCTGACCTGCATCTTGTCCGAGGGGCGGTGCTTCTCCAGATCCAGGGAGCGTATCATCGCTCTCAGTTTGAGCAGCTTCTGGGAGGCGCCCGAGGCCTTCGGCAGAGGCTGGCCGATCTTGAAATCCTCATCCTGGGACGTGAAGTCTATAAGATGCAATACGCCGAGCTCGTAGAGACACTCGATGATCGCGTCGAGGCTGTCTATCGACCCCACGACCACCGCGCGGGTCATCTCCTCAGGCCTAAGCATCAGCCGCCCTCTCAAACTCCGAAAGGACGTACTTCTTGGCGTTGCCCATCCTTCCGCGGGCGGCAGACGTCAGGGCCTCCGCCTTCCTGATGCCGTCCTCAAGGATCGCCTTCTTACGCCGCTCGATCTGTGCAAGGGCCTCGGCGGTTCCGGACTCTAGGCGCCTCCTCAGGCCGGCCTCGGCCTCCTCCGTCCTCTGTATCGCGGCGCGCTTGCCCTCGGCCTGCAGCGCCTTCCTCCTCTCCTCCGCGGCCTTCGTCATCTCGCGGACGTTCTCCTCAGCCTCCTTGATTTGGCGAAGAATGTCGGCTCTGCCCAAGTAAGACACGTCCAGCTCGCTGATGCGGGTTTCGATATAAATAGACTGCGCGGTCTGACCTTTTCGATTCTACAGGGCTGTCAATTCGACACCTAACGACACGAGCGACCTGCGCTCGGATCATCCGCCTAGCTTGTCCGCGAAGTCCTTCTTGTCCAACTTCGCTATCCGGATGCCCGCCTGCTTAAGAAGCTCCACGCCCGCGAGGTCGGAGTAGTCATCGATGTACACGATCCGGGCGACCTGCGCGTTGAGGATCATTCGAGCGCAGATGGGGCACGGGACGATGGTGGAATAGAGCGTGGACCCCCTGGAGTTCGTGCCCGCCTGTATCAGCGCGTTCTGCTCCGCGTGCACGGCCGTGCAGGTCTCGAGCCTGGTCCCCGAAGGTATCCCCAGCTTGTCTCGTATGCACCCGATCTCCTCGCAGTGCGGCAGCCCGCGCGGGTTGCCATTGTACCCCGTGCTCTTGATCTCCCCGACATCGCTGACGATGATGGCACCTATCTGCCTCCTGGTGCATGTGCTCCTCCGCGAAACCTCGATCGCGATGTTCATGAAGTAGTGGTCCTTGTCTATCCTCTTGCTGTGCTTGCGCGCCAAGAGCACCCTCGGCGCCTCAATCCCATCATGGCATTTTTACCTTTCCGTCCTTGAACCCTTCACGATGGCAAAGGATAGAAATAGCGACCTGTGACTTAGCCATGGTGTAACATGTCCAAGTGGGTCAGGATCGCGGCATTGGCGATAGCGGCCGTAGCTCTGGTCATCCTAGCGTATGCGGTCCTGAGCCCGGAGCCGGAGACCGACGACACAGACCACATGGGCATGTGGGGCAACCGCATGACCTACAGCTCGACTAACGTCGGTCTGATCGCCGCGTCGATTGCGGCCATAGTGATTGCCGTCATGGTCGTGCTGCTCTGGAAGGAGTATGAGCCCCTTCCGC
>CAZHTV010000132.1:0-3434 GCA_964535775.1 uncultured Thermoplasmata archaeon | reverse complement strand
AGCGCCAAGAAGCTCCTGGGAAACGACCGCATCGAGGAAGATGCCCTGAAGAGGATCATGCAGATGACCCACGGGCAGCCCATGGTGCTGAGGATGCTCAGGGAGAACGACCAGAAAGAGTTGAGGAAGAGCACGCTTTTCACGCCCGAAGAGGTAAGGTACCTCCTCTTCCTGAAGGACAAGGTCGCGTGAGACCGCTTCACCATTCGATGCCCTTTCTGGGCTTGCAGCCGTTGTCGTCGAAGGGATGTTTCCAGCTGTCTATGACGGATACGTAGTCAGCATAGTCTATGAACTCTAGCGGGGCGTTCCTGCCAGTGAGAACCACCTCGACCTGTTCCCCTCTCTTGTCGAGCAGGTCGATGACCTCTCTGGCCTCCAGAAGGCCGAACGAGACTGCAACGTTGACCTCATCCAGTATCAGCAGGCCACATTCGCGCTTCGATATCACTGCGCGGACGTGTCCAAGAGCCTCTTTGGCGCATCTGATATCGTCCGCGGCGACATTCTTCGGGTCGACGAATTTCCCAGTGCCGAATTGGGCGAGCTCGATCCCGGGAATGTGCTTGGCTGCCACCGCTTCGCCTGTCGTCTCGCCCGTCTTCATGAACTGCACTATGCAGACCCTGATGCCGTGCCCCGCAGCCCGAATTGCCAGGCCGAAGGCGGCCGTCGTCTTGCCCTTCCCTGGGCCGGTGATCACATGGACCTTGCCTAGCTGCTTGGGCTCAGTCATCTTAGTGGAAAGGCACTTGCAGGTAGAAAAATGGGAGCCTCTCGGGACTAGGAGCTACTGTAGAGCTTGTGCTCTCCCGGCATCGAGAACTCGCGCTCCAAGAGGCCGAGTTGCTGCGTCTCGAACGCGCGGGGGTCGACGGGCACCAACAGGAAGGCTCCCGACATTGCGACCTCCTCGTTGGTCAGCTGGACGGCTTTCATGACGGTCGCGAAGCCGTTCTCCGTGACCAGGTACTCGAGGCCGTCGAGGAGGACTACAGCACCCTGATTCGCCTTGACGAAGTCCGATATCGTGCTGTGTATCTTCATCAGCCTGGTGGGTTCGAGGCTGATGATGCCTCCCGTCGGCTTAGCCGACTTCGCGATCCACATGATGGGACAATCGAGGCCGTAGACCTGCTGGATCCTGGCTGGGTGCGTCCTCGTGATCACAAGCCCTCGCTTGCCCTCGGAAACGAGCCGCTTGAAGGCCTCGAAGGCCTTCGAGACGGCATGCTCTGTGAAAAGGTACGAGCTCCCGCCTTTCAGGGTCGGCTCATCATGAGGGCTCATGAGAGTGCTCTATCTGAGACCTGCCTGCACGGCCAGGCCTTCGTCGGTGATGTCGATGAGCTGTCTGCCCGTGGTGTGCTTGGTCCCCCTCATCTTGAGAACCTCCAGGAACTTGCGTCTCACCTTCTCCTCTTCCGGATAGGACAACATGATGACGCCGTCGACCATGTAGGACTCCTGGCTGTGTGAGATGTCGTCATATGACATCTCGGAGGTGACCAGAGTGAGACATTCGAATCCCTTGAGGCATGCGAACAGCTCGTGCATGAACTCCCTGGTCTCCCCCCTCCACTGCAGCATGTCGATCATCGGGGTGATGGGGTCGATGGCTATCCTCTTGGGCTGGTACTGCTCTATGTGCTTCCGGATTATGCTGAGCATATCGCTCGGGTTCTTGAGAAGCGTGGGCCCGATGTCGATGAAGTTCACTGCACCCCTCTCGACCATCTCCTGGTTGTAGAACGAGAACGAGGAGAGGAACTTCTGCACGAGCCATTGGGGCTCCGAGATGGCGGTTATGTACAGTCCCTTCTCGCCCTGGCGGGCCCCGTGGAACAGGCTCTGGACTGCGAGCGTGGTCTTGCCCGTACCCGGTTCTCCTGCGACGAGTATAGCGGAAGGGAACGGAAAGCCTCCCTGGAGCATCCCGTCGAGCCCGGGGATGCCGGTGGTCTTCCTCGTCAACTCACAGCACCTCCGTGTCAATGACGAACACGCACTTGTCATCGCCCTTGGAGACGCACTTCCTCTCATGACAGTAGACGTCCTTGCCCGTGCGCTCCTCGAAGACCTTGGCCAGGATCCCCCTGAGCATGTGACATGTTGGGGTATCCGAATTGGATGCCTCTATGGAGCCTATCGCGGTTATGGTATCTCCCTCGAACACGATATCGGTAACCCACCCCTCCTTGATCAGAGCCTCGCGCACTCTAGCAAGCTCCGAGCCGGCAGTCCTGAGGAGTCTGTCGCCCATGATGCGACCGCTCCTGTAGAACATGCCGTGCGAGGCGAAGGTCATCACAGTCTCATAAAGCCTCTTTATCTCAACGAGCTCCTCGCGGCGCAGTTTTATGGCCCTTTCTGGTTGCTCCATGCGACACACCTGGTCCGGGGGGCCTTCAATCACTAAGTCGGGACTTATATCTTTTGGTTCTGTTCCACCAAATGGAACTGGCTGGCTCGGGACAGATTAATCTACTCCCTCGCGATTCACAGGGGACGTGATAGAGGTAGAGGTGAAATTCCGGTCTCCCGGGAACGACAAGGTCGAGAAATCCCTCGCTCGACTGGGGGCGGAGAAGGTCTTCTCGGGCACGATGGAGGACGTCTACTTCGTCCATCCTGCACGAGACTTCGGCAAGACGGACGAGGCCCTGAGGCTCAGGAAGATGGCTGA
The DNA here is from genome assembly GCA_964535775.1 of uncultured Thermoplasmata archaeon. Lineage (GTDB taxonomy): Archaea > Thermoplasmatota > Thermoplasmata > UBA10834 > UBA10834 > COMBO-56-21. Next base: position 748 of record CAZHTV010000132.1, on the reverse strand, counting down.
GGGGGCGGAGCTGACTTACAAGGGGCCAAGGCTGACCTCGGCCACTGGGAAGTCCCGCGAAGAGATCACGCTCAGAGTCGACGACCCGCTTGCCGCGCAGAGGATTGTCGAGCGGCTCGGGTTCGAGGAGGGATACACGGTCACCAAGAGAAGGGACAGCTACATCTTCGACAAGCTGAGGATCGAGCTCGATTGGGTGGATGGCCTTGGGGAATTCGTCGAGCTGGAGGCACTCACGGAATCAGTGGAGCGGACACAACAGCTGCTGGAATCAGTGACGAACGACCTCGGACTCGACAACCCCGAGCCGCTCACTTACTTGGAGCTCTTGATCGAGGCAGCGCCCTCGAAGCGCAAGTGAAAAATGGGATATTTGGCGAAGCCGCTCGGCCTCACCGTGATATCGGAAGCCGCGTCGTCTGCGCAGCCTCCGAGCCCGTGCGGACTCAGAGCTTGTTGATCTTTTCCGTCACGAAAGCCTTGATGGCCGGGTCGTCTGGGATGGTTATCGATTTCTTGTACTTCTCACTCCCATCCGGAAGGAAGTACCCCCTTGACACTGAGATGAACTCGCTCACGCCCTCGTCAGTTATTGCCTTCTTCCGTGCCACTTCCAAGAAGTTGTTCTTGCCAAACGGTATCTTCTCGGCGCTCAGCGTCTCGAACTGCACTTTGGTCCCCTTCTCGTCATCCATTCGTTTGCCTCCATTTTGGTGGGCGGCCCTCGAACATAGTTGCCAAATATAAA
>CAZHTV010000131.1:0-3461 GCA_964535775.1 uncultured Thermoplasmata archaeon | reverse complement strand
ATCAGCGCCTTGGCTGCAAGCGGGATTGAGATACTGAACACCGATGCGCACTTCGTTGTTAGGAGCTGTCTTGTCCATGGTAGCACAAGTCCCTACTCTGGGATTCGTCTGGGCAGCTGCGTCAATGGCACCTTGGACAACAATAGCCTGTCGAGCAACTACTATGGCATATATCTCGAATCATCTAGCGGCAACGCCATCAGCAAGAACAACTGCTCGAACAACTGGTATGGCATTTTCCTCTCTGGTTCGAGCAGCGATAACACGCTCTGCAACAACAACTGCTCGAACAACAAGTATGACGGCATAGAGCTCTACTATCAATGCAACAACAACACTATCTGCAACAACACGTTCTTGGACAATCTGGATGGCATACATCTTGAATCGTCATACGGCAATACTCTCGCCAACAATGTCATGGTCAACAACGGAATGTCTATCGTTGGCTACCTTGTCTCAGAATGCAACACGCATGACATCGACACGTCCAATACCGTCAACGGACGCCCCCTCTATTTCTATAGGGATCAGAGCGGGATAACCGTGCCAACAGGCGCTGGGCAGATACTCCTCGCCAACTGCACAGACTTCATCATCGAGGGTCAGAACCTGGAGGGCGCAACGGTGGGGGTCGAGCTTGCATTCTCCTCCAACATAACGATAAGAAACAACACCTTCTTGAACAACACCTATGGCATATTCATCTGGTTCTCGGATGGCAACACTGTGAGCGACAACGCCATCAGCAACAACGAAGTCAGCTCGGACAATTGGTGGTATGGCATAGGCCTCCGCTATTCGAACGACAACAATATCACCAACAACACCTGCTCGGACAGTCTCTATGGCTTAGGGCTTGGCCCTTCGAGCAGCAACAACACCATCGGCAACAACAGCTGCACGAACAACACCAGTGGCATAGCGCTCGTCTTGTCGAGCAACAACAACACGCTGATGAACAACACCTTCTCGTACAACTCCCAGCATGGCATATTGCTGCAGTCATCGAGCAACAACACTTTCACCGGCAACAACTTGTCGTACAACACCAAGTACGCGATAGACCTCTTCCTCTCCTCGGACAACAACAGGATTTGGAACAATACGTTCATCAGCAACAACGGCGCGGGCGACATATACGACTGGGCGCACGTCCAGGCCTATGATGACGGGACGGGCAACTGCTGGAACAGCACGGATGGCTACGGCAACTTCTGGAGCGACTGGAGAGGTCCTGATCTCTCACCCATGGATGGCATCGTGGACTATCCGTATCGCATAGGTGGTTCGGCGGGAACGTGGGACTTCTATCCGATTGCCGAGTACTACGGCACTCCGATACCTGAGTTCGGAGCGATGCTCCTCACGGTGGTGGGCCTCGTCATCATGCTCGCTGTGATTATGGTGAAGAGACGGCAGAGCGCGTAGTCCCGGTGCGTGGTGCTTGAGCCCTCTGCCGGCAAGGGATGGAACTCACGCCCCCTCATTCTGCACTGGTAGGCATGGCATCTAGCTTTGATTGCTGTCAGATTCCTGGCCATTACCCGGGCGCTCGCATTTTATTATATGGTCATTGTGATTTATGTGGTCCTGAGGTCCAAATCGGCATTCGCGCGTGACAAGGACATCCGGGCCGCAGTCGGGGTCGCGTGTGTGTGGCAACGCGCGGCTCTGCGTCGATCAGGAGATTATTGCACCGAGCTGAACTGGTTTCTTCCGATTTGCCTGACCTGCATCGCTAAAGAAGGACGTGTCCTTTAGATACCTATTCAGATACCCTAGGGCCGGTGCAGATACTATGGCAGTGATAAAGATAGAGAACGTAGTCGCCTCGACATCTCTCGGGACGGAGCTAGATCTTCAGGCGATCGTGCTTGCGCTTGATGGTGCGGAATATGACCCAGAGCAGTTCCCTGGGCTGATATACAGGCTCAAAGAACCGAAGACTGCGACTCTGCTTTTCAGGAGTGGGAAGGCGGTATGCACCGGCGGCAAGAGCCTTGAACAGGTAGAGACCGCTATCAGCAAGGTGGTCGAGAAGATCGAGGCTGCGGGCATTGTGGTCAAGACCACTCCCAAGATAGAGGTGCAGAACATCGTCGCCTCAAGCGACCTAGGGGCGAAGATCAACCTCAACTCAATAGCCATCAGCGTTGGGCTCGAGAAGGTCGAGTACGAGCCTGAGCAGTTCCCCGGACTCGTGTACCGTCTGGACTCGCCTAAGGTGGTCGTGCTCCTCTTCGGCAGCGGGAAGCTGGTGTGCACTGGCGCGCGAAGGCCGGAGGATGTCGAGATCGCGGTCGACAAGATCACACAGGAGCTAAGGGCCGCTGGCCTGCTTGCATAGACTGGGAGCGCAGGCCGCACAGGTGTCCCCACTCTGGCAGATGCGGTTCGTGGGGACCCTTGCAGGGAAGGAGCATCGAGGAATCCGTTCCCAGTATACGCTCCCACAACGGTCACCCTTCCCAGTGGTCTTCTCTCGCAATGAGCCGAGGTCGAGGGGTCCCCATCCTCATTCTTCTAACTGTACGCGTGCGTTGTTTCGCACTGCAGACAGGGTCAGTCATCGTCAATTCTTAAATGCGCATAATCGGATGACTGACTCAGCCAAGGGGGAGGAGAATGAACATAGGTTTTGGCAAAAGAGAGTGTGTCAGATTCGCTCTCGTGGGAATCTGTGCGATGATGCTGGCCGTCCCACTGTCGACCTCCCAGGCGGATGCGGGCTCGCATGTAGACCTGGAGACCCGTTCCACATGGGACACCGACATGATAAACAGCGACACTACGGGATACACCGGAAAGGGCGTGTACGTCGCGGTCTTGGACACCGGTCTTGCTCCCAACTGGAAGGACTACTTCCCTGTGGATCGCATAGCTGCCGACCTCGGAAAAGGGTTCAAGGAAGAGGTGACATGGGACCCAAAGACGAGCACATTCGTGGAGAGCGGGATAGTGCACGAGGTGAGCTGGATCGGAGATACGGGCTCGACTCACGGCACGCACGTGACGAGCACGATCATCGGCTACAACTACTATGCGCCAGCAGATGAGTATGTTGGGTATGCGCTGCCGCCGCTGTTCGTGAACGGGATAGCTCCCGATGTGAAGATCATCCCCGTCAAGGTCTTGGCGGACTACACATTCGGGACGGAGCAGAACATAGTCATGGGCACGGACCGCGCCGTGGCCGCAGGCATAGTCTACGCCACGGACCTGAAGAGGGCGGGGTACAGCCCGATGATCGTCACGATGAGCCTCGGAGGACCGACTCCCGCGACCGTCCTGGAGGATGCGATCGACTACGCGATTGCGAACGGCGTGATCGTCGTTGCATCGGCAGGGAACGAGGGAGATGAGGGCATGGGCTATCCGGGCGCTTACCCACAGGTGATATCGGTGGGCGCATGCGGATGGAAGTACGAGTGGTACGCACCCGACTACGTCGCACCGCC
>CAZHTV010000130.1:0-3514 GCA_964535775.1 uncultured Thermoplasmata archaeon | reverse complement strand
TCTTCGCCTTGACCGCGTGCGGCTCAATGTGGGCGTCCGCGACCACTATCTCGATGTGCTCGTTCTTCTTCAGCTGTTCGATCACCTGTGCGCCCAGATGTCCCGCGCCTACGACCAACACCCTCAACCGCATACCTCCCTTCGCTACACGATCCCGAACTCCACCATCAGATAGACGATGAGCACGACTATGGCCAGTGCTGGTATCGTCACCCGGATGCCGCCTACGACCAGGTCCCTGCGGGTGACCATGCCCGTGGAGAAGATGAGAGTGAAGGGCGGGGTGCCTATCGGCGTGATGAACGATAGCGAGACGGATAGACCGCATACGAGCACGAGGAACTTGAGGTCGACCCCGAGCGCCGCGGCCATGCCTATGAGCACCGGGGCGAGTATGGCGACGGTCGCGGTGTTGCTCATGAAGTTGGAGAGCGCGACGGCCACCGCCGCGATGATGAGCATGATGGCCAGGATGTGGAACCCTCCGGTGAGCGTCACGAGCTGCTCCGCAAGCCATTCTGCCGCGCCCGACACCTGGAGCCCCTCCCCGAGCGCTAGACCAGCCCCGATTATCAGGAATATGTCCCATGAGATGGACCTCGCGTCCTGCCAGTCCAAGGTCCTGGTCAGGAACAGCATCACAGCGGCCGAGAGCGCCACTATGGTTGCGCTCATGAAGCTCGCTTGGAACCCGAACAGCTCGCCTATGCTCGCCCCCGCGATCCAGAGCACGACCGTCGGGACGAATATCCCCAGGGTCTTCTTCTCCCCGGGCGTGAGCCTTCCCATCGATGCCAGCTCCTTCCTGATCGGGTCGATATCCAGGCGTGATATCTTGACCTTGAACACCCTCAGCAGGACATACCACGCGATGACCAGCACGCACATGCTCGTGGGCAGGCCTATCTTCATCCAGTCCACGAACGACCAGGTGGTCTCCCGGGCTATAAGCGCGGACGCGACCGCGTTCGGGGCCGAGCCCGTGACCGTGGCCATGCCTCCGCAGGCGGCCCCTATCCCTACCCCGATCAGCAGAAGCACGGACAGCTTCTGTTTCTCGTCCCCGGCCCTCGCGGCTATTCCTACAACGACGGGTATCAGGAGCGCGACCGTTGCGGTGTTCGATATCCACATCGAGAGCACGGCCGAGACGACCATGAACGAGAGGAGTATCTTGCTGATGTCGCCGCCAAACCTCGAGACGACGAAGAACGCCAGGCGCCTGTCGACCCCGTGCTTCCTGAAGGCCTCGGCCAGGATGAGGCCGCCCATGAGCAGGTACACGACAGGGTCCGCGAACGGCATGAGCGCCTCCGCGGTGGGGAATATCCCGTAGAAAGTGAGCAGGACGGGCACCAGGAGCGCGGTCACCGGCAGGGGCAGCGCCCCGAAGGTCCAGAGCATCGATATGCACAGGAATATGCCCAGGGCATACTGCACCTGCGTCTCCAGGGGCAGCGGCGCGACGGTCATGATGAAGAGGGCTGCGAAGGGCAGGGAGAGCTTGATGCTCCTCTGGGCGAGCTTGGGAAGACGAGCGAAGAACTTGAAGAACGGGGGCGTCAGCTCAGCGACGTGCTGGCCGAAAAGCTCGAAGGTCCCGATGAAGGTCTTGATCGGCTTCCTCTTCGGATACGGGGCTGGCATGGTCTGATGAGCATGACTTAATGGATATTTCAAGACTCGTGATTCGGCCGCAAAAGCCTCATATGCTGGGAACGCGTGCTCTCACGGGACGGAAAGATAGACGTGGCCGAAGAGAGGAAGAGACTGCTCGTGATCGGCGCCTCAGGGCTTCTGGGGAGCAAGGTCTACACGCAAGCGGGGGACGAGTATCAGGTCTCGGGGAGCTACAACCCCGAGGTGGATGGCAAGAGCTCCTGGAGGCTCGAACCGCTGGACATCGGCTCGAAGGACGAGGTGGAGAGGCTCTTCGGGAAGACCAAGCCGGACATCGTGATTCTCTGCGCTGCGATGACCAACGTCGACGCGTGCGAGAGCCATCCCCTGGTGGCCAACAGGGTCAATGCGGCCGGTCCCGAGCTCGTGGCGAGGTCGTGCAAGAAGGCCGGGACGCGGCTGGTGCATGTGTCCACCGACTACGTGTTCGACGGGGCGAAGACCAGGAAATACACAGAGGAGGACGTACCCAGGCCGATATCGGTCTACGGCCAGAGCAAGCTCGCGGGCGAGAAGGCTGTTCTGAGGACGTTTCCGGAGGCCGTCGTGGCTCGGCCTGCGGTGCTGTACGGCTGGAACCCTCTCGAGGACAAGGAGAACTTCGTCACATGGGTTCTCAAGAAGATCAGGGGCGGCCAGAAGGCAACCCTCTTCGAGGACCAGCGGATATCGCCCACTTACGCGGACGACCTAGCGAGGACGCTCCTCGAGATCACAGCGAGGGATGTGAGAGGCGTTTGGCACGTCTCGGGTCCGGAGTGCTTGGACAGGCCTACCTGCGGCCGATTGATCGCCAAGACCTTCGGCCTTGATGAGAGCCTCGTCGTACCAGTGCCGTCGTCATCTGTGTCCTTGCCCGCGAAGAGGCCAAGGAATTCCTGCCTGGACATATCGAAGGTCGAACGCCTTCTTGGCAGGAAGACGACATCCTTTCAGGAGGGGCTGAGGCTGATGAGAGAGACCGAGAGCCATCAGCACCGCAGATGAGTTCTCGCGACACTCCCTGGGTCACCGCTTCTTTCGGCCCGCCCTCGCAAGTATCCAGTCTGCCGCCTGGACGAATTCCCTAGCCCTGAAATCGGGCCCGCACCGGGACTTCGCAATCTCGTCGTCCACATGGTATTGGTCTCCCGGTTCTGGAACGAGTATCCCTGTCGCCCCCACAGCATTCGCCAGCTCGATGTCCATCATGCGATCGCCGATCACGAACGAGCGTCTGAGGTCGAACCCGTGCTTGTCCCGAGCTTGGAGCAACATGCCGGGAGCAGGCTTCCTGCACGGACACCCGGATCCTGGCAGGTGCGGGCAATAGAAAACGTCGTCCACACGGGCGCCTCTCACGGCCAGTGCCTCCCTCATCCGGTCGTGTATCTCCGCGAGTCTCTCCGCCGTGAAGTGCCCTCTGGCGATTCCCGATTGGTTGGTGACGACCACCACTGGTATCCCGGCCTCGTTGAGCTTTCTGATGCCCTCCGCGACCGTAGGTATGAGCTCGAGGCCATTTGGGTCTGCCAGATAGTGCTTGTCAAAGCAGATGGTGCCGTCCCTGTCCACGAACACGGCGAAGTCCGCTCGGTCGTGCATCCAGATCTCAACCTGTCCTCTTGCCCGAGCACTCCGGAGAGTCCCGCAGGGCCATCGAGATCATGTGCTCGATGACGAGGTGGATGTCCTCCACCTGCTGCATGCAGTTGTTTGGGACCACATAGACTATCTTCGCGAGCTGGGCCAGCTTCCCACCATCGAACCCCGTCAGCCCGATGGTGACGGCTCCGTTGTCGTTGGCGTAGTGCATCACCTTGAGCACGTTCGGGGAGTTCCCCGAGCCGCTTAT
>CAZHTV010000129.1:0-3609 GCA_964535775.1 uncultured Thermoplasmata archaeon | reverse complement strand
CGTTCTCGGGCGTCGTCTCGAGGCCTATATCCACGCATCCCTGGTCCTCCAGGTATCTCAGCGAGTGCCTCAGCAGCTCTTTGCCGATGCCCCTGGCCTGGTAGGACGAGATCACCGAGAGCGGGCCGACCCAGCCCGTCGAGCCCCAGGTATGGGAGAAGCAGAGGCCGATTATGCCGCCGAACATGTCGGATGCCACGAACGCGCCGTCGACGTCCGAGTGGAGATACGACAGCAGGTTCTGGTCTGTCCTGGGGGATATCTTCCCCTTCACGCCGTACTGCTTCTCGAGGAGGTCATTCCAGCAGATGAGGTCCACGTCTTTGACGTCGACCAGGTCATCGACCTTCATCCTCCTGATTGTGACCGACATACGCGTAGCCTCGGGCGGGAGCCAAACACGTTAAGGCGGCCGGAGAATATCAACCTGCGCCGCTGGCAATCGATGAGTGGCTCGACCAATGTCTTGCCTGTGCCAGACGTCCCCTTTTTATACGCAGACCAAGATTAGCGCAACCGCCATGAGGATGAACCCGGAATGCGTGCCTTGCCTCATCCGGAGGGTCCTTTTCGAGACGGAGGAGGTGAGGCCGGATAAGTCCGTCGAAGCGGTTAAGAGCGCGGCGGCAGCCCTCGGCAAGCTGTTCGGGGACGACGTGTGTTCCGCGACCGTCGCGACGGAGGTCCACAGGGAGACCTACCGCATCATCGGGGACAACGACCCGTACAAGGCCCTCAAGAGGAAGAGCAACGAGGTAGCCCTCGAGCTGTATCCCGCTGCGGAGAGGTTCGTGAAGGCGTCGAAGAACCCGCTCCGGGATGCGTTCCTGTGCGCCATAATCGGGAACGTTTTGGACTTCGGTATCGGGACCGGCTACGACCATCCCTCGAAGCTCAAGAAGGAGTTCAAGAACCTCCTGGCCGAGGGGCTAGGACATGATGACACCCCCAAGATCCGAAGGATGCTCGAGAAGGCGGAGGCCGTCGTCTATCTCGTGGACAACTGCGGGGAGATCGTCCTTGACAGGCTGGCACTGAGACAACTCAAGAAGCTCGACCTGGACGTCACGCTCGTCGTCAAGGAAGAGCCTATACTCACCGACGTGACCATGAAGGATATCAAGGGCCTGGGCATCGAGAAGACTGTCGACAGAGTGATTGAGGCGCCCGGGTTCGCGGTCGGGATAGACCTCGGCTCGCTCAGAGGGCCTTTCGGGCGCATGCTAAGGGACGCGGACCTCGTGATAGCCAAGGGCATGGCCAACTTCGAATCGCTGTCCGAGACGGACATCGCGCCGATCGCTTACCTCCTGAGGACCAAGTGCGCCCCCGTCGCCAACGCGATGGGGCTCCCGAAGGACATCAACGCGGTCAAGCTCTTCCCGAGGTGACGGACAGCATGATAGACTCGCTCGAGTTCAAGACTTTCGTCAACAGGCGTGCGAGCACTTTCAAGATAGCCACGGGCTCGTCCGATACCGAGGAGAACGTGATGGTAAAGATAACTTCTGGTGGCGATTTCGGGGTCGGAAGCGCAAACCCCACCGACGTCACGCACGAAACGCGTGAATCCATTGAGGCCTTCCTCGCAAGAGCGCAGAAGAAGCTCGTCGGCACCGGGGAAGACGACCCTGACAAGCTGCACGCCAGGCTCAACTGCATATCTGACGGAAACACAGCTGCGAAGGCGGCTGTCGACATCGCCATCTTCGACCTGCTCAGCAAGCGCGACGGCAAACCTCTTCACGAGTTCCTCGGCGGAGAACGCAAGAAGATGCTCACCGACATGACCATCGGGATAGAGGCGAAGGAGGTCACGGTCCAGAAGGCCCTGAGGCACTACAAGGCCGGGTTCAGAGCGCTCAAGATCAAGGTCGGGCTCGACCTCGACGAGGATGTGAAGAGAGTCGCGGCGGTAAGAGAGGCGGTGGGCCCCAAGGTCGAGCTTCGGGTGGACGCGAACCAGGGGTACACAGTCGATCAGGCCATCAGGTTCTGCGAGGAGATGAACACGCTGGGCGTGGTGTTGGTGGAGCAGCCGGTGAAGGCGGAGGACCTCGCGGGGCTCAAGAAAGTGACGCTGGCGAGCGACGTCCCGATCATGGCAGACGAATCCGTGAAGTCGGTCCTAGATGCGCGCAAAGTCGCGCGGGAGGGCATCGCGGACATGCTCAACATCAAGCTGATGAAGTGCGCCGGGGTCAACAACGCGGTAATCATCAACAGGTTCGCTGAGGCGGCTGACATGCTCACGATGGTCGGGTGCATGGGCGAGATACAGCTCTCCATCGCAGCCGGGCTGCACTTCGCCCTCAGCTCGGAGAACGTGAGGTTCGCTGACCTCGATTCGCACTTCAACATAGTAGACGATCCCACTTCGGGGCTGAGGTTCGAAGACGGATATCTGATCGCGCCCGAAGGCCCGGGATTGGGCATCCGGACGCCCTTTGGATGAATGAGCCAAGGACCGGGTCATGACACAGCTGCAATCAGCGTGGAGACCAGCAACCAGCCGCCAGAAAGGGACGTCGACCATGCAGAACACATCGAGGAGGCAACACACTTATAGCATACCTCTTGTATCCCGTCCAGAAGCATCAGGGACTGGCGGGTTGGATGCCAAAGAAGATCAGCGAACTCCAGAGCGCCGAACTGAAGCTCAGGGCTCTTTTGAACAAACGCGACGACATAAACGGGCAGGCTGCGCTCTTGCGCTCCGAGCGGGACACCCTCAACGAGCAGAAGAAGGTCTTCCAGGATCAGATGAGAACCGCGAGGGACAAGAGGGATGCCCTGGTCGCCGAGATGCGCGTGCACAAGAAGCGCAGGGACGAGCTCCAGGCCAAGGCCAAGGAGCTCATCGAGTTCAAGAAGAAGATGAAGGGCAAGCCGATGGGCGACCTCAAGGACGAGATCAGGTTGCTTCAGAGGCAGGTCAAGGACATGGAGCTGAAGCAGCAGACCGTCCCGCTGTCCATCCCCAACGAGAGGAAGCTGATCGAGCAGACCAAGGCCAGGATGGCCGAGGTCGAGAGGCTCAAGAAGATACTCGCGGAGCAGGAGAAGATCGCGAAGGAGATCAAGGACGTCGACAGGTCCATAGACGCACTCTTCAGACAGGCGGACAAGGCGCACGAGGAGGTAGTGAGGCTCTCGGAGGAGCAGCACAAGGCCCATGAGGAGGCGACTGCCGTCATGAAGGAGCTGTTGGCTATCAAGGCCACCGCTGACAAGAAGCACGCGGAGTTCATGAAGCTCCGGGAGGAGGCTGATGCCGTCCATCGGAAGGCCCAGGAGCTGCGCTCCAAGGTCATCGAGATACGCAAGGACAAGCGCATGGAGCGCATGGAAGAGTTCAGGGCTGTGAGGGAGGTAAACATAGCTGCCAGGAAGGCCCTGGACGACGTGGGCAAGCGCGAGAAGGCGCTGGACGAGGCCCTGGAGACGCTCCTCAAGAAGGGGAAGCTGGAGCTGAGCTAGCGTAGAGCGCGCTGTGGCTAAGCTCTGTTATGACGAACACGAGGAGCGAAGCTCTCACTTCTTCTTCCTTCGGAAGAATAGAATGCCCGCAGTCGGCTGCAGCTTGACCACATCTCGCTTCGGCGGGCC
>CAZHTV010000128.1:0-3613 GCA_964535775.1 uncultured Thermoplasmata archaeon | reverse complement strand
GACTTGAGCTTCGACCCCAGCCGCGAGAGGACGCCGGGAATGCCCCCAGCTTCGTCCAGGTCGATCATGAAATGCTCTCCTCCTGGCTTGAGTGCAACGATGTGCTTGGTGTCTCTCGATATCTTGTCGAACATCCCGAGTTCGAGGGGCACGCCGAACTCGCGAGCTATGGCGAGCATGTGCAGGCAGGTGTTGGTCGACCCTCCTATGGCGTTGTCGACGCGCAGCGCGTTCTCGAAGCTCGCCCTGGTGACGAAGTCCCTTGGCTTCCTTCCATCGCGGACCAACTTCACCGCGAGCGAACCACTCTTGCGCGCGATCTCCAGCTTCTCCTGGGAGATGGCGTGGGACGTGGCGCAGCCCGTCATGCTCAGGCCCAGCGCCTCTGTCAAACATGCCATCGTGTTCGCGGTGAACAAGCCCGAGCAGGACCCAGGTCCAGGACAGGCCCTTCGCTCGATCTCGTCGAAATCTTCTTGGGATATCTTCCCGGCCGTCAGCTCGCCAACCGCTTCGAAGATCGATATCACATCGAGCCTCTTGTCCTTGTACACCCCAGGCATCATTGGCCCGCCCGTGACCATCACGCACGGGACGTCTATACGACCTGCAGCCATAAGCATCCCCGGTGTGATCTTATCGCAGTTCGTGACGCCGACCCAGCCGTCAGCCACATGTGACTCGACCATGGCCTCGACAGTGTCAGCGATGATCTCCCTCGAAGGCAGAGAATACCTCATCCCCTGCAGCCCCATCGCTATGCCGTCACAGATGCCCGGGACACCGAACTCGTAGGCCATGCCCCCGGCCTCCTCTATCCCCTTCTTGACCTCGGCCACTATCTTGTTCAGATGCATATGTCCAGGAACGATGGTGTTGAACGAGTTCGCGATGGCTATCATCGGTTTGTCCAGGTCTCTGTCGTCCATTCCGAGTGCGCGCAGAAGCCCCCTCGCCGCGGCCCTCGACTGCCCCTTCTTCATCGCGTCGCTTCTCAGCGGCTGTCCCGCAATCGCCTTCGACAAGCTCAATCACCAAGCCTGAAGTCGCTGTGCAGCGCTTCGATCGCCTTCTTCGCGTCAGCCTTCTTGACGATGAACGATATGTTGAGCTCAGATGAGCCCTGGGCGATCGCTCGGATGTTGATGTCCCCCTTGGCCATGGTCCCGAAGACCCGGGCCGCCACTCCGGGCGTGCCCTTCATGCCCGCGCCGACGACGGCCACGATGCTCAGCCCGTCCTCGATGGACACCTCGCGCACCTGCTTCGTGCCCAGCAGAGAGAGTTCCAGCGCGTTCTGCGCCTTCGCTCCACCCGCTTTGGGTATTGCGAGCGTGATGTTCTCCTCCGAGGAGCTCTGCGATATCATCAGCACATCGACCTCCTCGTCGGTGAGTATCTGGAGCACTTTCGCCGCCAGCCTCGGCGTGCCAACCATGCTCGCACCGCTCACGGTGATGAGGCTCACATCGCTGATGTTGGAGATGGCCTTCACTACGTCTCCGGACTTGACCTTGACCTCGCTCTCTATCGCGGTGCCCTTCCCGTCCGGGTTCCTCAGAGCCTTCACCCTGAACGGCATCTTGTACTTTGAGGCGCACTCCAGCGCCTTCGGATGCACGACCTCGGTCCCGAAGTGCGCCAGCTCCATCGCCTCGGCGAAGGAGATGGCCTCGATCATCCTCGCCGACTTGACCATCTTGGGGTTGGCGGTCATCAGGCCATCTACGTCCTTCCAGACCCACACCTCGTTCGCCTTGAGCGCGGCCCCGATTATGGATGCTGTGTAGTCGGAGCCACCCCTGCCCAGAGTGGTCTGGACGCCGTCCTGGGTCGATGCGACGAATCCGCTTACGACTGGTATCGTGCTCTCGTTGAGGAGGGGCTCCAGCGTCTGTCTCACTTGGTGAATCGTCACGTTCATCAGCGGAATGGCATCTCCATATCTGTCGTCGGTCACTATTCCGGCCTCACCTCCTGTGAGCGCCTTGGACTTGATGCCCAGGTCCTCGAGGACCCCCTGCAGGATCGGGGCTGAGAACTTCTCGCCGTAGCCTATGACGAAATCCCTCGATCTCGGCGTGAGCTCGCCTATGTGCGCCACGCCGAGCAGGATGTTCTTCAGCTCGTCGATGCGCGTGTTCACTGTGCTCATGGTCTGGCCGAGGACCCGCTCGTCCATGATGGAGGCCTCGGCGGCCCTCCTGTGCTTCTGGTGGGTCTGTTCGATGAACTCGGTCACGGCCTTCTTCTCCCCTCGGCTCGCCCTCTTGGCGATGTCGATCAGAGAGTCCGTGACACTGTGCATCGCGGAGGTGACGACCACGAGCGTGTGGCCGTCCCTGTGGAACTTGCGGACTATGGTGCCGACCTTCCTCAGCGTGTCGCCGTCCGCGACGCTGACTCCTCCGAACTTCATCACGACTTTCATAGTCGAACTACTCCCAAATCAAAGCCCTCCAGAAATACCTATCGGGTGAAGGTCCTCCTGATCTCTATCAGATCCCTCAGGACAGACGTTGCCGTCTCCATGCCGCCAGCTCCCTTGCCCACCAGCGTGATCTCTCCGGCCAGGTCAGTATCGAAGCAGACGGCGTTGAAAGTCCCGCTGACGTTCAGCGGATGTGCGGATGGGACAGTCTCAGGAGACACCTTCGCGCCCCCCTCAACCCTCCCTATGAGCTTTATCACGCCCTTCTTGGCTTTGGCTTTGGCGATGTCCTCCTGGGTTACTTCGGTGATGCCTCTGATGTCAACATCCCTTATGCTGAGGGCGCTTCCCATCACATAGTTCGATGTGATCACCAGCTTGCAGGCAGTGTCGAAGCCACCGATGTCGTATGCCGGGTCTGCCTCGGCGTACCCGAGCCTCTGGGCCTCTGCCAGCGCGTCGGCCATCACGACGCCTTCGGCTGCCATCTTGCTCAGGATGAAGTTCGATGTGCCGTTCAATATGCCGCTTATGGACCGTATCTCGCTTCCCTCAAGGCACTTCTTCGCGAAGTCAAGGACAGGGGTTCCCCCGCCTACGGTCCCGCTGAACTTGAACACGACGCCGTTGTGATGCGCCAGCTCGATGAGCGCAGGCATGGCGATCGCCAGCGGACCTTTGTTCGTGCAAATGACATGCCTTCCGTGTTGCATGGCCGTCTTGACATGGCTTAGGCCAGGCTCGCCGCGCTTCAGCTCTGTTGGGGTGGATTCGACTACCACCTCTGCGTCGGTCTCCCTGATGAGCTCGATAGCCTTCTTCCCCGGAGTGTAGACCTCTGCCCCCAGCCCCTCGAGAGTTCCCCTCTCCTTCTTGGACAGAAGTGCTTTCCTCAGGTCCATGCCCTTGTCGGAGACCGCGGCGCCCTTCTGGTCGGCGATCCCCACGATCTTCGGCCTGAGGCCGTAATCCAGCTCCAGCTTCCTGGCTTCCTTGTCTATCAGTTCGGCAAAGCTGCGGCCGACCACTCCGAATCCCACAAGGACGATCCTCAAGTCATCCCTCCACGAACTTCTTGAGAGCGTCGACTGAGGCGTCGATCGTCGCGGGCTTCACGCACTGTGAGATGGCGATGTCCGGGTCCTTCAGGCCGTGGCCTGTCGAGACGCAGACCACTTGTGA
>CAZHTV010000127.1:0-3640 GCA_964535775.1 uncultured Thermoplasmata archaeon | reverse complement strand
CTGAGTTACACGACCTGAGTTTCAGATGGACAGGTATATCTAGTCACGGCGACAATTCGCATGCTCCCTTTCCGCAGGGAGCAGATGGCCGCCAGAAACGAGATCGAGAAACTCCTTTTCTATGTGCTTGGGGAGAGCAACAGGCAGCTGCTGATATCCCGGGGTCTAGAGGGCGTTCCAAGTCAGAGCAGAGCCGCGGCCCTCCGGGGCCTTCAGGACTTAGGCTGGATAGGCCATGGAGGGTTCGCAGATTTCGAGAGCAGCTACTCGCTGACCCAAGAGGGCAAGAGGATCGCTTACTCGCAACCACCGGCCGGCTCGTTCCCTGAGAACGTAAGGCAGCACATCGATAATCTCAGGGAGTTGGATAGCTCAACCGGCTGCGCCAGGAAGGAAGCCCTCAAGAGAGTCGTCATGTCCATGTTCGAACGCGGGAACTGGGACAGCGCCCTCATGAGCTGTCTCGAGCTGCGCGACGTCGCCGAGAAAAGCAGAGACGTGGAGGCCGCGGCCTTCGCGAGGTTCTACGAGGGGAGAATCGCGATGGTCCAGAACAAGTGGGACGAGGCCCTCGAGTTGAACCTTTCTGCGGTCGAGATGTACATGGAAACTGGAGACAGAAGGGGTGTGTGTGAGGCCAACAGGGCTCTTGGAATCGTCTACGGCAACCGTGGTGACCACGCCTCCGCGATGCGGTGTTTCGAGAGCAGCCTTGCGATGGCCAGGGCAATAGGAGATGAGGAGGCGGCTGCGAGGACTGAGGCAAACCTTGCCATCGTCTACGACCTGCAGGGCAGATATGAGGAGTCCGAGGAGGCGAGCCGCAGATGCCTGGAATGGTTCATCCGAAGCGGTGATCTGCCGAATGCGTGTAGGGCGTCAAACAACCTCGGCGTGTTGAATCTCACACAGGAGAAGTTCGTTGAAGCTGCAGAGTACTTCGAAAAGACAATCTCATCATCCAGGCAGATAGGGAACATGGAGGTGCTCGGGGCAGCTCTCGTCAATGCCGGCTACTGTTACTCCAGAGTCGGAAACCTCACCAGAGCTTTGGCGTACACCGACGAGGCGGTTTCGGTCTTCAGGGAGCCGAACAACCTTAACATGCTCGCCCTAGCATACAGGAACTACGGGGCTCTCGAATTCAGACACGCGAACTACGAGCGCGCGTTCGATTGGTTCGAAAAGAGCGTTAGGACGGCGAGAGAGTCTAAGGTCGAGGATACATTCGCAGCGTGCTGCTACGAATACGGGATGTGCCTGATCAGGTCCACCAAGAACCCCAGGTTGGCCAAGAAGCTGCTGAAGAAATCCGCGGCGCTGTACAAGGACGTTGGCAACAACCTCCGCGCTCACGCAGCAAATTGCGCAGCCTCCGCCATCTAATTGTGCCAGGCAGTGAACTCGCTGACGAACTCCGCCTGAGCCTCATAAGGAGGCCGCCACACGTCCTCCGTTGCATACTGTCGTCTTACTTAGTATACCCAGGTGTGGCCTCCGGTCACGCTCACCTTGCACACCGCTGTCTTGACCGCATAGATCCAGGTGTGACCTCCATCAGGTGCTACACCTACTATGGCGAGTGCAAGCGTCGCGCCCAGTACTAGCACACCAGCTACCACTATCCAAAGTCTCCTCAGCCTTTCACCCCGTGTCACGGAACAGCACGCGGATATTTGTAGTATTGCATGCAAGCACTTCCGCGTCATTTTCTACACTGACTCGCGCCCGTCAGCATACTGACTCGTCCCGCGAGAGTATATCACCGCGGTAACCGTTACCCGAGACGGACATGGCTGACAGGGTCTACATCACGATGACTGGCGTGAGCAGATGGCCGGTCCTCAACGCTTTGTGGGCCGCGATCTGTTGCAGGAAGTACGTCCCCGACAGGATCTACCTCTTCGTCACGAAGGGCAGAGAGAATGACGCCCGATCACTGGCGCACTGGATAGGCGTGCTCACTGAATCCTACGGAGGACGCGTCGAGCCAATCGTCAAGGAGATCGAGGAGGGTGACTTCGCGTCCTCTGGCAGGAAGATCACCGCGGTCATGGAGGAGGAGCGCGCGGCGGGGAACGAGGTGGCGATCGACATCACGCCAGGCAGGAAGGCAATCATCTCGTCCGCGCTCATATCCGCCTGGCAGAAGCAGGTCGACCACGTCTACTACCTGTACCTTGAGGACATGCGCAAATCCGCCAACCCGTACCCGATGATACCGTTCCACCTTCAGCACTTCGTCGACCTGAAGGAGGAGGTGTGGAAGTGAAGGAGCTCGTGATGACCCGCCAGGAGCTCCAGATACTGACCAACTCCCTCTACAGGGGAGACAGAAGGTACGTCCACGTCTCATACCCGTTCTACGACCTGGAACTGTTCACGCTCGACATAAACAGGCCCGAGCTCACGCACATAGTCCGACCGGACGCGTTCGACTGGGCCAGGACCTCCAAGAAGCCCCTGGACAGGTCCTTCAGCGCGGACGAACTGCCCAGCTTCTCCGACCTCAGGAACTGTCTTCTCTCGTCTGGTTTCCTCGATTACAAGAACGAGGCCGAGATCGCGAGGAAGCTGGTGGACCTCAGGGACGAGGCCAGGGACCCCAACAAGAGGCCCAGGCCCGTGTTCGTGGCGGTGGACACGAACATATTGTACAACAGGTTCCTGTCCCGCCACTTCCCGATGAGGGACGAGAGCAGGGCCTCATCCGTGGAGGCGACCGACTTCAGATATGTGCTCAGCGAGATCGTCCAGATCGAGATCGATTCCAAGATCACCCACAAGTACTCCAGGGATGAGATCCAAGCCCTGGCGGGGGTGCTAGCACACCCTGAACTGCTCCGGGAGTTCGCGAACGCCAGCGGGAGGCGCGAGAGGGTGGCCAAGCTCGCTTTCAACGAGATGAATCACTTGCTGACGGAGCTGAAGGCCCTGAGGATAAAGGGCTCAGCGGTCAGGGGCAAGGAGAGGAACGACATAGAGATCGCCCAGTCGTACAAGCACTGGGCGAGGGGAGGGGACTACGACGTATTCCTGCTGACAGCGGACGAGGACATGGTGAACCACGCGAGGACGAGCGAGCTGATGACCCTCCAGCTGGAGCTGCCGTTCGCCGTGCCCGAGCACTCAAGGATCGACCCCTGGAAGACATCGGACCTGCTGTACGACCTGGCCGTGACCTTCGGGGCGATATCACTCGACAATGCCGGCATGCTTTTGCTCGGGGAGTGGGGAGGGAAGTCGAGTTCGGACTACCAGCGGGAGAAAGTGAAGGTCGGGCTCCTGGACGAATCCGCATATCCTGAGGTCGCTAGGCAGCTGGAGATATGCCGTAAGGTAGCCTCCGTGGGCGTCACTTGACCTCGTAGAGCTCAATGGCCTGCGCTCTCGATCGTCATTCGTGTTCTGGTAAAACATATTATTCTGCGAGGTTCTTCATGCGGCACAGGCATGCCCGGGCCGAAGGCGCTCGGACTTACAAGGACAGTGAATCTGATGGCAAAGAAACCGAAAGTCTATGCCCTTAGCACTTGCCCGTACTGCAGGCGCACGAAGCGATTCCTCGATGAACACAAGATAGTCTACGATTGCGTAGATGTGGATCTTCTGGACGACGCCAAGCAGGACGAGGCCCTCG
>CAZHTV010000126.1:0-3648 GCA_964535775.1 uncultured Thermoplasmata archaeon | reverse complement strand
TGTCGTAGTCCACCTCGATGACCACTCCCAGCTTCTTGCTCTCCCACTTCCTCACATCAGACATGAGATCGCATCTCCTTGTGCACGAGCTTGGAGCTCAGCTGAACGGATTGCCCCATCTGTCGAGGAAGAAGTTCTCGCCGACCGGCTTCCTCTCTGGCCTGACCGCCTCCGACTGCTTCTGCTTGTCCGAAAGCAGGGAGTCGTCCGCGCTCGGGTAGCCGACGATGACATATGTTATGACCACGAACTCCTCAGGAATGCCGAGCAGGTTCTTCGCGTTCTGAGGATTGTAGCCCGCTATCGGATGCGCGATCAGCCCCAGCTCTGTCGCCCTCAGCTCCATCTGGCCTATCGCGAGCCCCGTGGAGAACAGGAAGTAGTCTCTCTTGTCGCTCAGCTGACAGTCGTCTGGAGGCCTCGCTGCCACGACCATTATCACGGGCGCGCGCGTGGCCCACACGTTGCCCTTGGCGAGGGTGCCCTTGATCTGGTCGAGCGCTTCCGATCCCTTGCATATGACTATCCTCCAGGGCTGGTTGTTGAAGCATGAAGCGGAAAGCCTGACCGCCTCGACGAGCGCTTGGAGCTTGTCATCCTCCACTGGCCTCGTGTCAATCGCCCTCTTGGCCCTCCTGGCCCTTATGGCCTCGACAACTTCCATGGGATCACCTGACCATCAAATCGAACATGTGGGATTTAGACTTGGCTCCGATTTTCCCCTCACGCCTTGTATGAGCGCCACTTGATCTCATAACCTGTCTCCTTCCTGAGGTCCGAGACGGCTTCGAGCATCTGATCCACGGACTCCCGAGTACCGCAGAAGGCGACATCCACTCCCTTGCTTAGGGCGCTCATGGCGGACTCCACCGGGGCATGGATGGTGAACATCTCCCCCGCCGCCTTCATCAGGAGTGCCGCCCCGGTCGTGTCTCCGGCAACCAGCAATCCTGGGGAGAAGTCGTCTATGGCGGACCTCGCACTCGCCACCCGCGCCCTCTTGGAGCCCCCCTCCGACTCAGAGGGCGCCTCCACGATGAGGAGACCGCCGAGCTCCATGTCCACTATGCCCTCGAGCTGCCCGACAAGAACATCGTCACCCTCCTCAGCGGACTCCAACGCGATCCCCGTCGACGAGGCCTTTCTCCCCGGGAAGGCCATGAGGATGCCGTCCTCCATCTCGAGCCCGACGCGCTGGCCCTTGGCTATCCTCTTCGCCGCGATGGCCACGCACCTGTCTATGACGGCGATGCGCCTGAGGGTGTGGTCGACGCGGGCCTTGAGGTCCGTGAAGTGCTCCTGAGCCAGCTGCATGCCCTTCCTGGTGGGGCGCAGGACGCCGGACTGCTGTCTGAGCAGGCCCTCCTTCTTCATCGCCCCCACGTACTGACTCACCGCCTGCACGGTTATGCCGAACATGTCGGCCAGCTCTTTGAACCTTACCGAGGGCGACTTGAGTATCTCAACGAGTATGAGGAGTTCAGTGTTCTTCTTCAGGTCCCTCAGAGGGTGTTCCTTCATGACCCGACCTCCTTAGGCACCGCCATGTGTCCGACGGCCTCCTCGATGCTGTCGACGCGGACCGCGCCCGACGCGACCAATGCCCTGATGAACTCATCAGCTTTGCCCCCCACAAAATCTATCCTCGCCTGCCCATCCGGCCTGAGAAGGAGCACGCGCTTGCCCCGCCCCAGGGCGTACTTGGCGGCCTCCAAATTCCGGAAGTTCCCCGGGCCGACAGGGAAGGGTGCGACTATCACGTAGGACGACTCATCGATGAACCTCAGGTTCTCCGCGTGCGACTCCGCACTTATCTGCGAGAACGGGACCTCGGCGACCACGGGGACCCTGAGGTCGGCTGCGTTCTCATAGTCCGAGTCGAGGACGTTGAGGACGCCCGCGGACACCGCGAACCCGTGCTCCGAGAGATATCTCATGATGGGGCCACCGGTGCCTCCTCCGCACAGCACGTGCAGGCGCGTGCCGTGCCTGCGCGCGGCGGGGCGCGCGGACCTGGGCATCACGTAGACAGCGTGCGTGAAAGGGTCCTTCCTGACGGCCACGTCAACGCAGTAGACGGACTGTATCGTGTCAGCCGTGAACACCTCGTCCGGAGGGCCGAAGGCTTCCAACCGTCCGCTGTTCAGTAATGCGACCCTGTCGCTGTACCTGGCGGCCATGTTGATGTCGTGGAGTACCGCGACTATGGTCATGCCGTCCTCCCTGTTCAATCGCCTTATGAGATCCATCATCTCGAACTGCCCGCTGATGTCGAGGTAGACCGTGGGCTCGTCCAGCAGGAGGACCTTCGGCTCCTGCGCGAGCGCCCGCGCAATGATGACCCGCTGCCTCTCGCCTCCGCTGAGCTCAGAGAACCTCCTATCCCTGAGATGCCAGCAGCCGGTCCGGTCGAAAGCGCGTCTGACGGCCTCATCATCCTTCTTGGACTCGCCCGCTAGCCTGCTGTCGATGTGCGGTATCCTGCCCATCATGACGACATCGTGGGCGGTGAAGGGGAAGTCGACCGAGGAGGTCTGAGGCACGACCGCAAAGGTCCTGGCGATGTCCCTCTCGCTCATCGTGTGTATCGGCTTCATGTCCACGAGTATAGCCCTCGCCTCGGACGGGAGGTACCTCGTCAGGCACCTGAGCAAGGTGGTCTTCCCGGAACCGTTGGGCCCCATCAGGCCGACGAACTCCCCATCCTCCACCTCAAGCGAGATGCCGCTGAGGATCCTGCTTTCGCCGAAGGAGAACGAGAGGTCCTTGATCTCGAGCTTCAAAGGGGACCACCTCCGACCTTGCTCCGCCTCAGCAGGTACAGGAAGAACGGGCCTCCGCAGAGCGCCGTGATGATCCCAACCGGCAGCTCCTCCCCCGGGATCACAGTCCTCGCCAACGAGTCGGCGGCGATCAGGAAGCTCGCCCCGAAGAGAGTCGATGTCGGGATCAGCATCCGGTGGTCGGCGCCGAACACAAGCCTCATCATGTGCGGGACTATCAGGCCCACGAAGCCAATGATCCCGGCGAACGCGACCGCGCCCGCTGTCATCAGGGCTGCGACCCCGAGCATGAGCTTCTTCAGGGCCTCGGGGTTCGCTCCCAGGTTGTGGGCCGTCTCCTCGCCGAGGAGGAGTGCGTTGAGGTCCCTCCCGTACAGGAATATGATCATCGCGCCCAGGACCGTCGGGACCGAGATTATCATCGCATCGCCCCACGCAGCGGACGAGAGGTTCCCGAGCAGCCAAGGTATGAGCTCGTGGTAATCGTCGCCGGCAAAGTAGATGAGGAAAGAAACCAGGGCGCCGAGGAAGGCAGCGACTGCGACCCCTGATAGCAGCAGGGTCTCCACATACACCTTCCCCCTGACCGTCCCCATGCGATAGACGACCAGGACTGTAAGCAGCGCGGAGAAGAAGGCGAACATGGGGGCTGTGAAAGCGCCCACCACCACCGTGAAGCCGATCAGGCCCGCGGTGGCGGCTCCGACGGCCGCGCCCGAGGAGACGCCGATTATGAAAGGATCGGCCATGGGGTTGCGGAACACGGCCTGCATTGCAGCGCCCGCGCATGCGAGCGACGCCCCGATGAGTCCGGCCAAGAACACCCTGGGGATGCGTATGTCCCATATCACGGTCCCCGTGTAGC
>CAZHTV010000125.1:3466-3657 GCA_964535775.1 uncultured Thermoplasmata archaeon | reverse complement strand
TCTTGATTTCCAGGCAGTGGCCAGTCACCCGCCATGTGTGCTTCAGTTCGGAATAAGGTCTGAAGCCCAGTGACACCTCGCGGAAACCCAGCTCCTTCCCCACGACGTGGAAGATCTCGGAGGTCTTCACGGCGGCATGTATGGCCTACTCTCTTTATAGGATTCATCGTCAATTCCCGTCTGTTCATGCC
>CAZHTV010000125.1:0-3456 GCA_964535775.1 uncultured Thermoplasmata archaeon | reverse complement strand
AGCGTTGCACACATCTCATCCGTGGAGGACCAGAGAGTCCGGGAAAGGCTTGATTCCATCTCCGGGGACGAGATGCTTGCCACGGTGCAGGACCTACAAGACCTCGGCTCACGTGCCTTCTGCATCGATCAGACGCGGGAAGCCGCGGAGTACGTTCACGGCAGATTCCACGAACTCGGATTGGATGTCTCCTACCAGGACTTCACTTTTGCAGGTTACTCGGCCTCGAACGTCGTGGCGGTGATCCAGGGAGCACAGCCCGATGCGGACATCCTGCTGTTCGGAGCGCACTACGACAGCGAGAACAACATGGCGACCGACCTGTCACTAGCTCAGGCCCTCCCCGCCCCGGGGGCGGATGATGACGCTTCAGGAGTGGCAGCGATCATCGAGCTCGCAGAAGCACTGCGCGATGTGAGATCAAAGCAGACTCTCAAGTTCGTGGCCTTCGGCGCCGAGGAGATGGGGTTCGACGATACGGGGGGTCTGAAGGGCAGCTCGCACTTCGTCGCGCTGGAGAAGGCCGGCGGAGTGGTCTACGAGTGTGCGGTAGTGCTCGACATGATAGGCTACGCTGGCAGTCTCGGGGACAGAGGAGTGATTGTGACGTCTTCGGCAGATGCACCCTTTGCTGACGCCGCCAAGAAGGCTGTCGGAAAATGGAACCTGGACCTCCTGCTGAGCGTCCAAAGGAACTCGATGATCACTTACAGCGACCACGCGTCTTTCTGGTCTGCGGGCTATCCCGCTGTCCTGGTCGTCGAGGAGCTTTCGGAGTCGGGCCGCCCTATCAACCCCTATTACCACAGCTCCGATGACACTGTCGAGAAGCTCTCTGGATCCCAGATGGAGAGCCTCACGAGATGTCTTCTGGCAGGTGCCTTGGCAATTCTGGAGCCCGCAGAAGACGAGGACGCGTTGGTGGCCGTTCTGACGGCTTCTGCCCTCGTAGCTGCGACCGCTGCCACAGTCACCATCACGTTCATGTTGTATACTCGGAAACGCAGGAAGGGTGACAAGAGATGAGCGATGAGGCAACACAACAGAACAAGAGAATCTACCCCTCGGCTCCACTAGTGGGCGTCGGGGCGGTGGCGATCAAGAACGGCAAGATACTGCTGGTCAAGCGTGCTTTCGACCCAGGTGCTGGCAAGTGGAGCATCCCAGGAGGCCTGGTCGAAGTGGGAGAGAAGCTCTCAGAGGCCTGTTCGAGAGAGACGGAGGAGGAGACCGGCATCAAGGTGGACATCCTCGAGCTGATCAATGTCTTCGACATGATCGACAGGGACAATGAGGGCAAGGTCCGATACCACTACGTCCTCGTCGACTTCCTCGCCAAGCCTGTGGGTGGAGAGGAGAGAAAGAGTGAGGAGGTTACCGAGATAGCGTGGATCGACTACCAACAAGCGAAGCAGATGGATCTCACGAAAACGGCACGGAAAGCGCTCGAAGAGCTTTTCGGCGGCCCAGTGACCTAGTCCAGGCCCGGGACCTTCGGACGGAGCGACGGCGGCATCTGGGCGAACCCCGACCTTGTCCCCCTTGCGGTCTTGAGGACAAGCACCGGGACATCGACGGACCTGATTATCCGGTCGTAGACAGCCCCGAACATCGTCCTCTCGAGCGTGGACTGCGGGCCTGTGCCCATCACGAGTATGTCACATTCCGTAGCGTGCTCCATGACTGCGTTCACCAGGCTCTTAGAGTGGACGTACTTGACCTCGCTCTCTACCTTCACCCGGGCGCACATCTTGTGCAGGCGCTCCGCATTGCCGCGCGCCAGCTCGAGGAACCTCTCGTCGGTTATGACCGAGAGTATCTGAACCTTCGCCCCGAACTCCCTCGCGAGGGGGAGTGCGAGCAGGAGGGCCTTCCTGGTCTCGAAGTAACCACCGGACACGAGGAGGACTTTCTCAATCCTCTTGCTGAGACGGTGCGTCTTCATTATTGCCACGTCGCACGGGGCGTCCCTGACCACGCGGTCGAGATTCCTCCCGAGGATCGTCCTGCCCCTGCGCCTCGTACCCTTCCAGCCCAGCAAGAGCAAATTGGCAGTCTCGTACCTGGTCCTGTCGACTATCGCCCCTGCGACATCGTGAGAGATCGAGACCACGGGGTGGACCGCAACAGTCGACGGGGCGACCTTGATGGCCTTCTTGAGCCCTGCGGATATCTCGTCTATGTAGTCCCTGCTTATCGCATCGAGCGGCGTCGCTCCCGGCACCTCCACGATCTTGTTGACTGTGAGCTCACCGTTGAAGTACCTGGCCAGGAGACCCGCGACTTCGACCAGCCGCAGGTCGCCCAGGTTCTCCAGGGCGAGGAAGACCCTGAACCTCTCGATCTGCTCCTTCGTCAGCGGTCTCGGTGGGACCCTCTTCGCCTGCACGATCGAGACAGGCTCCTCCTTGGGCCTGCCAAATGCCGATGCGACCAGCCCAATGGCTATCCACACAAGGGCGATGTACCACGCTTCCGGTATCAGCAACCAGAGGTAGAAGGCGATCCCCAGCGTCGAGACGACGCCTATGACAGGCACCAGGGGGAAGAGAGGCGTCCTGAACCCAACATCGATAGCTGTGAGCCTCTTCCTCAGCCTTATCGACGCTGAGTTGGCGATTGAGAACAGCAACAGGAAGATGATGGACGTCGAGGCCACGACGATCTCCAGCGGGAACATGAGCGCCATGAAGAGCATGATGAACCCCGTGATCGCAATCGCCTTGTGCGGGACTCTGCGCTCCTTGTGGATCGAGCCGAACGCCTTGGGGAGCGACCCGTCCCTGCCCATCGCGAAGCTAACACGCGACGAGGAGAAGACCGTCGCATTCAGGGCGGCCATGGCCGAGAGGATCCCTCCGAATATCAGAAGGGGAGCGCCCACGAAGGGTATGATCTCCGCGGCCGCGTTGATCACCGTGTTCTCGGACCATATGTTCTCCCCCGGCAGGACATCCTGGTTCGCGATGCACGCGATCGCCACCGAGATGTAGAGCACGGCCGCGACAACAACCGATATGAATATGGCCTTCGGGATGTTCCTCTTGGGGTCCTTAACCTCCTCGCCGCACTGGACGATTATCTCGTATCCCTCGAAGGCGATGAACGTGAAGCCCATGACCATCAGTATGTTGGACAGGTCCCTGTTCGCCGGGATGATCGACTTGAAATTGTCCGCGATGTCAATCCCTTGGCGGTCAAGGGCGTACATCACCGCGAAGGTGACGAAGAACGCGATGATCAGCACCTGGATGAGGGTGATCGTGTCCCCGGTCTTCCCCGTCGCCCCGACGCCTGCGTAGTTGACCGCCAGGAAGAAGGTTATCGCCATCGTTGCGAACAGCTTGACCAGCATGCCGTCGTCAAGGCCAAGAACGCCTATCCCGAAGAAGTTGAGCAGAGCGACCATCGCGAACCCGAAGCCGAGCGAGTAGTAGCTACACGCTACGGTGTGTC
>CAZHTV010000124.1:0-3690 GCA_964535775.1 uncultured Thermoplasmata archaeon | reverse complement strand
GACAATCTCGTTGCGATGATTTATGACTTAGATGTGGTATCCACGCTCACGAAGTGATGCGAATGGATCCCCAGGAGCTCCTCTCCCTCTGCAAGCGCAGGGGCTTTCTGTGGCCCGCCTACGACATATACGGCTCGGTCGCGGGCCTGTACGACTACGGTCCCCTGGGCGCCGCCCTGAAGAACAACATCGAGGACCACTGGAGGCGGCTGTATGTCCACGGGGAAGGGTTCCAGGAGATCAGCTGCCCCATCGTGGCTCCCGAACCAGTTTTCAAGGCCTCTGGACACGTCGATGCGTTCTCCGACATGTTCGTCGAGTGCACTAAGTGCGGTGAGACCTTCAGGGCGGACCACCTCGCGGGCGGCCTGGACCCCAACCCTGCGAGCCTGGGCGAAGAGGGGCTCGGAAAGCTGCTCAGGGAGAACGGCGTAGTCTGTCCCGAGTGCAAGGGGGAGCTCACGGCCCCGAAGAGGTTCAACCTGATGTTCAAGACATCCATCGGTGCCGGCCATGGCAAGACGGCATACCTGCGCCCGGAGACCGCCCAGGGGATGTTCGTCAACTTCTCCCAGATCTACAGATATGGCCGCGAAAAGCTTCCCGTGGGAGCGGTGCAGATAGGCAGGGCCTTCAGGAACGAGATCTCACCCAGGCAGGGGCTGATACGCCTCAGGGAGCTGAACATGATGGAGGCGGAGCTGTTCGTTCATCCTGAGGACAAGAACTGGCCGAAGTTCAAGGATGTGAGAGGAGAGGCCGTCCCGCTCGTGCCCAGCAAGGGCTCTCCATCATCGATGGCCTTGGGGGAGGCAGTCAAGGCGGGCGTGATAAGGAACGAGGTGTTGGCGTACTTCATGTGGCTCACCTACAGGTTCGCTCTGGACATCGGCCTGGACCCCAAGCGGCTCCGGTTCAGACAGCACGAATCGACTGAGATGGCTCATTACGCGTCCGACTGCTGGGACCTGGAGGCGGAGATAGGCTACGGCTGGACAGAGCTCGTGGGAGTCGCCGACAGGGGGTGCTATGACGTCAAAGCGCACCTGAATCACTCGGGCGCGGACCTCACTGCCTTCGAGAGGTTCGACGGGTCCAGGGAGGTCGGGACAGAGGTCGTGAAGCCGAACTTCGGCGCGCTGGGACCGCTCTTCAAGGACAAAGCCAAGGTGATCGCTGAGGCGCTGTCCAAGCTACCTGTGGAAGCGGCGAAAGACAAGGACAAGGTCGCGGTCGACATCGAGGGTGAGACGTACATCGTGCCATCGTCCTGCTACGAGGTCTCTGAGCGGAAAGAGAAGGTCTCCGGCAGGAAGCTGGTGCCGCATGTCATCGAGCCGTCGTACGGTGTCGACAGGCTCCTGTTCTCGCTTCTGGACCACGCATACTCGAAGAAGGACGATTACGTCGTGTTGCGTCTCAAAGGGCTCGTAGCGCCGATCAAGGTCGGCGTGTTCCCGCTCATGGCAAGGGACGGGCTCGATGAGATCGCCATCGGGATCTTCGACTCGCTCGCGAAGGCAGGCATCGCTGCGTACTACGACGATTCCGGCTCTATAGGGCGCAGGTACGCCCGCATGGACGAGGTCGGCACTCCATTCTGCGTGACCGTCGACTACGACACGAAGTCTGATGGCACGGTCACTGTCCGGGACAGGGACTCCGCGGAGCAAATCAGGGTTAAGAAGGAGGAAGTCACTGAGGTAGTGGAGGCCTTGATCTCGGGAGCCTCTTTCGAGTCGCTCAGAAGCCCGTAGGATTAGGAGACGCAGAATCAAGATGCGACCGTCATCTAACAGGGATGTCGCTGAAAACCAAGAGAGCATGAAGGCTCACGACCTGTCCGACGAGTTCAGGAAGTACATCGGCAGACAGGTCAGCTACGCCACTCACGGTATCCACAGGTATCCCGCTAAGTTCATTCCGCAGATCCCCCGGTTCTGCCTGGGGTCGTTATCAGAGGTCGGCGACGTCGTGCTCGACCCTTTCATGGGTTCGGGGACGACGCTCCTGGAGAGCTACGTGATGGGCAGGAACTGCTACGGCATCGACATCCACCCGCTTGCGCGTCTGATCGCGAAGGTCAAGACCACGCCCCTCGAACCTGGGCCGCTCGAGCATGAGGCTGGGGAGCTGATGGAGAAGATAAGGGGAGACAGCGAATCCAACGACGCCTGGATCCCTGAGATCCCCAACCGAGACCACTGGTTCCGGCCCAAGGTGCTCCAGGAGCTGGGGACCATCAAGAAGCACGTATGGGGGATGAGGCCGGGCCGCCAGCAGGACTTCTTCAAGATATGCTTCTCATCCATCATCCGCAGATCCTCCAACTCGGACAGCGACTCACTCATACCGGAGGTTACGAGTTTCAGGAGGAAGCTGGACCAGCAGGGCAAGACATCCTTCGATGTGTTTGCCAAGTTCGACAACTCCGTCAGGAGCAGGCTCGTGGACGTCAGAGACCTGTGGAAGATATCCCGGGATGTTGTGGGCAAATACCGAGAACGCCCGCGCGTCGGCATCATCGGACGCGATGCGCGGGATATCGATCTCGAGGACTCATCGGTCGATGTGGCGGTGACCTCTCCGCCATATGCCAGCGCAGTACACTACGTCAGCGTGCACAAACTGGAGATGTTCTGGCTCGACATGATCAAAGGCACCGCGGATCTCGATGGGAAGGTCATAGGGTCTGCGCGCGCCTATTCGTCAGAGTATCGCGACTGGCACCCGAGGTCGAGGATACGCTCGCTCAACGAGGTATTGGGCCAGCTCATGGAGAAGGACAGGAAGAGCGCGTACGTCGTCTGGAAGTACTTCGACCAGATGAGGGGGAACTTCAACGAGGTCAACCGCGTGCTCACCAGAGGCGGCAACTACTGCATGATAGCGGGCGAGAACACCTTCAGGCGCGTCCGCATCCCAACATACCGGATACTCGCGCAGGTCGCAGCCGACTCCGGTTTCGAGCTGAAGACCACATACGTGTACGATGTGATCAACAGGCATCTCGACATACCGAGATGGAACGACAGCAGGATCGAGAGGGATTACATACTCGTGCTCCAGAGGCGCAGGTCCGCCCATAGCGACTCCCTTTGAGCCATGCTTTCCGTCGGGGGCATCCAAAGGAGTCGATATGCCTTCCATGCACTGATTAACGGCGTCGATTATTATTATATGCAGTCCGTTATGTTCCATTCACAACACATGCTGGCCTATAACGTCCAAGGTTGGACAGCTTACATTCGGCATCGACCCATCCAGTAACGCGAAGAACATTCATATAGCATTACTCCCATTTATATCGCCAGAAGGAGGATAGTATAGTGCCCCCTGCGCAGTATTCTTCATTCGATAGAGGATATGACACTAGGCATGCGCGCGATATGCAGAGACGCGAGGCCATTCTCGGCAGGACCCTTTCCCGCCGAGGCCCCTCGGCAGCGTGGCGCAAGTATGCGGCAATCGTGATGGTCGTAATCATGGCGGCCTCAGCATTCGTGTTGGTCGCCCCGAAGGCGGGCGAGCAGCAGCAGGTCCCCGAGGCCGATGTCCCTGCTTACATACAGGCTGGAGAGCGAGAGGTGACATACACCATATCGCACATCGGCGAGTCCTATGTGAAGGACAGCAGCGCTGAGGCCAAGGGCAGGCACGGTAGCACTCCTGGTGTGAGCGAGTGGTGGG
>CAZHTV010000123.1:0-3702 GCA_964535775.1 uncultured Thermoplasmata archaeon | reverse complement strand
GTCTGCTGCTCAAGGGCGATGGTGATCCACTCTCCGCCGTCATCTTCGGTCTCGTCGTCATCGGTCTCGTTGTCATCATCGGCGCCGGCCTGGTGGATCTCGACTGCTGAGAACGTGACATTCACGTGCTTCCAATCGGCAGGCGCATCTTTGACGTAGATGACTATCCTGCCCGTAGCAGCATCCTCCCGCGTGAGTAGGTATGCTCCCGCTCCCCCCAGGATTACTATGGCCGCGATCCCGAGAGCCAGTATCGCTACTCCCTTGGATGTCATGGTGCTCTCAATGCCGCAACCCTGACATAAAGATTGCCCGTGGAGACACTCACGCCAGTATTGATTTCAGGGTTCGTGCCATAAACGATGACACCTGATCCGGTGTAGGCTCTTCCCGGTCCCAGACAGGATAGTTTCTCCCTTGAGCTGCTGAAGGAGCATCTCGCAGGAAAGGTCAACATCACGGCCTCTGTGGATGAGATGGGATCGATGCACGTGAAGTTGTCCGAACAGATACCGCCCCTCGAAAAGTAGGGATTATGACGCCGTGGCTGGGGGACAAAACGATTTATACAGAGTCTTTAATAGGGTGCGCGCGGCTTACTTCTGGCACCCGAAGACCCGACTTAGCTCAGACTGGTTGAGAGCGGCTGACTGTAGTGTGGAAATCGGCATCGCCGATCACAGTCGCTGAAATCAGCAGGCCCCCGGTTCAAATCCGGGAGTCGGGACCATTCTTTTTATCAGAACCGCTCCGGGACGATCCTCCAGGGATCCTTCGCATCGGGATGCACTACTTCCCTGTTCCTCTCCAGCAACGCCAGCTCCTTCCTGTCGAACGACCTGGGATCGAGCGATATGATGACCCGCGTGTTGCTTGTCATCGTCGCGTCGGTCCACCTGTCTATGGCTCTCAGGACCTTCTGGAAATCGTTGGTCGTGACGAGGTACTCGATCCCGTCGACAAGCACTACGCCGTTGTGTGACTTCTCCATGAAGCTCGTCAGCGCGTCCGTGAGCAGGTTGAGCTTCGCCGGATCCATGTTGTCGTTCCCGGCGACCGTCGAGACCCAGATGATCGGCGTGGTCTGAAGGTAGAACGCGGACCGCACCTCGGTGGGATAGCGTCTCGTCACCACGAGTCCCTGTGCCCTGCTGCTGTACTTCGAACATGTCTTGCACGGGCACGGAAGGCCGCACTTGCCGCAGTCAAGGCTCTCGCACGCAAAGCTCTCGTCGTCCTCGCAGTCGTGACACCTTCCCTTCAGCGTGTCCGTGAAGAGGTGGAAGCTGAAATCCGTCTTCGGCTCCTCGACGAGATAGACGTGCTTGTGAAGCAACTTGTGCTTCGCCTTCGAACTGGAGATGAGCTTTTCAGGAGCCGGTGACCTGATGGCCTTCCTACGCCTGAGCGCAGGGAACTTGAAGAAAAGTGTGGGTATTGCGATATCGGGACGGACCATTCGTGCCATTGGGGCTCCTCGCGTAGTCCTTCGTCAGCGCTGTGCCATCAGGCCGCCGTTGTCGCGACCCGGACGGCCTCCAGGAGCCGCTCGACCTGGAACGGCTTGGCCACGAAGTCGACCGCGCCCGCCCTCATGGCCTCCTTCTTCAGTGCTTCCTTCACGAGGGCGCTGACGACGATGATCTTCGCCTTCGGGTCTATCTCCATTATCTTCATGATGGCGGACAGACCGTCCATGCCCGGCATCAGGATGTCCATGAGCACCACGTCGGGCTTGAGGGCCTTGAACTTCTCGATGGCCTCAAGGCCGTTAGCCGCCTCCCCGGCTATCTCATGGTCGTGGGATTCCAAGATGTCCCGGATCATCTCCCTAATGAATGGCGCGTCTTCGACTATCAGCACCTTCGACACAGGTTTCGACCCCACTGTGAGCTGTCGAGCATAAGACGAATTCAATCATATATAAGTTGGCCATTTCGATTATCGCAGCCGATAACGGGCACGAAAACCCTCAAGAGGATGCGGCGCCCGGGAACGAACCCGAGTGCCGGTGATGAACCTGACTCCGTGCTGTGGATCCGCAGCCCGGAGGGCATCTCCTCCACTCGGAGAATGCCCTTCGGGCATTCTTGTCAGACGCTTTGGACTGCGAGCGCGATTCAATCCAGCATCTCGCAAATAATAAATACGACGAAACGCATATGTCGTATCGTCCGACGAGTGTCGGACTAGAAGGGATGGGCATGGTATTCGGGATAGGCAGAAGGGATGCTCGAGAAGCAGAAGGTCCTCCGAGAGGGAGGGTCCCGTACAGGTTGGCGTCCTACGAGCACGACCACGAGGGCAAGAGGTTCAAGTCCAGCAACGTGGTCTACAGCTTCTGGAGCGCATCGAAGTACGTGCTCATCCTATCTCTGATGCTCTGGTGGCTCCCGATGTTCGGCCAGATGATCGCTGGTTATGTCGGTGGCCGGCGGGCAGGGGGGCCGTGGAAGGGCGTCGCCGCTTCCATCATACCCGTCGTCAGCCTGTACGCAGTGATGACAGGCTTCGATTCCGGCTTCCTGCCGTCGCACGTGTTCGGAATCGCGATCGCGCCCGCTGCCATAGGCGCGGCCCTGAGCAACAACGTGCCTTTCATTTCACCCTACATCCAGTTCTCTTCCGAATACGTCGGCTCGTTCGTGAACGCGCTGGCCGGTTCGAGTCCGTACGGGATCAACACGTACGTGCTCACAGTCGCCTTCGCATATGTCGGCGGCGTCTTGGCCGAGCAGAACCGGAGGGAGATAGAATACACCTCGGGCGCGGTCATGAACACGACCACAGTTCTCGTGCACGAGCCCGCGGGCCATGCGCCTCTGGCGCAGGGCGCAGAGCACCACGGCGTGCTCTCAGCGATGGGCGCGGTCTTCCACCTGCCTGGCAGACGCAGGGATTACCCCGACGGGAGCGCGGCGTTCACGCACCGTGGACACAGGGATCCCTGGGTGCATGCCGCAGACATGCGCTACGCAGAGCCGGATTATGACAGGTACGCACTCCCTCCTTCGGAGGCCTCTTACGACTACCCCGACCTGTATGAGGAGAGGCCGCAGAGGCGCCGGCGCATCATGAGGGGCGATTGGAGCGGAAGACAGAAGAGGCGCGGGGCTCCCAACATGCGCTCGAAGCCGAGGTTCAGCTATCCACCATACGAAGACGACCGCTCCGACGGCAGGGGGGGCAACAGAAGAGACAGGCCATCGCGCATCCAGATGACGACGGACCCGAGGTCGATCAAGAGGGCAAGGAAGATGATCGACAAGGATTGGGGACGTGGCAGGAGAGCCCAACGCTTCGTCGATGACGACGCGGTCGAAGAAGACGATTCGTCGGAGACAGAGGCGGTCGCCGTGCCCCGCCGAGCGGAGCGCCGCCGCTCAAGCGACCAGTGGGATTCGATCTAGGCGCCCCTCAGCAAGCTATATATCATCCGACTGCTTCGCTCGCCTCCACATTCGCGAGATACGCAGAGCGGGGAATGCATGTTCTGTGACAAGTGCAAGAGCCTCATGTTTCCTCAGGATGGGAAACTGGTCTGCAGGAAGTGCGGGGCAGTATACGAACTGGGGCCGAAGAACCAGGTCATAAGGCATAAGAGCACGGACAAGGAGATGGCCGTCCTGGGCGAGGTGTCGGGGACCCTGCCCACGGCCGCAGTCGAGTGCCCGTCCTGTGGCCACAACAAGGCCTATTGGG
>CAZHTV010000122.1:0-3723 GCA_964535775.1 uncultured Thermoplasmata archaeon | reverse complement strand
CGAATTGCGCGGCTTTGCGGGACTCCGGCGTTTGTGGAATCATTGGTGGAGGCAGTATCATCGCAGGAGCTCATCGAGAGGCTGAAGCTGACAGAGGAGATGTTGGGTGAGTTATCAGAGGACAGCGGGTCGCCTACGTTCTGCGTTCTTGGGGCCGGGAATGGCGGGATGGCGATGGCCGCCCACTTGGCCATCAACGGCCTGAAGGTGAATCTGTTCAACCGGAGCAGCGAACGTCTCTTGCCCATCCAAGCTCGCGGCGGCATCGATGTGACGGGAGAGATAGAAGGATTCGCCTCTCTAAACGCGATTACCTCTAATCCTGCAGAAGCCATCACTAATGCCGATATCTTAATGGTGGTCGTCCCAGCGACCGCCCATCGTACCATAGCCGAGATTGTGGCCCCACATCTCAAGGACGGGCAGATTATCGTTCTGAACCCCGGTCGCACCGGCGGGACATTGGAGATATCACAGATAATCCGCAAAATCAACCCGTCGGTACGCCCCTACCTCGCAGAAACACAGACCCTGCTGTACACCTGCCGCGTGACCAACCCCGGACAGGTGCGAATCTTCAGCATCAAGAACTCTGTGCCTTTGGCGACTCTGCCGACATATCAGGTGGTCGATGTTCTCCCTGTGCTCCGCAAGGCGCTGCCGCAGTTCGTTCCCGGAGATAATGTATTGAAGACAGGATTGGACAATATCGGGGCTGTATTTCATCCGACTATAACCGTCCTGAATGCGGCGAGAATCGAAGATACCCACGGGGATTTCGAGTACTATATCGAGGGGGTCACTCCATCCGTTGCGCATGTGCTCGAAGCGATTGACCGCGAAGCAGCAGAAGTGTTTAGCTTCCTGCAGGACCGAGGGGCTTTATCTTTAGGCATAGTTCTGGAGCCGGAAGGAAAGTCTCATCTGGAATTGCGTATAGCTGAGTTCGCTGCTAACTCTTCCGAAGCACAACGGTTCAAGGAACTCCTGAAATTGGACCCGCAGCGCAATAAATTTGCAGTAACAATCGAGGCCGGACCAGGCGGCGACCATATAGACTTGATACCGCGCTCATTGATGGGTGTTTTGTTTGGGTTATCTCACGCGATTGAAATATCCGATGACCAAGAGCAGGCCGGGCAGGCTACGATAACGCTGAATGACGATGGCAGCCGCTTCGACTGGCGGACTATCACGGGTGACCTGATTCAGGTGCACCAGTCTTTTTCGCGCCCGATTGCCCCATACGTAAGCGTTCGTTACCGAAACGGGTGGTTTTATATCAGAGATGATGATACTGCGTCCAAAGCCACTTTTGTAATGATATCGCAACTGTTCGCGCTCCGCGCAGGGGACGTCAGGTCCGCAGTACCAATATTGACCCTTCCAGTTGCCAGGTGATTGACAATATTCCAGTGGAGA
Organism: uncultured Thermoplasmata archaeon; assembly: GCA_964535775.1. Lineage (GTDB taxonomy): Archaea > Thermoplasmatota > Thermoplasmata > UBA10834 > UBA10834 > COMBO-56-21. The sequence continues at coordinate 2,301 of CAZHTV010000122.1, read as the reverse complement.
TTTTGAAAACAGGTAAGTCTGTTTTACGAAAAAGAGAATGAAAATGAATACAATTTTCTCCATATTACTATTTGTTGTCGGGCTTGGATTAGTCATTTACTCTGCTGAGAAACTTGTCAAAGGTGCTGTCGGAACATCATTAGGCTTCAGGATTTCTACATTTTTGATTAGTGTCATTTTTATCGGTTTCGACCCTGAAAATCTTGCCGTTGGGGCAGTAGGATCCTTTGAAGGAAATGCAGGAATTGCTTCGGGCTCCATCATCGGAGCTGCAATGGTTGCCATTGCCCTTGCATTTGGGATAACGGCAATGGTAGCTCCTATGCGGTTTGAGCACGTTCCATTACAGATTCTTGCCGTACCCGTTTTGGCGGTTTCTCTTTTTTGGATATTGGGTCTTGATGCTAAGCTTTCGCGTATAGATGGCGCGGTTTTGCTTTTAGGCTTTCTTATATCAGTTGTCTACCTTTTGAGGTTAAGTAAAAAAGGGCTTGATATCAGGCCCACTGGAGAGGTTGCCGAAACTATGGAAGAGTCTGGAGAACTCAGCAAGTGGAAATCCCTTGGACTTTTGCTCCTCTCGCTTACCTTCATCATTATTGGAAGCGAAATGCTGGTCAAGGGTTCCGAAACTATTATCGCAAGACTTGGGCTTTCTGACACAGTTTTTGGAATGACTATTCTTGCGTTCCTGGTAAGCATAGAGGAGCTTGCAAGAGAACTCCCAGCTGCGATGAGAGGAAGACCTGAGATCAGTTTTGGGAATGTGGTTGGCTCAATCATTGCTTTTTTCCTGTTCAACGCAGGGATTATAGCTTTGGTAAGTCCGGTCGCAGTTAACGCGGGCGTGTTAAGGTTCTATCTTCCTCTCTGCTTTGTTACAGTTATTGTGGTTTTAATCTTTATGATGACCAAGAATATACCTCGCTGGGGCGGCGTAATTTTAGTCGGTCTATACTTGATTTTTGTTGTGGGAAGTTTCATCAGATAACATGAAAAAGGCGAGAAGACTGATGATCTATAAATCAATAAGTGAAGCGTTAAAAAGAGCTATATGAACTCATCGCCACATCATAGATTGACCGAATTGACCGCTCTGTTTCTCAAACTAGGTGCCATTGCCTTCGGTGGCCCCGCGGCCCATATCGCAATGTTGCACGATGAAGTTGTTAAACGACGCAAGTGGCTGGATGACCAGGAATTTCTCGATTTGGTTGGTGCTACGAATCTTATCCCGGGGCCAAATTCCACTGAGATGGCTATTCATATCGGCTTCCTGCGGGCTGGGTGGCGAGGACTGATTGTCGCCGGTGCATGTTTCATCTTGCCAGCCATGCTTATTGTCCTTTTGCTGGCATGGGTATATGTACGTTATGGCGCTATGCCACAGGCCAAATGGTTATTGTACGGAATAAAACCGGTAGTTATAGCGATTATAATACAAGCGCTCTGGAGCTTAGGCCGAAAAGCTGTCAAAGGCCCGCTAACCGCAACTGCGGCACTGATAGTTCTTGTCCTGTATTTTATCGGTGTCAATGAAATTGCCCTGCTATTTGCCGGTGGATTGGCGGTGATGTTAGCCATGAATTTGAAGCGGTTGCGAAAAAAGGTTTTTGGGATATGTCTTTTTCCTCTCGGTGGAATTGGCTTGTTATCGCAAATTTCTGCTTCTTTTAACCTGCCGCTGTTATTTCTTATTTTCCTTAAGATTGGAGCTGTCTTATATGGAAGCGGTTACGTCCTGCTTGCTTTTCTTCGAGCCGATTTCGTTATGCGTCTCGGCTGGCTGACCGACCAGCAATTGATTGATGCCATTGCTATCGGCCAAGTAACGCCGGGGCCTTTATTCACGACGGCAACGTTTATCGGTTTTATTCTCGGCGGCATAAAGGGAGCATTTCTGGCAACTTTGGGCATTTTTCTGCCTTCATTTATCCTTGTTGCTATTTCTAATCAGCTGATTCCCCTAATACGTAACTCTTCTTGGGTTAGCGGTTTATTAGATGGTGTCAATGTAGCTTCACTGAGCCTGATGGCCGCTGTGACCTGGCAGTTGGGATGGGCTTCGCTAACCGACCCTTTTACTATCCTGGTTTCCGTTATTTCTTTTGTTCTGCTGATCTGGTTAAAGGTCAATTCGACATGGCTGATAACAGGCGGAGCATTAATAGGGCTGTTGAGCACAATATTTCGATGAAATCCGTAAGATAAAATAATTCTAAAGAAAATATGTGGCGTGCCGGTCTTGCTTGGCGGCGTCTGGCTGATTTACACCGCTCCATAACTATTTTATTCAACGTC
>CAZHTV010000121.1:0-3766 GCA_964535775.1 uncultured Thermoplasmata archaeon | reverse complement strand
CGCGGCCTCAAAGGCGGCCCACGGAGCCGGATTGAAGACCAACTACGTGACGAACGGGTACATCAACGAGGAGCCGCTCCGGGAACTCAAAGGCGTGATAGACGCGATGAACATTGACGTCAAGGCCTTCTCGGAAGGGTTCTACAAGCGCGTGTGTGGGGGACGGTTGGCACCGGTCCTCCGCGCATGTGAGGTCGCCTACGAGATTGGCATACATGTCGAGCTGACTTACCTTGTCATTCCGGAGCACAACGACACCGATGTCGAGATCTCCGGGTTCTGCAGATGGGCTGCAGATTCGTTGGGCAAGAAAGTCCCGGTGCACTTCTCAGCCTTCCATCCCGACTACAAGTTGACGAGCGTGCCGAAGACTTCCGAGAAGACCCTCTTAAACGCCTACGACCTGGCCAAGAAGGCTGGGCTGGAGTTCGTTTACCTGGGCAACATCTGGGCAGGAGACAGGGACGACACCTACTGTCCCAAGTGCGGGACCAAGGTTATTGACAGAGAGGGTTTCTCGATACGCAAGACGAAGCTCAAGGGCGACAAGTGCGGAAGCTGCGGTGCCTCCCTCAACCTGGTGGTCTAGCCCCCGGAGGTACAGGAAGGATGGTCGTGTCAATACCACGCCTTCTGGCCATGCTCAGGGACGAGTATGGCGAGCCGCACTGGTGGCCCGGCGATACCGCATTCGAGGTCGCTGTGGGCGCGATCCTGACCCAGAGATCATCCTGGAGGAACGCTGAGACGTCTACACGAAATCTCAAGTCGGCCAGGCTGCTTTCTCCGGGAGCTCTCGTCGCTTGTCCTCTTGCAGACCTGGAGGAAATCATCAGGTCTTCGGGTTTCTTCAGACAGAAGGCGAGATACCTGAAGGCATTCTCAACGTTCGTAGTTAATGCCTATGGCGGTGATCTGGAGCGGATGAAGCCCAGGCCGACGAACGCCCTCAGGGGCGAGCTCCTCGGGCTGCCCGGTATCGGCTCAGAAACAGCCGACTCGATCTTGCTCTATGCGCTCGGAAAGGCAATCTTTGTCGTGGATGCGTACACCTATCGGCTGATGAGGAGGCTTGGGTACGAACAGCTGGGGGATTATGACGTTCTCCAGGCCATGGTCCAGAGGTCGCTCAGGTCGAATGTGAAGGACATGTCGGACATGCACGCACTCATCGTGATACACTGCAAGGAAAAGTGCAGAAAAACTCCCGACTGCGCAGGATGTGTTCTGAGCAGTGTCTGCCCTTCAAAGAGGAAATAGCAGCAGGAGCGGATTGCCCAGAGTGGCGCATACGATAAGCCCGATGAGCATTGGCACAATGAACGGCACTTTCGGTGTCACCCACACTCTCCTGTGGCCCGCCTCCTCCAAAAGACTCAGTTCCCTGGACAGATCCTCCTCCGCCTTCGGTCTTGAATAGAGCAGATGCCTTCCTTCGACCACGCGCTCCATGAGCCATACGTGCTTGCCCCTGGCGTTCTCCGTGTCCATCCTGTATCCCAGGAGCGCCTGAGGGAACCTCAATTCCTTGTCCGCGATGTTTCTGAGGAGGAAGCCTATGGGCGTCAGGGCCACGATGATGGCAGCCGTGACCAGGACTGCAAAGGTGAAAGGTATGAATATCCCGAGCTCAGCCGACTCGGGTCTCAGGAAGGGCAGAGAGGCCATATCTGGATAGAAAGGGAACAGGATTGCGAGCGATATGAGGGCCTTCGCATCCGCACCTCCTCTCAGCGCGTCGAGCATGTACAAGAGAACGATGAATAGCATCATAGCCGGCACCCCGATGAGGTGCCTGAAGTATTCATCGGACCCGTATTCTAGCGACAAGAAGACAAGGATGATGATCGCGGATGCGTATTCTGCGATTGCCACGGTCCGCGCGACATTCTCATGTGCCTTGGTGTCTATGAACACGTCGGCAAGGATCAGAACGATCGGCAGCAGGATGGCCAGGTACTCCAGAGGCCTGTCATCCACATAGACCTGCCCAGAGAGCAAAGCGATGCCTAGCACCGAGAGGCCGATCCAATACCTGTTCTCCACTCTTCTGGTTCTCAGGTCGAGAAGGGAAGCATATGCCAGAACCGCGATGGCGGCAGCCACACGGACCACTGAAAGGGTCTCCGAAGACTCCACACCAATGGATGATTCTGTCCGTACTTAACTTTGTCCAATACATACCTGCACCTGTGAGAGACAGGCCGTCTTCCGAAAACATTAAAGTGCGCTCCCCGATTAGCATGGCCGGTCTGATGAGAACATCGCTGACAGCCGCTGGGATTCTGCTGGTGCTGGCTATCGTTTCCAGCGTCCTGCTCGTGCCAGTGGGAGCCAGGGCCCAGGGGATCGTCTTCATAGAGGTCGAACCACCAAGCAAGGTGTGTCAGGCGGGGAAGTCCGTTGCTTATCAATGGTTTGTCTTCAACGACTACGACGTCCCTTATCTCCTTGAAGTCTCCGCTGACAATGAGTCCGGAACCGGCTGGAGTTCCTCCTTCAACCAGAAGGTGTTCGTGTTAGTAGGCCAGAGTGCGGTCTTCATCAACCTCACAGTGTCAGCGGATTCAGATGTGTCCAACGGGATGGTGAACCAAGTCATCACGTTCAAGTTCATCAATCTGAGCGATGCCGCTCCCGCCTTCGAGCGCACGAGCAGCGTCTCGACAGAGATGGTGACCACATGGGGTGTGATCGCTCCTGGCAAGAACAAACTGCTGGGGAGGTTCGACAATCCATTGCCGGAGCCCCTGAACGGTAACTATGTGACATTCCTGCTAAACATATCGACCTGGGCGGGGATAGCCCTTTTCGCCGCGTATGTCGCCGAACCCACTCTGCGAATCGTCACCAGAAGGACCAAGACTGACATCGACGACCGGGTCCTCAGGATTCTGAGGAGGCCCATCTTCGTCCTGATAATCGTGTTCGGTATCGTGACCTCGTTTTCTATTCTGCCCTTGAGCGAGGGCGAGATCCGCCTGGTCTTCCAGATTTACGGCATCGTTCTGATATCAGTGCTGACCTTCATAGTCTACAAGATCTTCAAGGAAGTACTGGTACATCTCGGCAAGAGGATCTCGGCCAAGACCGAGAGCGAGATCGGCGACGTGCTGATTCCGGTGCTCGACAAGATCGGAGGCGTGATAATCCTCATCTTCGGTGCCATCGGCATCGTCAACTACCTCGGCTACGACATAACCTTCCTGTTGGCCGGGGTCGGGGTCTTCGGCCTTGTGATTGCGTTCGCCGCCCAGGATGCTCTCTCCAACTTCTTCAGTGGCATATCCCTCCTTCTCGACAGGCCCTTCATGGAGGGCGATTTCATAACCATCTCATCCGGTGAGTTCTGCAGGGTAGAGAGGATCGGGATAAGGAGCACACGCCTCTATGAGGTGTTTGAGAACGACTACATCGTCGTTCCGAACAACAAACTGGTCAATGACAAGATCATAAACCTTGATTTGCCGGATGAGCAGGGCAAGTCAAGGGTCGAGGTGGGCGTGGCCTACGGCTCCGACATCGAGAAGGTCGAGAAGATACTCGTCGATGTCGCGATGGCGCATCCGAACGTCATCAAGGAGACGGGCAAGGCGCCGGTCGTGCGGTTCCAGAAGTTCGGCGACTCATCACTCGATTTCGCGCTCGTCGTCTGGGTCGACAACTTCATGAACAAGTGGCGCGTCGCACACGAAATGAGGAAACAGGTGCACCAGAGGTTTGCCGAGGAAGGGATCGAGATACCATTCCCCCAGAGAACCGTCTG
>CAZHTV010000120.1:0-3864 GCA_964535775.1 uncultured Thermoplasmata archaeon | reverse complement strand
GGGGCGTCAAGGATTCGGGTCATGTGTGCGGATGGCAAGCACCGGATGGGCCGCATCCCGGGCAAGATAAAGAAGCGGATGTGGATCCGGGAGGGCGACCTGCTCATAGTGCAGCCCTGGGAGTTCCAGGACGAGAAGGCGAACATACTCTACAGGTACACCAAGACTCAGGCGATGTACCTGAGCAGGAAGAAGATGCTTCCCAAGTCCATAGACATCTTCTGACGCAGGTCGGAGGCGCCTCATCTTGACTCGCGCGGACAAGTACCACATTTTCGAGAGGGAGATAGACAGTTGGCGCGAGCGCCGCAAGGACGCGGATGACAGGAAATCCTACGACTCGGTGTTCGACAAGCAGAACCTCCTCAGGATATACAAGCTGTTCTCCGACGGCGTCATCGACCAGTTCGAGTTCCCGATATCGACCGGCAAGGAGGGGATAGTCTTCAGCGCGACAACCCCGAAGAAGGACCGTGTCGCCGTGAAGATATACAGGACATCGACGTCCTCCTTCAAGGACATGGCCAAGTACGTCCAGGGAGACCCGCGCTTCAAGGGCATCACCACGAACCGCAGGAAGCTGATACTGGCCTGGGCCGCGAAGGAGTACAGGAACCTCCAGAGGCTCCGGGACGTGGGCGTGCGCGTGCCGAGGCCGATCGCGCACCATCAGAACATCGTCGTGATGGAGTACATCGGGACCGATGAGGGGCCAGCACGGGAGATGCGCGAGGTTTCCATCGAGGACCCTGAGGCGTTGGCCAGGGAGATCCTGGATTTCATGAAGCTCGCGTACCAGAAGGCCCAGTTGGTCCATGGCGATCTCAGCGAGTACAACATACTGATGCTCGGCCAGAAACCGGTTATAATCGATGTCGGCCAGACCGTCCTTCTCGGGCATCCGATGGCCGAGGAGTTCCTGGTCAGGGATGTCACGAACCTGGCAAGGTTTTTCAAGCGCCGTGGCATAGCGATCGATGTCGAGAAGGAGCTGAAGGAGATCAGGGGGAGATGACTCAGTCGGTCAGGATACCCACGGACAGGGTAGGCGTGCTCATCGGGAAGAACGGCTCGACGAAGGCGAGGATCGAGAAGCAGACGGGCGTGAAGATATCGATAGACTCGGAGGAGGGCGAGATAGAGATAGACCACACGCATGCAAGAGACCCATCGCTGTCCCTGTCTGTCGCGAACGTGGTCATCGCCATCGGGCGCGGGTTCTCGCCGCAGAAGGCCCTCAGGTTACTCGAGGAGGACTACTTCCTCGAAGTGTTCGACATCCGCGACTACGTGGGCAAGAAGAAGGAGCATGTCATGCGCATGCGCGCACGCGTCATAGGCACCCACGGCAAGACCAGGGCACTGATCGAGGAGCTGACGGGGGCGTACATGTCAGTCTACGGGAACACCGTGGCAGTCATCGGGGATTCGCTTCAGATCGATGTTGCGAGGAGGGCCGTCGACATGCTCCTATCGGGGAGCGAGCACGCTGCGGTCTATCATTTTCTCGAGGGAAGGCGGGCGCAGCTCAAGATAGATGGCATGGGTTTCTAGACGGTTAACCAGCACTCTTGAAATATCCTCAGGTTCATTATATCACTGCTATGGTCGGAAGCCTGCTGAAGAGCTTCGAGACAGACATCTCCCAGATACCAAAGGTCGAGGGGAAGTCCGATACGCCCAGGGACAAGGTCATGAAGTCCCTCGCACACGCGTATCTGAGGCTCTGGACCAGGTTGGCGCTGGAATCGGGCCAGAGGCTCACGCTTTCGCCCTCGCAGTTCACCCTGGGCACATACGAGGGCCAGATGCGCTGGATCCTGAACGAGAGCGTGGACTACAAGGGCATATCACAGCTCTCCATGGGCGCGACCTTCAGGAAGAGGCACAGCCTGATCGCCGAGACATATGTCCTCAAGGGGGAGGAGCGAGCGCGACTGTTCTTTTCCCTGGAGGAGGAGAGGGTCAGGGGCAGGCCAGTGTTGGTGTGCTATCTGGTCTACGACTCCCCTCTGGGAGAGTTCAACATCGCGGCTGCGATGGAGGCCCTGAAACCGATCCTTCCTGCCTGGCTCGAGACGATCACATCCGCTGATGACAAGCCACTCTGGTCGGCCTGCGACGGCCTCCTCGAGTGCGTCGGCATCTGAACCATCGGCCAAGTGATATATACGGGCTAATCCTCATCAAGAGCGTCAATGTCCGATAGGCTAGAGATCGCAGGGCGAGCGCTTCAGCGCCCCTTGTGCAACCACTGCCTGGGAAGGCTTTTTGCATCCGTTTCCAGAGGTCTCTCGGACGAGCAGAGGGGCTCGATAGTCAGAATGAGCCTGGTCGATTCCCCTCCTCCCCCCTCCGACATCGGAGAGTGCCACATCTGCCGGGGTCTGTTCGGGGAGCTGGAGAAGTTCGCAGAACTGTCCGTCCGGGAGTGTGAGGGTTATGAGTTCTCCACTTTCCTCGTCGGGACCAAGGTCGACGCAGAGACCATCGAGCGCGAGGAGTCCTTCTGGTCTGAGGTCGGCGCCAAGGAAACGGAGTCGATCAAGGCCGAACTCAACAGGGAGATAGGCAAGATAATCGAGAGCCAGCTCGGCAGGCCAGTCGATTTCAAGAGCCCGGAGATGGTCTTCCTCATCGACACCAGGTTCGACAGGGTCGTGCTGGACATCGCTCCTCTCTTTGTCTACGGCCGGTACAGAAAATACTCCAGGGGGCTGCCTCAGACCCGGTGGCCGTGCAGGGAGTGCAGGGGGAAAGGTTGTCCCAGGTGCGGGGGCAAGGGCAGGATGTACGACTCGAGCGTTCAGGACCTCATAGGTCCTGTCGTCATGGGCCATGCACGCGGCGAGGAGGATTTCTTCCACGGAATGGGCAGGGAGGACATCGACGCCCGAATGCTGGGGAACGGAAGGCCTTTCGTGGTCGAGGTCAGCAGGCCGAGGCTGAGGTCGTTGGACTTCGCGAAGGTCGAGTCAGAGGCGAACGCGGGTGCGGAGGGGAAGGCCGAGTTCCTCGGGCTCAGGACGTCCTCCCGAGCCGAGATGAGGGCCATCAAGGAGTCCGCTCTTCCCAAGACCTACAGGGTCAGGGTGCGCTTCCAGCACGATTTCGACCACGGAAAGCTTAATGAAGTAGTTACATCATTGGCCGGAAAGCCTATAAGTCAGCTCACTCCAAGCAGGGTAGCCCATCGGCGCGCGAACCTCGAGAGGACAAGGTCCGTCAGGGGGATGTCCGTCGAGGAGGTCAGCGGCAGGGAGGTAGCGTTCGTCGTCGAGGCGGACAGCGGGACCTACATCAAGGAGCTGATGCACGGGGACGAGGGGCGGACGCAGCCCAACGTCGCTGGCATCATAGGGGTTGCCTGCGAGGTGCTCGAGCTGGACGTGATAGCCGTAGGCGACAAGGGAGAGTAGCGAGATGGTCAAGGCATCCAAAGGCGCGAGACGCAGGACGCGGGGTGTGTTTCAGAAGCGCGCACGAGAAAGAGGGCTCTCTCCCATCACTCGCATTTTCCAGCGGTTCGAGGTCGGTGAGCAGGCGAGCGTGAACATCGACCCGAGCATCCACAAGGGCCAGCCTCATGTCAGGTTCCATGGCAGGACCGGGACAGTCACTGGGTCCAGGGGAAAGGCCTACCTGCTCAAGGTGCGGATGGGCGGCAAGTTGAAGGAGATCGTGGTGAGGCCCGAGCACCTCAGGAAGGCAAAGTGAGCAGACGGTGGTGTTTTCGATGGAGGACAAGAAGCATCTCACACTCGCTGAGGTAAAGGACATCATCACAGGGCGCCAGAGCGACGGGGAACTCACGGCCGAGCAGAAGCTGGCCCTGGAGCACTCCCAGAAGTTCGCCAGGGTCGA
>CAZHTV010000119.1:0-3868 GCA_964535775.1 uncultured Thermoplasmata archaeon | reverse complement strand
GTGCCGGCCGCATCGGTGTATCCGAACGCCTTCACCTCACCGTCCGCTAGGTTGGCGACATATACAGCGGCGTCGGCGATCGGCTTGTCATCCCTGTCACTGACGACAAGTGTGAGGTAGTACACCGTGGCGACAAGAGTCACCTCTCCGTCCGCCGTTGGTCCGGCCAATCCGGACTCGTAGACGCTCACACCCATCCATGTCACGCTCACCCGGAGTTCGGCCGAGGGCAACCTCAGGACGCACTGGCCAGCCTCATCCGTCGTGCCCGATGCGATTGGCACATCCCCGGTCGAGACGACCAACACCGCCGCTCCTTCGAGGCCCAGGCCACGCGAGTCGACCACCGTGAAGGTGACATAGTACATGCTCGCGAAGATCGTCACTGAGGTGTCCTGCGTCACATCCACGGCCACGGCCTTTCCTATCAGAACATCGGCCAGATAAGCTTCGAAATCGATCTGAGCGCCGGGGACTCTGGTCACCAGAGTGCCCGTCTTGTTGGCGACACCGAAGTCGAGGACGAGACGGTTGACCATGTGTTTCGCGACAACATGGGAGTACTCCACTCCAATCCCTTGGCTGTCGACTACCGTCAGCGTGACGTAGTACACTGCGACATCGAGGACATAGGCCGTGCTTGAGCTCACAAGCAGGCCGTCGCGATGGATCTCTATGCCCTTCCAGTAAGCCGCGACGGTATAGGTTCCTCCGGGGCTCCTGCCCAGATACGCCGTACCAGTGTCATCGGTCCAGAGCGGTTCGGCAATCGACTCGCCGTTGGGATAGGTCAGGAACACCGCCGCGTCCGCGACGGGGGCACCCTGGCTATCTACTAGCTGAACTGACGGATAGTATATCGCTGCTGAGAGCACCACAGGGTCGTCCTCGGAGACGTTTCCCGACACGAGATAGGGAGCTTCGTACACCGTCACATCTCTCCATACGACGAGCATCTCGTGCACACCGGCGCCGAGTGTGAGGTTGATCATCCCTGAGCTGTCTGTCGTCCCCTGGCGTATCACTTCGCCGCCCTGGGCAGCCATCACCTGTGCTGATTCGACGGGCTGGCCAATGTCGTCCTCGACGAGGAAGTTGACCCAGTGGACCACGCCTATGCTGAACCACCCGACGAATGTCGCGGGATGGTCGCCGAAGTTGTACTGCCCGAAGAAGTAGTACAGGTTGTGGCCATTGTTGTCAACGGCCCAGATGAGGACCTCGTACACGCCCGTCGGGAGCCCCGAATAGTTCATCGAGAACCTGTAGGTGCTCTCGAACGAGAGGTCCGTGCCCGTGATGCGGGCCATAGGCGCATCGTCAATCACGGCTTCGCCCAGCGGGTCGAATATCGTCAAGTTAACCCACATGATGTCATACCCACCGAGCGGATCCGTGACATGCGCATCGATGTACGCCGTCATGTTCGCCGTTGCAGGGTCCAGGTTGCTGGTAGGGGTCATCTCCGAGTCGTAGACCGTCATACCGGTCACGTCGATCGAGTCGGGGCCATGCAGCACCACTCTGCTGTTTGCGGTTGACGTGTCCCAGATCAACGAGACATATGTGAACGTGCCGGGGGTGATGTTCATCAGTATCCTGATGGACGACCCCGCGGCAAACGTGTGTTCGGACGGCAAGGTCATCTCGAAGGTCTCCATGTGCGGGGAGGCGAAGAGCTCCCTGTTCCCGAAGTTAGTTTCCGCGACGAGCGTCCCGTCAGGGTTAGAGGCCGCGTCAGTGACCTCCCATATGCTGGCGCTGATCTGCGCGCTCTTCTGTCCACCGGAGGCGTTCATCCACATCATCAGGTTGACCGAGGTCACCCTGAAGTCACCCGCGAGGACAGGGACCTGGTACCAGTCCTCCTTGAACTTGGTGCTCGCAGTGACCGAGTGGTTCACAGGCTCGAAGACCAGTGTCGTGTCGAAGTAGTTCCTCACGCTGTACCCCTGGATCGTCTTCGCAGGCTCTGTGTCGTTGACCCAGTGCAGCAGGAAGACCATGTCCTTGTAGACGCCCGATTCGGCCTGGACAGCTCCTGGGGCCGCGAGCGCCATCCCTCCGGCCACCAGGAGGGACAGGGCGATCGCGACCATCTTGCCCCACGACCTGTGGCCGCCTCGCGTCTCCGGTCTGGCTCTGTTCATATTCTCAGATGGAACTCTCATGTTCTCACCTTCGGTATCCGCCACGTGTCATATCCTCCGTTCATCCAAGTTTTCGATTGACACGTAGTGTAGCCAAGCCTCAGGGAGCACCGGAAGCCGGCACATCGATCGGTATCATGTCAAGGTACTGCTGAGCGATGGCGATCGAGCTCTGCACCGCGGACAGCGCAGTCTCAAGACCGAACGCAGACTCCTCGGGCATCTCCGGGTCCGCGAGCAGCCCCTGTAGGGTCTCCTCCGCCAGCCTCAGGCCCGCCAGAGCGTCGGCCATGGCGCCGGCGTTGTCGACCTTGCTCGAGGTCTGTTCGATGTCCTTCGCCTTGCTCTCGATGGCTTCCGCCGCCCTCTGGATGCCCTCGGCCGAGCCGCGCTCGACAGCGGCGTTCGCTTCAGCAATGCGCTCGTTCAGGTGCGCGATCTGCTTGCCCATCTGCGATTCCGGGCTGAGCGAGAGCGCCTCATCCACCTGCTCAAACCACTTGTCCAGTCCATAGAACGGACTGTCAGATGACACTGCGCCTTCTCCGTCTGGGCTCGCCTTCACGGCCGCAGCGAACACCAACACCGCGGCCAAGGCGCTTACGGCTACCACGATGGTTCTCTTCGACATTCTCATCATGTTTTATCACCTGAGGATGCGTTTGTGCGGCTAAGCTATGTAGGAGTTTCGGGACGGCCCTCTAACACTCGGACAGTCCTCTAACGGTGCTCACCACCCGCTTAGAGACTTGTCCCGAATCTCCTTAATAATGGGGAAGTGCACTTCATATCAGTGATCTGATGTGAATCGCAGTGTGATCTTTCCTTTCGCGCTCGTCATCGCCCTTTCTGTCATCATCCCAGCTGGAACCCTTGCTGCGGCCGAAGACGAAGAGATACGCGTCACTCTGGCGGGGGGGAAGGTGACCATCGAGACCAGTGAGATGATCCTCAGCCTCGACACCGACACGATGCGCGCTGAGACCAAGTACCCTCGCAGCGACGATAAATTCGCTATGACGATTGCGAGGGTCCTCTGCTTCGACTCCGGGGAGGACGGCCTCTTCGTCGAGGGGACCGAGATCTACGAAGCCGACCTGTCGTCCTCCGATTGGTCCATATCAGCTCCCGTGCGACAAGAGCTGGCGGACGGCACCACAACGGTCGCCGTTTCCATGAACCTCATGCTGGACGCCAAGATACCAAGCTGGTTACCCGACGTGTGGGTGCCTCCGGTCGCATCTCCCCCTCAGACGACGAGTGATTGGGCCGTCGTGACGGTCACGATCTCTATCTCGACCTCGGAGACGACTTTCATGCTCCCCGACGGGACTGCTTACGTGGTCGAAAAGCTTCACGAGGCGAAGGTTGATTTGACCATCGAACAGCTGGTCCCGCTTGGGCTGGGCGCCATTGCAGTCGCGCACACAATCGACGTCCCACCGAATGGAGACGGTTTCGTCGTCGAGCTGGAGGAGATGGGCGGTGTCGTGCCGGTCGTGCCGAAACCAGTCGTCCCAGAGAACATGGTCCCCGATTACACGCAGTTCCTCAACACTGATGCTGGCAAGCAGGTAGCCTATGTGGCCAATCCGGACGGTCTCAGGGAGGCTTTCTTTGCGTGGTCGTCTTGGGCGGAGACCACTGGCGACGGAGCCGAGATACCGGTCGATGCGCACTACAGGACAACGGAGACGGGCATAGAGTTGCTCCTCGTG
>CAZHTV010000118.1:0-3876 GCA_964535775.1 uncultured Thermoplasmata archaeon | reverse complement strand
CCGATAATAGCCACGAACGCCACCCTGATCACACCCGACATGGCCAAGGCCCTGAAGAGGGCGGGGACCCTGGGGATCGCCGCGAGCATCGACTCGATGAAGGACGAGGTGCACGACGCTTTCAGGCGCAAGTCTGGGGCCCTCAGGCTCGCGCGCGAGGGCATCGCGAACGCTGCAGCCGAGGGCATGTACATCCAGATAAACATCACGGCCTCCAAGATCAACCGGGACGAGATACCCGAGATAGTCGCATTCGCGGACGAGCTGCGCGCACATGTCATCCTCTTGTACCAGTTCATACCCTCAGGACGAGGGGAGGAGAGCTCGCAGCTCGAACTAACCAGGGAGGAGTTCAGAAGCGAGATACTGCAGGCCGGGGCCCTCCAGAAGGACCTGCACCCCGTAATCGCGCCCGTCGGCCTTCCCGAGTACTGGGCGCTGCACAACGTGATGAGGAACGGCGGCAGGCCGTCCGATGTCCTCAGAGGCTGCATATGCGGGAACGGCATGTTCTACATCAAGCCGAACGGCGACGTCTGGCCATGCGCGTTCGTCCCGATAAGCGGGGGCAACCTGAGGGAGAAGACCCCGGCCGAGATCTGGCACGGCTCGGAGCTGTTCCGGATGCTGAGGGACAGGAACAACCTCAAGGGCATATGCCACGACTGCTCCCAGAGACAGGTGTGCGGGGGATGCAGGGCCAGGGCATATGCATGGTCCGGGGACCTGTTCGCCGAGGACCCGAAATGCGCCCTCACGGAAGAGGAGAGACGCGGGGGAACCTAGAACCCTTTTCGGAGTAGACTTAAAGTCTAGGGTGTGCGGTTAGCCCACGGTGGCAAAATGAAGTTCGATTTCGAGACATGGCTCAGGCAGAACTACGGCATGAAGTCCCAGGATCTGGGCAAGAGGGAGCTGGCCCTGGCAAAGAGGGAGTACGCCGAGGAGTACCCCGAGCCAGGTGAGGGCGAGATCAAGCTGAAGACATACCCGTTCAAGAAATACCTGGACTCGAAGGGATAGCCTCGGGCCAGTCCGGTCTGTCTGAAGGCCGGACAGGACCTTGGGGAAGGGGCGAAAACCGTGGAAACATTTAAGATTTAGGTCAGCCTAACTCTGCCTCTGATGGTTTCTCCGAACACGGAGCAGTACCTCAAGGTAATCTACGTACTGACTGAGAACGGAGGCGTAGCCAAGACCTCGGAGATAGCCTCTGCCATGAACGTCACGCCTGCGAGCGTCACGGAGATGCTCCACAAGCTTTCGGACCAAGGGTACATCGCCCACGAACCATACAGGGGCGCGACTCTGCGGCCGAGGGGCAGGAGGATCGCCTGCAGGATGACAAGGAGACACAGGCTACTCGAGAGGTTCCTGAACGATTATGTCGGGATAAAGGGAAGAGAGAGGCACGAACAGGCGTGCAAGATGGAGCACGTGCTCACCGACGAGGTGGAGCAGAACCTCTGCAGGATCATGAACCACCCGACCGAATGCCCCCACGGCAGGCAGATACCGAGGTGCGGGAGGCCAATCAGCTGCGAGAAGTGCACCAGCAACGATATGCCCCTGACCGACGTCAGGGAGGGGGAGAAGGTGATAGTCTCCCATCTCGTTTCCAGAAGCCACGACGAGCTGTGCTCGATGCTGGCCATGGGGTTCGTTCCGGGAGCCGAGGTGAAGGTGGAGAAGAGAGTGCCCATGGGTGGGCCGTTGATCGTCAGCCTGAAGGGCGTCAAGATAGCGATTGCCAGGGACAGGACCGACATTCTACACGTCATGAGACCGACCTAGGAGGGAGATGCCCTGCAGATAGCTCTCGCCGGCAACCCCAACGTGGGCAAGAGCATCATCTTCAGCCAGCTGACCGGGGTGGGAGTTATCAGCGCGAACTACCCCGGGACGACGATCGAGTTTACCGAGGGCAAGGCCAAGTTCCTGGGCATGACGGTCACGGTGACCGACCTGCCCGGGACGTACTCTCTGGCCGGCAACACTGAGGACGAGAGGGTCGCCACGAGCCTACTCTTCGAGAGGAGGCCCGATACGGTCATAGCAGTCCTGGATGCGACCAGGCTCGAACGGAACCTAGTGCTCCTCTTCGAGCTGATCGAGTCGGGATACAACGTAGTCGCCGCGCTAAACATGTACGACATCGTGAGGAAGAGCAAGCTGAGGATCGACATAGAACGCCTCGAGCGGATACTCATGATGCCTATGGTGCCGACGGTCGCGCCCAAAGGCGAGGGCATCGACTCGCTTCTGTACACCGCTCTTCAGCTCAGGCGAAGGAGCAATTTCAGAGTGAGGTACGATTCGCACATAGAGGAGATGATCGAGAAGCTCGAGGGCCTCCTGGACGAAGAGGACTGGGAGTATCCACTCAGGTCCGTGGCGGTCAGACTATTGATGGGCGACCCGAACGTGGTAGATCGGGCGAAGCCAGAGGCGAGGGAACTCGCCGGGAAGCTCAAGGACGAATTCGAGAAGGTCCACGGAGAGGACATCGTAGTCCACATACAGAGGGACAGGTTCGGCGAGGCGGGAAGGATAGCCAAGGAGGTCCTCGCGCCTTCGGTCTCGGCCAAGGCCCAGAAGGAACTGGCGACGGACATCACTCTGAGACCCTCCACAGGGATACCCATTCTCCTGGGTGTGCTCGCACTCGTGTTCGTGATCCTGGTGTTCGTCGGAGGGATGATAGAGGGCGTGCTGGTCGGGGCCTACTCCGAGACAGGTCGGCTGTTCTTCGAGGACCTGGCGGAGGATGCGGAGAGCGACATCACCTCGGGGATAATCCAGGGGATATCACTGAGCATAGAGGCCATGCTGGCCCTCGTCATCCCCTACATCCTGGTCTTCTACATCATGCTGTCTGTGCTGGAGGATACCGGCTATCTGGTCAGGGTGGTCTCTCTTCTGGACGGCGTGATGCACAGGCTGGGCCTCCACGGGAGGGCGGTCATACCGATGGTGGTGGGCTTCGGCTGCAACGTCCCGGCCATCCTTGCCACGAGGGCCATGGGCTCCAAGAGGGAGCGGCTCATACTCGCGGTCCTGATAACCATGGCAGTCCCGTGCTCCGCCCAGACCGCGATCATAGTCGGCTCGGTAGGCAACTACGCGGGGGCTCAGTGGGCCCTCCTCATATACGTCATACTGTTCGCGATGATAGCGGTCCTTGGCCTCGTCCTGCACAAGACAATCAAGTTCGAGCCGACCGGCATGTGCGTGGAGATACCGGACATGAGGTGGCCGAACGCGAGGCAGACCCTGATCAAGACCTACATCCGCATCAAGGAGTTCCTCACGATCGCCTTCCCATTGCTGCTCGCGGGGAGTGTGGTGCTGGAGACGCTGCTCGCCCTGGAACTCCTCCAGAAGCTCGTGGACCCCCTCGAGCCCTTCATGATGGCCGCGCTGGGCCTGCCGGCCTTCACGGCGGTGGCAATCGTGTTCGGCATCCTGCGAAAGGAGATGGCCCTGCAGATGCTCATGGTCCTCGCAGGGGAGACGAACCTGGCACTCTTCCTCACGAACGAACAGATGTTCGTGTTCGCTCTGGTGATGGCCGTGTTCATGCCGTGCCTCGCAGCGTTCGCAGTACTCATGAAGGAGTTCGGACTGAAGAGCGCGGTGATTGTAACGGCCTCGTCGATCGCGCTGGCGCTGCTTATGGGCACAGTAGCGAACGCTATCCTGCAACTCTAGCGAACAACCCTCATCTCACGAACATGGCGAGGTCTTCGTCGTTGTGGACGCTCGGAGGCACGTTGACGCTGCCTCTGTAGTCCTCGGTGGTGCGCGCGATGACGGGGTCAGCGCCATCGCGCAGGAGGACATACTGAGAGCGCGCACCTGTGACGATGATGAGTA
>CAZHTV010000117.1:0-3933 GCA_964535775.1 uncultured Thermoplasmata archaeon | reverse complement strand
CTCCCGGACAAGGGCTGCATCGGGCCCATTCTGACCCGGGAGCCTCAGGCGCGCATATCCGATAACCGAATCGGTCGAAGGCAAATCGAAGGAGATGAAATGCTCCACGCCTCCGGATGCGCGGTATACGACCTCCGAGAGCTGGACATCGGATTCCTCCGGGCGCCCTTTGCCCGTCGGCAGACGGCCTATCTCGCGGCACCTGATGCACCTGCAGCGAGCGTCCTCCTCCTTCAGCTCGCGCATCACCAGCTCTCTCAGATGGCTCTTCCTGACACCGTCCTCGATCAGCTGGACTGGGATGTCCCTCTGGATCCTGAGTATCCTGACCCATGGTGGCACCGACTTCTTCACATCGACGAGCAGATCGACCGTTTCCTCGACCGTCATCGGTCTGTAGCGTCCGGCGGACCATTCGTCGTACAGCCCCGTCCCCTTGACGACCAGTGTGGGATATATCTTCAGCATGTCCGGCTTGAACCGCTCGTCCTCGAACATCTTCCTGAATGATGCGAGGTCCTTGTTCCTGTCGCTGCCCGGGAGACCTGGCATCATGTGATACGCCACCTTGAGGCCCGCATCTTTGGACCGCCTGGTGGCCTCTACCACTTCTTTCACATGATGCCCTCTCTTCACTCCGTTGAGGACATCGTCGTCGAGGATCTGCACCCCGAACTCCACCTTCGTCGCCCCCAGCATCATCGAGTGCTCGACCTGGGGCTCGGAGAACCAGTCCGGACGCGTCTCCACGGTGAGGCCCACGCAGCGCGCCTCTGCATTCTCGTTAAGAACATGCGCGGACTCGATGTCCGCGGAATCGGTCCCATTCATGGCGTCGAAACACCTCCTGACGAACCAATCCTGGTATTCCTCCTGCCTGGATGTGAACGTCCCGCCCATGATGATAAGATCCACCTTGTCGGTCCGGTGCCCGATCGCCCTGAGCTGATCGAGCCTGCTCCTGGTCTGCTTGTATGGGTCGTATCCGTGCATGCCCGCCCTTAGGGCCGCTGGTTCTCGACCTGTGTATGACTGGGGCGTGTTGTTGGGAACGCCTCCTGGACAGTAAGTGCACCTGCCGTGGGGGCATTCCGCGGGGCTTGTCATCACCGCGACCGGGGCCACTCCACTGAGCGTCCTCACGGGCTTGTTCCTCAGCAGAGGCTCCACGATGTCCCGGTACTCATCCGGCACCCGCTTGAGGACCTCGTAGTTCGGAGGCACGCGGGCCATGCCGTGCTTCTTGCACAGCCTCGTCTTGAGCCTGAGCACTTCGTCCCGGCTCTTCGCACCGCCGAGCACGAGCGTCTGCACGAGATCTTCGTAGTAGTCCATCTCGGCCCCCACTGACCGCCTCTGGATATGTAAATATCGGATGCGCGCGCATGCGCGCACATCATGCATACATGATGGAATCGTCATCCTCAGGACGTTTCTTCGGACGCCTCCTCTTGTCGCTCCTGCCCTTCCGCCCTGACTCAACAACTATCTCGGGGACCAGGAGCCGTATGTAGGTCTTGTCCGAAAGTGGCTCGAAAGCGATGATGCCCTTGACCATCAACGACTTGAGCGCCCGGTCCAGCTCAGAGGGTCGCAGGGAGAGCTCGTCCCTGAGCTCCTCGACGGTGATGGGGTACCAATCCTTCAGGATGGCGACTATCCTCGCCTCGAGCGCGCTGACCTTGAGGGGCATGGGCACTCAGCCGAAGTAGACGGCGTTGCTCTCGGCCTCCTTCTCCTCCTTCTCCTTCTCCGCCTTGAGCACGTCGATCGAGATCACCATGTGCGAAGGTATCAGCCTGAGCCTCCCCTTCTCCTCGCCGTGGGAGCCGTTCAGCTCCATGACGACGGCGGTGTCGTGAGCCAGGGCCGCATAACCCTTGAAGATCCCGACGGTCTCCATCGGCTTGTCCCTCGATTCGAGGCTCTTGACCTTGTACAAAGAGCCAGGTGTCAGCACTATCGCGTCATCTCTTTTTGGCATGCTTCTCCCCCTTCTTCGTGGCGAGCTCGTTCAGGTGGTCCACGGTCTTCCTGTAGTTCTCCATCGCGACCTGGACATGGGCCTCCGTGAAGTTCCAGGCCTTGCTGAGGTTGCCGTACCTTATCCTGTAGCCCTTCCTCGGGCTGCCCTTCGCGTCCTCGACGTTGGTCTCCTCCAGCATGTCGAACCCCTTCAGCTTGTTTATGTGCCTGTATATCGTCGCCTTGGTCACGCCGAGCGAGGTCGCGAGGTCCTCCACGACCCACGCCTTCTCCATCCGCTCGAGGAAGCAGTTCACGAACAGCTTGTACGGGACGCTGTCCCTGATGTCCGTCACATCCGTCTTCGGGTCGTACCCCTTCGGGAAGTAGCCGATCTGGTTCAGGAAGATGATCGCTACCTCGTCTATGTCGTTCAGGGGCGTCAGGGGCGTGTTGGTGACGACATTTAGCTCGAAGCTCATGAAGGTAAGAATCGGGACTAGAATAGTTAAGCGTTGTTCTTTACTATTCAGTCGTGCGAGAGCTCCTTGGCCCTGGCCTTCTCGAACTCCTCGTCGAGCTCGCTGAGCACTCGGCCCCTGATTGCTATGAACTCCCTGCTCGTCCTGTCGCGCGGCCTGGGAAGCTGGACCTCGATCGCCTCCCTCACCCTGCCAGGTCTCGCGGTCATGACGACTATGCGGTCCGCAAGGAAAACCGCCTCGTCGACCGAATGGGTCACGAAGAGCACGGTCTTCCTCGTCGCGGTCCATATCCTCAACAGCTCCCTCTGCATCAGATTACGCGTCTGAGCGTCGAGAGACCCGAACGGCTCGTCCATAAGGAGAACGGCCGGGTCGTTGGCCAACGCGCGGGCAATCCCGACGCGCTGTTTCATGCCGCCCGAGAGCTCCTTCGGGTGTGCGTTCTCGAACCCCTCGAGCCCGACGAGGTCGATGAACCTGCTGGACGCCTCCAGCCTCTTGTCCGGAGGGACCCCCTTGATCTCGAGCCCGAACTCGATGTTCCTCCTCGCTGTCAACCATGGGAAGAGAGCGAACTCCTGGAACACCACGCCCCGGTCAGGCCCCGCCGAGGTGACTCTCTTGCCTCGTACCAGGACCTCCCCGCGGGTAGCCGATTCGAGCCCCGCGATTATCCTCAGGACGGTGGTCTTCCCGCATCCGGAAGGCCCTAGGAGACACACGAGCTCTCCTTCGGCGATCTTCAGGTCGAACTCATCGAGCGCCACTATCTCGCGCCTGTCCTTCCTGAAAACCTTGGACAGGCCCTGGATGTCTATCATCAGCCCATGCCCATCCACCTGTACAGCCTCCTCTCGATGACGCCCGCGACGCCCGTCGTCAGGACGCTGAGTATCCCTATCACCAGCATCCCGGCGTACATGTAATCGTACCTGCCGATGCCGGCTGACGAGAAGATGTAGTATCCGACACCCCCGCCGACGGCCCCCAGCATCTCGGCGGCGACGATGCACATCCATCCTATGCCGAGACCGACCTTGATGCCGGTCATCATGTAGGGGATGGTGTAGGGCAGAACGACCTTGATGAAGATGTGCCCCCTGTTCGCGCCCAGGGTCCTCGCTGCGTCCACGAGGACCGGGTCCACGTTCTTCGCCCCGAAGACGGTGTTGAGCAGGATGGGGAAGAATATCCCGAGGAACACGATTGCAACAGGGCCGAATGTGATTCCGAACACTATCAGGAATATCGGTATCCATGCGAGAGGAGGTATGGGCCTGAATACCTCCACGACGGGCCTGCCCAAGGCCTCGGCTGACCGTATCCTCCCGAAGAGGAGTCCTGTTGGGAGGGCAAGCGCAATCGAGAGCACGAACCCGAGGAATATGCGCTTCAAACTCGAGTAGATGTGGGCGGTCATCAGAAGGCCATTGGCTGGATCGGGCACAGTGAACGATCTGACGAATGCCGCGAGTACCTCCCA
>CAZHTV010000116.1:0-3993 GCA_964535775.1 uncultured Thermoplasmata archaeon | reverse complement strand
GTCCGCGCCGACTGCGCCTCGAGCTGGATTATCTCGAGAAGAAGGGCGTCGATGGAATCGTCCCCCCCGCGCGACTCGGTCTTCTCCTTGAACTCGCCGTAGTTGACTCGGCAGGAGGGGCATTCGGTCGAGCCCTGATCCACGAGCTCGCCGCAGAACGGGCACTCGAACTTCGTCTCGTGTGAGAAGTGGATCCCGCACCTCGGGCAGGAACTATCAAGTTCGCTGACCCTGAATCCGCAGGTTGGGCAACCGAAGATGCGCGTGCTGTCTATAGTCATATTATATCTTGAGCCCTCACTGACCAGCTATCAGGTTGACATTGGTATAAGAACGCTGTGACAAATCAATTTTGTCCCAGAGAGACGCAGTCAGAAAGTGATATATGAGTTGACTGGCATGCCATGACAGCTATCCTGGGCGCGCTTCTTGCCGTCTGGCGGGCGGTTGGAGGTGCTGACCTGGGTAGGCATCACGGAGATGAGGTCATGAGGTCATGGGCATCGTCAGTCTCAGCTATTGTCTGCGTCCTGTCCGTGGTGCTCTCGGCGGTGCTCCTCTTTCATCTGGACGATGGCGTGTGCCCTGAGCCCTACAGGCGGGCCGGATCCCTACAGGAGCCCGCGTCCCCAACTGCGGTCATATCCCCGCTGCCCTCGGAGGTCTCCAATGGCACTTTCTGGTATCTCGATGCGAGTGCCTCTCTGCCGAGCGACTCCGACGGGATCATCGTCAATTACACATGGGAGATACTCTTCAAGCCGGAGGAGACGACTCAGTATCTGCACGCCAAGAAGGAGCTCTTCAGGTTCAGCCAGCTGGGCCTGTACATGATCACATTGACCGTCAGAGACGACCTGAGCCTCACCGACCTGACCTTCACGGCGGTCTACGCGATCCTCGACTCTGACGCTGACGGCCTGCCGGACTGGTGGGAGACGCACTACTTCCTCTCGCTCAGCGAGACTGGCTCGGGCGACAGCGACGATGACGGATGGACGAACCTGCAGGAGTACGCAAACGGCCTTGACCCGACGGTCAAGGACCCCAGGCCCGGCCTGATACAGGAGCTGAAGAAGAACTGGTACTATCTCGTCGTCATAGCCGCCGCGGTCGTGGCGGCCATACTGCTCATGCTGCCGGTCCTCAAGAGGAAGCGGAAGGAAGAGGAGAAGAAGAAGATCCAGGCGGCCCTCGAGATCGAAAAGGCCCTCGAGGAGAAGTAGGTGAAGTAAGGCCTCAGAGGGTCGATGCGAGGACGGTTGCGCCGAGGACGAGGCAATATGCGGCGAAGATCCAGAGCCTCTTCTGCCTGACCGCCTTCAAGAGGTAGGATATCGAGGCCATGCCGGTGATGAACGCGGCAACGAATCCGATCGCAGATTCCCCCAGTGCCAGCTCGAACCTGTCCAGAGTCAGCAGCCCGTAGACGAATGCCCCGAGAAGAGTGGGCACTGACAGCAGGAATGCGAACACCGCCGCGGTCTCTCGTTCCAACCCCCTCAGCATCCCCCCTCCGATGGTCGACCCGCTCCGGGATATCCCCGGGAGTATCGCCAGCGCCTGGAACATCCCTATGACGAAGGCGTCGATCGCATTGGCGCTCTTCCTGGAGCCTCCGGCGCCGTAGCGTTCCGAGATGAGCAACAGGGCGGCGTTCGCCATCAGTGCGGCGCCCACGAGCTGGAGGTCGAACACGTCCTCGACCTGATTCGTCAGGAGCACTCCGACCGCTGCCGCAGGCAGTGTTCCCAGGAGGAGCAGGAAGCCCAGCTTCCGGAGGGCGTTCTCTGCATCTCCGCGCGTTGCCTTGCTCATGAACATGCTCAGGAGGACGCGGCCTAGCTCCTTTCTGAAGAACACGCACACGGCCGCTATCGTGCCCAGGTGCACCACGAGGTCGAAGACGAGGTTCTCGCCTGCAGGGAGTCCGAGGATCTCCTGAGCGATCACCAGGTGTCCGGAGCTCGACACAGGCAGCCACTCCGTGAGGCCCTGAACCACTCCGAGAACGAGCGCCTCGATCGGATCCATCTGGTGCCTGACATGCTTGACGAGTATTCAAGCTATTGCGCCCCTGGGCTCCGAGCTGGTACCCGTCATCAAAAAGGATATCGAAGGGAAAACCTATTTATCGCGCAGACTGACTAGTGGGATATTCGAGCGGTCCAGACGGCATCATTTGTGCCGTCCCGCAGGTGCGAAGACGGTCAGTATGCGTTCGGTAATGGTATTGGCGGCACTAGCGACCATGCTAGTCTCACTCGCCGGATTGCCGGGAGATAGCCATGGCGACGTCCCCGATTCATCGTACGCAGGCGTTGAGATCTCCATGACGGACCCGTCCGCCAATGTCGTGGTCAGCGTCACCACCAACGAGGCATTCGACTCTGTGTTGGCCTTCGCAAGCGCGCACGGAATCGGCGTGACCTTCTCAGACTGCGCGTCTGGCATCGTCAGCCTCTCACCTGAAGCGGGTGCGGACGCCATTCTCGCGTCACTCGCCTCCCAGGATGGCATCCGCTCTGTCTCTTCGGAGAGGAAGGCCAGAGCCACCTTCTCGCCCAACGACCCGTTCGTGAGTCTTCAGTGGGGCCTGGGCGAGGTCAACGCCTTTGACGCCTGGGACATCACCAGAGGAACACACGATGTAGTGGTTGCAGTGCTTGACACTGGGATAGACTGGACGCACCCTGATATCACGCCGAACATCTGGAACGACTCGGCAGGTTATCATGGATACAACTTCATCTCAAACAACAGGATACCGATGGACGACAACGTCAACAGTTATGACGGAAGCACCTGGAGGGCTAATACGTATACCTACCACGGTACCCATGTGGCGGGGGTCGTGGGGGCGGCGATGGACAACGGAATAGGCATCGCTGGCCTGGCCCAGGTACGGCTCATGGCCGTGAAGGTGATGAACGAGAGCGGCGAGGGGACGGACTCGACCGTTGCCAGTGGCATCAGGTGGGCCACCGATCACGGTGCACACGTCATAACCATGAGCCTGGGTGTCGACGGCACTTCGACCGTGCTGAGGGATGCTGTCAGCTACGCCTCGAACAGGCGCGTCGTGATGGTGGCCGCATCCGGCAACAGCGGATCCAGCTATGTCAGCTATCCCGCCGCGTACCCAGAGGTCATAGCTGTCGGCGCGGTCGACACCTCCGGCAACAGGGCGAGCTTCAGCAACTACGGCTCCGGGTTGGACGTGATGGCGCCCGGGGTCCAGGTATACTCCACGAGAGGCGGAGGCGCGGACTACCAGTACCTGGGCGGCACTTCGACAGCTGTACCGTTCGTCGCGGGAGTCGCCGCTCTCATGCTCACGATCAACCCCGCGCTCACGCCGGCCGAGATCGGCACGCACATCAACAACACCGCCTCGGACATCTCGAGGACGGGCTATGACACCATGACTGGCTGGGGTATCGTCGACGCCTTCGGTGCGGTCGAGCGGGTCTCCGACCCCACGGCCACATTCGTCGAGTATCCCGACTACGCTCCACGCAACTCGACTTTCTCCGTCTCATGGATGGTCAGCGGGGGAGATCCTGGCGTCATCCAGTCCACTTATGTCAGATGGGGCCTGACCCCGACCTCGCTTACTGGGATGTCAGGCAACTTCTCTGGCATGACCTGGGCCACCTTCACGGTTGACAACATCCCTGCCCCGGGCTACAACACCACGATGTACCTGAGGGCTTACGCGGTCGTCGACGGGTTGGAGTACGAATCATCCCTCCTCGAGCTGCCGGTCCGTGAGCGTCCCGCTGACAGCATCATCTCTCAGTTCCTGAAGGACGTCCAGAACTTCATCTTCAACGACCTGGGCATCTACAACTTCCTGTTGCTCGTCGGCCTGATGATAGCGATACCCGCGATCGCCATCGCGCTGCGGCCGAAGAGACGAAGGGTGACCGCATCCTACTACTCAGCGCCGCCGCAGCCGAGCATGGCCACCTCTCAGTCGTACCTTCCGCC
>CAZHTV010000115.1:1576-4109 GCA_964535775.1 uncultured Thermoplasmata archaeon | reverse complement strand
GAGACGCTTGAAGCTCTGGGATTTCGAGCGGATGGAGAACGGCAGGATCAAAATAGGCAAGAAGATAGGCGAGCCCCTGGGCCTCGTGGACGGGAGCGAGGTCTTCAGCTCAATGTTCAAGTACGAGATAAACGGCAGGAGCAGCTTCGAGATAGTGCTCTCCCCGTTCGGACCCGAGAACTACAGGGAAATCGCCTACCTGACCTTCCAGGTCAGGGACGAACCGGGGGCGCTCGCGCAGGCGGCTCAGTTCCTGAAGTCAAGGAACGTGGACATACTCAACTCCGAGACGGTCAGCTCCATACCGAAGGTCGAGATGGTCTGGGAGATGTTGGCTGACCTGTCGTTCTTCGGCGACTCCGCCTCGCTCAGTAAGGAGTTCGACGATGCGAAGAGGGCCAACGACCCCGCGCTGTCGCTGGTCGACTTCCTCTGCGTCTCGGCCTCCGACCTGGCGACGAGGTACACGCGGGGCGCGGTGGTCGAGAACGAGAAGGTCAAAACAAAGGCCCTCAGGAAGACGGAGAAGAAGGCGAGCATAATCAAGGACGGCATCTTCGAGATGCCCCAGGCCTACATGAACTTCTTGGGCAGTCGCTCGGCGCCGATCATGCTCATAGGCGAGCCTGACACATGGATACTCTCCATCGCCTTCCTCGACGAGGACTCGAAGCTGATGAGACTATGCGTCGACATACCTGACAGGCCTGGTGCGATATTCGAGATAATGAAGACCCTGGGAGACGAGGGCATCAACGTCTTGGCGGGATACACTAACGTGCTCGTCTACTATGAGCGCATGACCTGCGAACTCGTCATAGACATAAGGGCATCTGCGGTGAAGGCCAAGGCGGATATCGTCGAGATACTCAGGAAGAGGATAGCCTCCCTGGGCCCGTCCTTCTGCCTGGCCAGTGCCGAGTCAGTCCGTCTTTGAGACGCCTTCCAGCTCGAAGTCCGGGGCTCCCTTGGGGGTGCAGATGTACTTGCCCTTGACCTCCGAGATCGAGACCTCGTCCTTTTCCTTCAGGGTGCCCGAGGTCCAGCACACCAGTTTCGGGCCATCCTCGATCTCGACGAGGACCATGTTGTAGGGATCCTGCAGGCCTTCTGGAACTGCTTGCAGTCTAGTGAAGGAAAGCACCTTGCCTTCATCCGGCCACTCGCCGGTCTTCATGTGCCTCCCGCACCGGGGGCACACTCTCTTAAGAGAGAGTGTGACGAACCCGCATCTGCACTTGGAGCCCTTCATTCGCCCTCCATCCTGGGGTCTGTCCCTGCGGCCGAGCAAACAGCATCTCATGCAATATAATGCTTGCGAGCGAGCGGGCACGAGCTGCATCCAGAAACCCGAAAGCATTTAAACGACAGTAACGCATTCGCATTCCACAGCAACAGAGCTTGTTGTTCGCAGCAAGCGGATGATCCCCCCGACTCGAGCATTTGTGACATTCGGTGCTGTAACTTGACACGGAGGCTACGGATTGGATCCCCTCGAGGCATCTAGGCTGATAATGGACGCCTACGCCGCCAAGATACTTGTCGCATGCTCCCGGAAGCCGAAGCACGCCCTTGAGCTCAGTGCCAAGTTGAGCATCCCGATAGCAGCCTGCTACAGAAGGATACATGTGCTTGAGAAGGCTGGTCTGATCAAACCTGTCGAGCGAGCGCTGACCCAGCAGGGTAAGAGGATAGTCCTCTATCTGTCCCAACTCAGGAACGCATACATATTCTTCGAGGGTGGAAGGCTCAGGGTCAGGTTCCAGATGGTCACCGGACAGGTACAGGACTTCGGGGGCGAGTGGAAGGAGATCAAGCTCGTCGAGGAAGAAGAGGAGGAAGCAGTCGCAGGAGGCCTTCTCAGGCCCAAGGAGCGAGAGTAGAAAAGGAGTTGAGTCAAGATGGCAGAGAAGAAAGAGGCCGCAACCGCAGAGAAAGGTAGCTCGACCTTCCCCAAGGAGATAATCAAGTTCCTCTCCAGCGCTGGAGGCCACTCGTTGATCTTCAGGGGCATGGCTGGCACTGGTAAGACCACGCTGGCGCTACAGTTGATTGAGGAGTTGGCCGCAGTACAGCAGAGCTATTACATGTCGACCAGAGTATCTGACCCGTCCCTCTTCCGGCAGTTCCCGTGGCTGCTCGACAAGGTCAAGGAAGGCGAGATACTCAAGGCTCGGAAGAAGATCCGGAAGAAGGCAGACTCCGAGCAGCAGGTCGAGAAGATATTGCTCGGACTGGCGGCCATCAAGGGAGAGCTGAAGGCAGAGAAGGTCAAAGCCCCGAGGAGAGAGCTGATGCGCCTCCAGGGGATAATCGAGCAGGGTGGCGAGGAGTCGCCCGCCGAACCTGGCGACAAGGAGGGAGAGCTGGTGGTCTCCGTGGGCTCGATGATGCCGGAGATAGAGATGGCATACGATGTGGTGGACAAGGCCCTTCCGGAGCGCACATTGGTGGCTATCGACAGCATAGATGCGCTGGCCGAGAAGTACGGCGTGCCCGCCTCGAAGCTGATAAGCACGATGCAGAAGGATCT
>CAZHTV010000115.1:0-1476 GCA_964535775.1 uncultured Thermoplasmata archaeon | reverse complement strand
TTCAGGCCGAAGCTGGTTCCGATACTTTAGTAGAGTCGGACGCCAATCAGGGGCACGAGAGGAGGGATTGTTCAGATTGCTCTCGGAGAACCGCTCTGCGCTGGTGATCACCGAGGCAGAGCAGGGCGTCTGCCAGGTCTGTTGCCAACTGGCTGCGACAAGGCTCGAGGCAGGCCAGAAGGTGGTCTTCGTTGAGACGAAGACCCCGCCTGATGAAGTGGTTTTCTACCTCTCCAAGTTCGGCATCGACACTTCCACCTTTGAGTGCGATGAGTCATTCGTAATTGTCGACGCCTGTGCCGAATCCGCGCCCGTCGCAGATCCGCACGTGATCAAGGTTGGAGACCCGAGCATGCTCTCCAACATATTCGAGTGCGTCACGAAAGCAGTCAGTACCGTCGGGGGGAGGCCGGTTGAGACGGTGTTCGATTCGCTCTCACCGCTTCTGGCAGCTCATGACCCCATCTATGTTGCCCGGTTCTACAAGGACCTCTCGACCATCTCCAAGTTCACCGGCTCTCTCACCGCATCGGTTTCGAGCGATGCCGTGACCGAGGACATCCTTGCCTCCTTCTCATCGATTGCGGACAGCGTGTTCGAGACTAGGATTGATGACAACTTCAGGAGACAGGTGCGCCTGCGGCACGTTACTGGTTCTCTCGTGAGGCCGACTTGGATCCCCTTCGAGTGGGGCATTCAGACTTCTCTCGACTCAGGCCTTTTATGGCGGCGCAGGTCGCTTACTGAGTCGGATTTCACGGACTAGGTGTCGGGGACTCAGTGTTTGAACAGCCTCAACCCGCTGAAGACCATCGATATGTTGTGCTCGTCCGCCGCCTGAACGGCTTCCGCGTCGTTGACCGACCCTCCGGGCTGTATGATCGCAGATACACCTACCGACGCGGCCGCATCCACGCCGTCCCTGAACGGGAAGAAGGCGTCTGATACCAGCACGCTCCCCTTGGCCTCCGGACCTGCCTTCATGCCCGCTATCTTTGTGGAGTCGACCCTGCTCATCTGACCTGCGCCCACTCCAACGGTCCTCTCTCCCTTGACCAGGAGTATCGTGTTGGACTTGATGTGCCTGGCAACCTTGACTCCGAAGATCATGGCGTCTATCTCCTCCTGAGAAGGCGACCTCTTAGTCGTTACCCTCAGCTTGGTCCTGTCCAGCTCTGAATACGGGTCGGACTGCATCAGGAGACCGCCCTTGACCTTGGCCATGTACAACCTACCCTCCTCGCGCCTGATGGGCATGTTCGTGCGCAGCAGACGTATGCTCTTCTTCTTCTCCAGGTGTTCTTCCGCATCGGGGTCGTAGGAAGGTGCGATCACGGCCTCGACAAAATGACTTCCAATCTCCTTCGCGGTCTCGAGGTCGACCGGTCTGTTCAGACCAACAACGCACCCGAAGGCGCTCAACGAGTCCGCATTGTAGGCTATCCTGAATGCTTCCGCGATTGTCGCAGCGCTCGC
>CAZHTV010000114.1:2608-4173 GCA_964535775.1 uncultured Thermoplasmata archaeon | reverse complement strand
CCCTTGCACCCCAGCCTGTAAGCCATCATGTACACGTCCTCGACGTCCTTCTGGGTGGCCTCCCTGGGGAAGTTGACGGTCTTCGAGACCGCGTTGTCCGTGTGGTCCTGGAAAGCGGCCTGCATCTTGATGTGCCATTCGGGCTTGATGTCGAGTGCAGTGACGAACATCCTCCGGACGTCCTCGGGGATCACGTTCATGTCCTTCACCGACCCCCGGGCGGCTATCTCCTTCATCAGCTCGTCGGAGTAGAACCCGCGCTCCTTTGCGACCTGCTCGAATATGGGGTTGACCTCCGGGAGTATGTCCTTGTCCATGACGTTCCTTACATAGGCGATGGCGAACACAGGTTCCACGCCGCTCGAGGCGCCCGATATGATGCTGATGGTGCCTGTGGGGGCGATGGTCGTGACGGTCGCGTTCCTTATCTTCTCGAACCTCTGCGCGAGCCTGCTCTCCTTGAATGCTGGGAAGCTCCCCCTCTCCTCAGCCAGCGCGACCGATGCCCGATGCCCCTCCTCATCTATGAACTTCATGAGGTCCCCGCCGAGCCTCAGGGCCTCCTCGCTGTCGTATGGTATCCCCATCCGGAGGAGCATGTCCGCAAAGCCCATCACGCCCAGCCCTATCTTCCTGTGTTTCCGGGTCATCTCCTCGATCTGCTTCAGAGGATACCGGTTCCCGTCGATCACGTCGTCGAGGAACCGGACCGCCCAGTGGACGGTGTCCCTGAGCCTGTCGTAGTCCACGCCCAAGCTGCCGTCATGGAACCTCAGCATCTTGGCCAGGTTCACGGAGCCTAGGTTGCAGGACTCATAAGGCAGCAGGGGCTGCTCGCCGCACGGGTTTGTGCTCTCGATCTCGCCCTCCTTGGGCGTGGGGTTGTCTCTGTTGATCCTGTCGATGAAGACTATCCCGGGCTCGCCGTTCCTCCAGGCCATGTTGACTATCATGTCGAAGACCAGCCTGGCCTTCATCCTCTTGAAGGTCTGTTTGGTCCTGGGGTTGACGAGGTCGTATTCTCCGTCCTCGTCCAGTGCCTTCATGAACTTGTCAGTCAGCGCAACCGATATGTTGAAATTGGTGAGCCTGGAACTGTCCCGCTTACAGGTGATGAACTCCATTATGTCCGGGTGGTCGATCTTCAGGATGCCCATGTTCGCCCCTCTGCGGGTGCCGCCCTGCTTGATGGTCTCCGTGGCCGCGTTGAAGACCTCCATGAACGATATGGGCCCGCTGGAGACGCCCGCGGTGCTCTTCACGGAATCACTCGCGGGCCTCAGCCTCGAGAAGCTGAACCCCGTGCCGCCGCCGCTGTTGTGGGACACGAACCCATTCGCGAGGTACGCATGCCTCTGCGGTATCGTGAGGTCCACGACCTCTCTCCTGCCGGCGGGCAGGACCTCTCTGACTGAGACGGCGTAGTATCCGGTGTCGTCTGGCTCATCGTGAAGATGGCCGCGCCTGGCCAGCGTCTCGGCCATCAGTTCGGTGTCTGCGGAATCGAGCCTCTTCGAGAGTATGACGGAGTCGAACCCTATCTTCTCCCTGAAGACCATGAAGCC
>CAZHTV010000114.1:0-2508 GCA_964535775.1 uncultured Thermoplasmata archaeon | reverse complement strand
AGTGCCCCCAAGCCATCCACCCAGCTTCATGAGGAGCCTGTCATCCGGCTGCAGCTGGCCTATCTTCCTCCATACGAACTCGCCTGTCTCGGCGATGGTCATCAGCCGGTGCAAGGCGGTGCCGGTTATGCTGTGCCCCTCCTTCGTCTCCACCCTGAAGGTCTCCTGGATGCCGTTCCTGTGGGTCTCCTCGACTAGGTCCATGCCTTCGTGCGTCTCTATCCATGTGTCCCGGGACACCTCGCCGAGCTTCGTGCATCCCGTGTCGGTCATGACGAGTGTTTCTGGAACGAGGCACTTATGGATCAGGGCAGTGTATTTTATCGCGTCGAAGATCTCCTCCATCGAGTCTCCGATGGGCAGTACGAAGCACGCGGACAACTGCCCGAGCTCCCTACCCGCATTCATCAGGGTGGGACTGTTGGGCATGAACTCGAGTCTGGCCATCATGTCATAGAAGCGGGCGGCAACTTTCTCGATCTCATCGTCTGTCCTGCCATAGTTCTTCTCAGCGCTGGCTATTGCCCAGGCGACCCGTTCGAAAAGCTCCCTGGGCGTCTCGATGGGCTTGCCGCCGTCGTCCTTCTTGAGATATCTCCGTTCAAGGACGACTCTGGCGTTGGCGGTGATCTGCGGATCTGTGCGCCATCCGCGGTTCGCTTCTGAGACGCTGGTTGTCCCACCACCAGTTCCCCTTGATTGACCCGAAAGGCTGGACATTTATTCCCCTCTGAGGGTTCCGAGAGCCATTCCCCAGATGCCCCGCACCCGCATTCTCCATCTGTCCGAGATAGCCTTCCCACCATTTTCGTCGGCAGAAGACCATCCTCGTCCCCTCACCTCTCTCTACTACACCGAGGTGAAAAGCTTTGCTATTGCGTGCAGAGCGCGAACGCAATGCATGAGATAAAGACATTTCCAAACAAGGTTTGGTAACAGTCTTCGCCCCTCCCCTTCTCGTGGAACTCCCAATTGTTATCAAATATGTTATCAGATAATTAATCTATTGGAGCTGCCAGATTATGTGAAATGCACACGGACTACTTTCCAGATGAGGGTGGTGATGCGATTCGACAAGAAGCGTTGCATCCACAGGAGCGCAATTTGATTGCTCGAAACCGTACTCCCGGTCTCAGGGGCACCAATCGACTGAGATCATCTCAAGATTCTTGCCTCGACCGGCGCAGATTTTGAATAAGACTGATGACATCTTGTTTCCGTAGTAGGCGAGGTCTGAAGAGAGGGCTTGTATGAGGGTCAAAGTCAAACTCTACGCCGTGTTCAGGGATATTGTCGGTTCCAAAGAAGAAGATCTTGACCTGCAGGAAGGTTCGACAGTGCAGAACCTTCTTGACGACTATGTACGGAGGTTTCCTCGGCTCTCCAGATATCGTGAGCACATCATACTATCGGTGAACAAGGAGTACGGCGCGCCCACCCGGATACTAAGGGAAGGTGATGAGATTTCCTTCCTGCCACCCGTCAGTGGCGGGTGATCTGAGGCATGTGTCTTGGGAAGTCTCGCGCCCATCAAGTAGGACGAGGGATGAACGATTGTCTCTGCAAATAGGTATCTGGAAAATCTCTCTTCTGCCGTTGATCTGTGCATTGGTGACAGCCCCAGCTCTCGATGTCACCGGGGTCCTCACTGATGAGCTGTTGCCAATAGAAGCCCCGCCCACTGCGCCTGGAACGAATTACGAATATCGCAACTTCACGACCATCAGGAGCATGGTCTATCAGATTGAGTCCAACCATTCGGACATCGTCAGAGTGTACGACATCGGTGACTCCTGGGAGACCACACAGGGCCTCGCGAACAGGGATATCCTCGCAGTCAAGATATCAGACAATGTGCTCGTCGACGAGGACGAGCCAGAAGTGCTCATTCTCGCGCTACATCACGCCCGCGAGTGGGTCTCCTCCGAGCTCATCACCGAGACGATCATCAACATCACCTCGTCATACGGCAAAGACATCAGGACGAGCTGGCTGGTCGACAACCGTGAGCTGTGGATCGTCCCTGTCGTGAATCCAGACGGACTTGATTACTCTCTGACTGTAGACTCGATGTGGCGGAAGAACCGGAGGCTGAACTACGACGGCTCTTATGGGGTTGATCTGAACAGAAACTACAACGGCTCCGAGAACGGCGACCCTGCGGGGGCCTGGGGCGGCGCAGGCTCATCTCATACACCGGGTGACATTACGTACTGCGGGGAAGCCCCCTTCTCAGAGCCGGAAACGATCGCGATCAGAGATCTCACCTATGCGCATGACTTCACGATCGCGCTCGACTTCCACAGCTACGGTGAGTTGGTGATGTGGCCATGGGGTTACACGGCCAACAAGACAGCTGATGACTCCTCCCTGGTCAGCATAGGAAACCAGTTGGCTGCGATGAACGGATATGTCGCGGCACAGGCCATAGAGCTCTATGTGACGACGGGTGACTCGCTCGACTGGCTGTACGGCGGAGCAGACATCTATCCTTTCCTGTTCGAAATC
>CAZHTV010000113.1:0-4185 GCA_964535775.1 uncultured Thermoplasmata archaeon | reverse complement strand
GACTGACCTGTGGTCTCGCTTGGTGAAGAGGTTCCTGATCATCGCGCCCACGCAGCTCCATATCCAATTCAAGGCGTATTGCGGTTTCGGCCATCTGTGCCAAGCATGATCTGCTCAGCCTCAAGACCTGCCGTACGACTCCCCCCGGACCAGCGCGGACGAGATCAGGTGTGCCACCCTGATCGGTTCGGGCACTGACCCCCTGACAGTCGACTGCGCGACCAGCCTCACGGTCTCTTTCCAATCCAGACCAGCGACGCAGGCGTAGATCGGCTTCTGCCGGGTCCCTATCTCCCGCAGCTCCAGCCTGGTCATCATCGAGTATCTCGTCTCCCAGTCAGGGAAGTGCTTCATCAGGGCAGTTCTCACCTTCTCGAGGTCCGGCCGATCCCTCGTGACCGTTATGACGGGCACTCCCAGCTCGGAGTGCAGCCTCTCGACGTCCACGACGTTGAAGCCCGCAAGGGCGATGCCGTCCAGCATCACGGCCTTCACCTGGTCCTTGTACCGCGAGTGTGAGACCATCCCGAGGAGCATGTCCGTGGAGTCCGTCCCGTCCACCGTGACCTCCGTGCGCATCACGCCCTCGAGATAGTTCGGCAGCCGGATGAGCGCGCCCACGACCAGCGCCTTCTCATCCTTGAACTTGAACGGCGAATCGTCTATTCCCAGTATCCTGACCTGCGTCTTCATCTGCGCCTCACGCAAGGGGCAGCTGGCCCGTTATCTTGTCGATCTCCGGTTCCGGACCGGGGCCGACCCCGAGACACGTCGTGGTGTTCGGAGGCAGCTCCGTGAGCCCGGCGTCCGTGATGAGCGCCCGAGGAAGGCCGGCCCTCAAGGCCTTCTCGCCGAGCGCCCTCAGCTCCTCGAGGTCCTTCGCCCTGAGGACGACCTTCCTCTGACCCTCGGCGTACCAAGAGGAGAACCATTTGGCCTTCTTGGCCTTGGCCTCAAGGGCGCATGTGACCGCGGCGTGGGCCACCTGGGCTGCGAGTTTCCCGCCCGACATCCTGAGGTCGTCCCTGACGACCACCACGAGCTTGAACTCCATCTCTCCCTTTCCAGCAGGCATTCACTTGGCCTCCCTGCCGAGCGTCTTGAGCTCGCCGCTTATCTGCGCTATCCTGTCCTTCGCGTTGTCGGCCATCTTGCGGTAGTAGAGCTTCCTCTGGGGATTTGAAGTCGCCGACCTCTCCGTGTACTTCTTGATGTCCTTCAGCAGCCTTTCGCGCTCGACCACGAGGCTCTCCAGCCTCCTCTTCCTCGCAAAATCGCTGCCTACGGTTCGCGGCTCTCCCCGTTTCCCAGGGACGCGGTAGAGCGAAGGGTGTATGAACCCCGCTCTTGGGTATGCGCCCCTGACCCAGCCGAGGGCAAGGAAGACAGCCGTTAGCAGCAGCAGGAGGGTCCAGAGCGGCCCAGCGGTCACATATCCCTGCTCCTCGCTGCTGATCGCGTTCAGGCCGAAACCCACGAGTATCGCTATGACCACGCTTGTCCCCATCCCGAGGGCGACCCTGTATACGAGGTCGTACTCGGGGTCGAGCTCGCCTCTTCTCGGGAACATCATGTTTATGAGCGTGAAGCCAGGCAGGAAGAATATTGTCAACAAGCCCGCCACGACCTGGAGTATGCCGCTCATGTCCTTCGGACCACGAACAGAGGCCGGACCGTATTAAATGTTCGCTGGCTGGCCAGGCGGAGCGACTCGGGGTAATATGTGATAGGATAATTAGTGCGCAGGCCGTTCACACCCATGATGTTCGAGCTCAAGGAGCGGGACGGCCTTGCGAGGATATGCGAGCTCACGACTCGCCACGGCAAGGTTAGTACGCCCGCGCTGCTGCCGGTGGTCAATCCGAACTACCTGACGATAACCCCGGCGGAGATGCGGGACCGGTTCGGCGTCCAGGCGCTGATCACCAATTCATACATAATCAGGAACACGGAGGAGCTCCGGGTGCGAGCCCTGGAGAACGGCGTCCACTCCATCCTCGGCTTCGACGGTACCATCATGACGGACAGCGGGACGTTCCAGGACTATGTGTACGGCTCCCGGCAGATCGACCCCCAGGAGATTGTCAAGTTCCAGGCGGACATCGGCTCTGACATAGGCACCATCCTCGACGTCTTCTCCGAGCCTGGGTTCCCAAAGGAGGAGGCGACGAAGGCCGTCGATACGACGATCGAGAGGGCGAAGGCCGCGATATCTGTGAAAGGGGAGATGCTGCTCGCAGGGCCTGTCCAAGGCGGGATCTATGGAGATCTGAGGCTGAGGTGCGCCAAGGAGCTCTCTGCACTAGATCTGCAGGTGCACCCGATAGGTGGAGTCGTTCCGCTCCTCCAGAGCTACAGGTACCGGGATCTCGTGGGGGTGATAGTCGAATCAAAGAAGGGATTGAATCCGTCGAGACCCGTGCACCTATTCGGTGCGGGGCATCCGATGGTGTTCCCGCTCGCGGTCCTTCTTGGATGCGACATGTTCGATTCTGCTTCATACGCGAAATACGCCCGCGAAGACAGGATGATGTTCTCCACTGGCACGAGGCTCCTGGGAGACCTCCACACTCTTCCGTGCCACTGTCCGATGTGCAGCAGGACCTCCGTCGAGGAGCTGAAGCAGATATCGAAGGAAGATAGGACGAAGAGACTCGCAGAGCACAACCTCCACACATGCCTCCAGGAGATCAAGGTCATCAAGAACGCGATCCACGAGGGCTCGATCTGGGAGCTTGTGGAGATGCGTGCTCGTGCCCATCCGACGCTATTGGAGGCGCTCAAAGCCCTCGCAAAGCACAAGGGGTTCCTGGAGGGGTTCGAACCGGCAAGCAGGAGGGCCGCGTTCTTCTACTGCGGTCCGGAGAGCTACGACCGGCCTACAGTGATGCGATACCAAGAACGGTGCTTCGCCAGGTACAGGAAGCCGAAGACCAGAGTGCTAGTGGGCTTTGAGGAAGGCGCGAAGCCGTACTCCAGAACCTACAAGGACGCGATTGAGGCTGTCACAAGGCATGTCGACGCGAGCTTCATTGTCGCTTCATTCTTCGGTCCCGTGCCCATCGAGCTGGACGAATACTACCCTATCGCGCAGTCGGTCATCCCCAAGGAGGTAGACGCCGAGGTCAAGGACAAGATGCTCGCAGTCATGGAAAACCACGCTCACGGCCACGGATATCCCCTTGCCTTGATGTGGGAGGGCGAGAGCACCCTCAAATTCCTTGAGGAGATGATGTCTGGTTCGCCCGGAGGATTCGACCTCGACCGGCTCCGGTGCAGAGCTGTGCTGGACATGCAGTTCGGCAAGGGCGCAGGCGACATGCTCGAGGGGAAGAAGGTGGAGTTCGTGAAGTCGCCAAGGACCGGCAAGCTGAGAAATGTCATGATCGATGGCAAGCACGTACTTTCAATGCGTGCTTCCGACGGCAGGTTCTCCCTCAAGCTAGAAGGGGCCCGGCTGCTCATGGATGCACTACCGCCGTCCAGCATGAGGGTCATCACCGAGGACGAACCCGCTGAGTTCGCCAAGAAAGGCAACAACGTCTTCGCTAAGTTCGTGACCGAGTGCGATCCCGAGATAAGGCCGGGCGATGATGTCATGGTCGTGAACACGAAGGGAGAACTCGCGGCCGTCGGAAGGGCGCTGATGAACCGCGAGGAGATGCTGGCGTTCAAGCGCGGCATCGCTGTTCGCGTCAAGGATTCCGCAGACTAGCTCTTACGGGACACGACCTTTTCGGCGACGCTTGCGCATGCGAGGAAATCGTCAAGTGTGTGCAATAGGCTGTTGAGCGACGTTGCGGTCATCTCAGCGTGGATTGCGCTCCCCACGACTCTGGTCGCGACGTAGCCCTGATTGTCGAGCTCCACGGATCTGTGGACCTTCTCTGCTTCCTGGGGAGATGCGAACTCGAGCACGAGAGTGCAACGTACACTCCCCCTGTCGGAGGATTCGGCCATCTGTGCCTGACACCGCCGACAAAATACTTAGAAGTTGGCGCATATGCCTGTCTCGAGCAGGTGTAGAGCGTGGATATCGTCGAGTGCATAGAGGGGAGGACTAGCATCAGGGATTTCGGACCGGACCCGGTCGATGATGAGACAGTGAAGGAGGCCTTGCGCATGGCGAACCTCGCCCCATCGGCAGGCAACCTCCAGGCTAGGGACTTCGTCGTGGTGAGGAAT
>CAZHTV010000112.1:0-4210 GCA_964535775.1 uncultured Thermoplasmata archaeon | reverse complement strand
CGCGCCCATTCGGGAATGTGGATTTCTCCCACATGTCGGGCGCGATCCGCTGCTACACGGGCCGGTGCGGTCGGCCCGTGTGTATGCCCTGTTCGACATCAGATGA
Source organism: uncultured Thermoplasmata archaeon (assembly GCA_964535775.1). Classification (GTDB taxonomy): domain Archaea; phylum Thermoplasmatota; class Thermoplasmata; order UBA10834; family UBA10834; genus COMBO-56-21. The sequence continues at coordinate 4,104 of CAZHTV010000112.1, read as the reverse complement.
TCAACTGGGGGCGTGGTTCTTGATCGTTGGCACTACATGTACCACCCGACTTTGGACAGAACCTGAAATCACGAAAATATTTATACTAACACCCCGATTTTATGGCGCGCGTCGCGCGCGCACGAAGGATTTCTGATGTCAGAAGGAGATGCAAGGAGGACGCCCACTGGGGTGGCGGACTTCGACTCCATCATCAGAGGCGGCCTCCCCACCGGCTCAGTGGTGTTGCTGCTGGGAGATGTTGGCGGCGGGGGCCTGGAGTTCGCGCTGACCTCGGCTGCGAAGATAGGCATAGTGAAGGAGTTCCCTGAGACGCGCGCGTTCATGCTCGGCGACGCGGGGAAGGGCGGCAAGCTTCCTGACAGGATGTGCTACATAACATTCTCGAGATCCAAGGACGACATCCTCCAGGAGGTGAAGATGTCCTTCAACAAGGACTTCTACGAGTCGCTGAGTCACAACCTGCTCTTCAAGGACTTCTCCAAGGACTACTTCGTGCACACGGTCGTCCCGACGGCCTGGCTGGACGCCGACGGCGAGGGGGTCTTCTCCGACAAGAAGAAGGACGGCTTGATGGAATCACTCGTGGATTTCCTGGACAACAACGCGCCGAAGAGCCTGCTCGTGGTCGACTCCCTCACGGACCTCGTGGTATCCGAGACCATCAGCTTCCAGGATGTGATCGCGCTCCTGAAGGGCATCCAGAGGATGTCGAAGAAGTGGGGCTCTGTGTTCTACGTACTGCTCACAGACAACATACTAGACAGGAAGAGGCAGCAGATGATCATCGACAGTGTGGACGGCGTGTTCAAGTTCGAATGGGCGAAGTTCCACCACACCTCGAAGAGACAGAGGTACCTCTACGTCGAGAAGTTCATGAGCGTCTTGCCACACCTCGACCAAGAGAGGATTGCGCGTTTCGCCACGCTGATCACCTCGCAGAGCGGGTTCGTGGTGATAAACACAGAGAGGGTCGGGTGAGATAGATGGCCGCTGAGAGTAGGGTGAGAACCGGCGTAGACGGTCTTGATGAGATGCTTCAGGGAGGGTTCCCAGAGAACCACATAGTCGTTGTGATGGGATCGTTCGGGACCGGGAAGACGACCCTGGCCCTCCAGTACATAGTTGAGGGGTTGAAGAATGGTGAGCCCTGCATATTCATATCGCTCGAGGAGGACAAGGAGTCGATCACGCAGAACGCAGCCTCCTTCGGCTGGGACCTGTCGGGAGCCATCGAGAAGAAGAAGCTCGGCCTTTTCAAGCTTGAACCCTCGGACGCCAAGACGACAATCACGAGGATCAAGAGCGAGCTGCCGAAGTTCGTGAAGTCGTTCGGTGCGAAGAGAGTCGTCCTCGACTCGGTCTCCCTGCTCAACATGATGTTCACTGACGAGAACGAGCGCCGGTCCAACCTGTTCAACCTCTGCCAGTTGCTCAAGAGCACGGGCGCGACTACGCTGATCACCGCCGAGGTGAAAGATGAGAACCCCAGGTCCTCTAGGGACGGCCTCGCCGAGTACACTGCCGACGGCGTGCTCCTGCTGCAGTCCGACGAGCCGAAGGAGGGGGGCGAGGTGCAGCTCACGGTGCGTGTCCTCAAGATGCGGCGGACGGCCCATTCGAGGAGGGTGAAACCCTACTCGATCACGGAAAAGGGCCTGGTCGTGCACGCGGGTGCCGAAGTGTTCTAGGACTTGCCGAGCAGGGAACCCTTGACGGCGTCCTCCATCTTGCGCTCGATGCTCTCAGGGGGCCTGTCCCATTTGGACACCAGCTCCTGGTTGACGACCGAGCCCAGCCTGCGCAGGCCCTCAGTTATCAGTTCGTCCGAAGGGTGCGTGAAGTTGAGACGCACCGAGCTGTCCCCCTCCTTGGGGTTCGCGAAGAACGCCCTGCCTGTCACGAACGCAACGCGCTTCTTCAGAGCCTTCTTCAGGAGCTCGGCGGAATCCATCCATTCGGGCAGATCGACCCACAGGAACATGCCGCCCTCGGGCCTCGTCCAGCGCAGGTCGCTGGGCATGAACTCGGACATCCCCGATAGCATGATCTCCATCTTCCTGCTGTAGATCTTCTTGATCTTCTCTATCTGAGGGTCGATGTGGCCCTGGGCGATGTACTCGTGCGCTATCCTCTGGCCGAGGACGTTCGCGCACACATCCGTCGATTGCTTCGCGATTATCAGCTTCTGCAGGATGTCCGGGTGCGCAACCACCCATCCCACTCTCAGTCCGGGAGACAGTATCTTCGAGAAGGTGCTCATGTAGATGACGCGTCCCTCATCGTCCCAGCTCTTGACGGGCTTGATGTCCTTGCCGACGTATCTCAACTCCCCGTAGGGGTCGTCCTCCAGTATTATGAAGTCGTAGTCGGACGCCAGATCGACCAGCTTTCTCCTGTTCTTCTCCGGCATGGTCACCCCTGCCGGGTTCTGGAAGTTGGGGAGGACATAGACGATCTTGGGCGGGCTGGGTCTTCTGACCAGCTTCTTCATCCTCTCCTCGAAGATGTCCATGCGCATGTTGTTGTTGTCGATGGGTATGGACTCGAAGTTCGCCTGCATCACGGTCCAGCCAGTCAGCGCTGCGAGGTAGGTCGGCGCGGAGACGACGATGGTGTCCTTCGGGTCGATGAAGACCTTGCCTGTGAGGTCTATGACCTGCTGCGAGCCGCTCACGATGAGAACATTCTCCTTCTGAGCGTCGATCCCCTTCTTCCTCATCCGCTCGGCCACTGATTCCCTCAGCGGGGCGTAGCCCTCGGTGATCCCGTACTGCAGCGCTTGCGCGCCATCCTTCTTGAGCACATCACAGACTATGTCCCTGATGAGCTCCGCCGGGAAGGTCTCCGGGTTCGGGAACCCGCCCGCGAACGAGATCATGTCCGGCACCTGTAGCAGCTTGAGAAGCTCCCTGACCTCGGAGGCCTTCATCTCCTTGGTCCGCTCCGCGAAATGTCTCGTTAGACTGTTGGCCATCTCGCCATCCTCGACGCTCCTCGCTAGGGGTCGCACGCACTTTAATGGTTTTGAGGATACCATCGACGGGCATGTTTTGCGTTAGCACGTGCCCTCGTTCCCACGCCCGGCACGTTATACCAAAACCATTAAAAGCGGAGATGGCTTACAACGCACCCGGTCATATGAAACTCGTGCGCCAGGGGAAGGTGAAGGACGTCTACGAGGTGGACGCCCGCTCGTTGGAGTTCCTGTTCTCCGACAAGATATCGGTGTTCGACAAGACCATACCGTCGGTCATACCTCACAAGGGCGAGACGCTCTGCAGGTCGAGCGCCTTCTGGTTCCAGGTCGCCCGCTCCTCTGGTATCAAGACGCACTTCAGGGAGCTCATCCCGCCCAACAGGATGCGCGTCCAGAAGGTACAGGTCCTTGAATACTCGAAGATCAACAGGAAGACCACGAACTACCTCATCCCGCTCGAGATCATATGCAGACACTATGTGGCCGGCTCCCTCTGGGACCGCGTGAGGGAGGGCTCGGTCAAGCCCGCTAAGCTGGGCTTCAAGCCCACCAGGGACGTCAAGTACGGCGACAAGCTCCCCGAGCCCCTCATCGAGATCACCACGAAGCTGGAGAAGGTCGACCGCCTGCTCACGAAGAAGGAGGCGCTCAAGATCTCTGGACTGTCCAACACGGAGTACGACGAACTGGTGCGCTCGGTCCTCACCATAGACGAGAAGATCGAAGAGGAGGTCGAGAAGCGAGACCTCATCCACGTCGACGGGAAGAAGGAGTACGGCTTCGACGAGGACAGGGACCTGATGATCGTCGACACCTTCGGGACCGCTGACGAGGACCGCTGGTGGGATTGGGAGAGCTACTCCAAGGGGCAGTTCGTCGAGCTGAGCAAGGAGAACGTCAGGCAGTACTACAAGCAGCTCGGGTACTACGACAGGCTCGCTGAGACCAGGAAGCTGTCCAAGGCGGAGCCGAAGATACCCGCGCTCCCCGAGGCGAAGATCAAGGAGATCTCGGGGCTGTACATCGAGATGTTCGAGAGGATCACGGGCGAGAGCTTCAGGTGACTTCCGGGTTCTGTCAATAATCGGGTGGTGTCCACTCGGACCTCCCCAACCATCGGCTCG
>CAZHTV010000111.1:0-4219 GCA_964535775.1 uncultured Thermoplasmata archaeon | reverse complement strand
ATCCAGTTGACCAGGACTATCTTGTCCTTCACATCCTTGCCCTCGTAGTCGCTGTCATATCCGTTGCCGACCCAGACGATCTCGGCGGTGATGGACTCGTGCTCCGGGGTACTCTGGTCATCCGTTCCCGGGAAGCCGCCGAACGAGGCGGCCGTCATGGTGTCCAGCCCCGGAACTTCCAGATAGGCGCCCCTGAACTCCCATGAGTCCACAGGCACCGGCTCCATCACGACCCCGGTCAGGCCCATGAGCACCATCTCATCTGCGATGTACTGCGCTGCAGCCACATCAGCAGGGCCGCCTGCGGCCCTGAAGCCGATGGCGCTGTCGCCCATCGAGCAGATGTCGTCCACAATCCTCTCTGCATAGTACATATCGAGTTTCTCGACCACTTCGGCTGTCCAATCCACCTGCTTTATGGGCTTTGCTGCCAACACAGAGACAGGCGTCACGATCAGAACCGCCAAGGCGATAGCGGTCAGAACCGTCGGTAATCTCTTCGTTTTCGTCTAATCCCCCCTTTGCTCGCCTCGGGTGAGAATCCGAGTCGTCAGGGATATCAAACTGACTGGCTAAAAAACCGTAGGTCAGGCGGCCGAAACATATGAGCCCGCGCCTTAGTCTTCTTTGACGGCCTTTGAGCTGCTTGTTGGACCGATAACCGCCTCAGCGATTGGCGAAGATACACGGCTTGCGAACCACTGATAGGAATACGCTAGACAGCGGCTGCCTAGAATGCAGAATCGACAGTCTCCTCGGTACATACCCTTCTCACTCCGAGTGCTTCAACTTGGGAGAGCAGACAGCACAGAACTCATCTCTCTTCCTGTCCGTGTCCGCCAAGGAGTTGGAGAAGTGCATGACACAGGCAGGATCCGGACAATGGTCGAGTCCGTAGATGTGACCGAGCTCATGCACGGATTCCTTGACAAGTCGCGCTATGTAGATCGATGCATCCGCGTGCTTCAGCCGTGAGGTGGATACGATTGCGCAGCGACCATCCGCGGAAGCCAGCCCGAAGACGAAGTTCAGCTCCGGAACGAAGGCGTCCTGGTTCGTCAGGCCTAGCGCGACGTCCTTGTTGTTCGCGAGCCGGAGTCTGCAGACCTCTGAGAGAAGGTCCTCCGCGTTTCTCTGCCAGCCCCTCATCCTGACCTCTGGCAGGGGGGCCCTCAACACGCTAGGGCTGAGACCGAATCTCTCCCTGAGCGACTGTTCCACGATGCTTGCAGACCTCTCATCGTCGAACTCCACGAGCAACAAGGTATTCATGGGCGACACCTAGGGGATATACAGACATACAGTCGTGGTCGGGAGCTCCCTCCTGAGCACTGCCATGTGGGGGCCGTACAGGAACATCCTCGACGGGCTCTCGGGTTCCGAACGGCCGAGCACCTCGGCGATGACCGCGCACTCCTCCTCACCTTCTATCCTCCAAACGGACTGCTGGTGGCTCGCGTCCGCCATGACGATGATGGGTAGCCGCAGGTCGTACAGACCGCGCCTCCGTAGGGCAGAGGCTATCCTCTCGAGTTCCTCTCTCGACATTGCGTACTCCCTTCCATCCTTGCCGACATAGTGCGGGTCGACAGAGGAGACGACCTCCCTGAGCCGCACCCTTCGAGCGGGAGCCTGGGAGTTCATCTGCTCCAGGAGTCTCCTCAGGACTCCCTCCCCCGATATGCCCGAGGACATGCGATTCTCCAATCATGCCATCGCAATCGACCTAGTTGTACGCTTCGCCTGCCGGAATGGACATTGGAGTTCACGCACGAGAGATAGATATGAATCTATTCTCGGCCTTCTAGAGTCTTCTCAGCCGTTTGAGAAGCCTATCGGGGTTGTCGACCAGGGCGGTCCGGATCTCCTCAGGCGTCATGCCCGCGCCCCTCGCAACGGTCGTGGCGAAGGCCATGGTGCTCAGGTCCTCCGGCGAATGCGCATCGGTGTTCACGACTAGCCTGGCTTTAGTGCCTCTTGCAAGGCACGCGACGTGGCCGTTGGCCAACGAATGGCCCCTTCTGCAGCTGATCTCGAGGAAGACATCGTTCTTCGCCGCCAGCTCCAGCTCGTCCATCGACATGAGCCCTGGGTGCGCGAGTATGTCGACCTCCGGGTTGGAGACCGCCTCGTAGTTGGTGCCCCTCTCGACCGGTTCGACCGGCGTCTCTCCATGTACGACGATGATCTCCGCACCGAGCTTCCTCGCCTTCCTGATAGCGTCATCCAGGTGTCTTGCAGGCACGTGCGTGACCTCCACTCCAGGGATGGCCTCTATGCTCCACACATCCGCCTTCTCGCAGTCCTTGGCCGCGGACCTGATGACCTCCTCCATGTTGGAGTACGAGGCGTGGTCCGTTATGGCGACCGCCCTGTGGTCTGCGGCCGCGGCCCTCCGGATCAGTTCCATCGGGAGCAGCTCGCCGTCGCTGAGAAGCGTGTGCGTGTGAAAGTCGCATCTCCTTGCCCTCATTTCCTCCTGCCCTCCAGTTCCCTGTGTACGTCATTCATGCCAATGCCCTCATCATAGAGCAACACCATGAGATGGTATAGGAGATCCGCAACCTCGTAGACTATCTCCTCTCTCTTCTTGTCCTTGGCCGCCAAGATGACCTCCGAGCTCTCTTCGCCTATCTTCTTGAGCAGCAGGTTCCTGTTCCTCAGGAGCTTCACCGTGTACGAGGACTCGGAGCCCTCCCTCTTGCGGTCCTCGAAGACGCGCCAGAGTCTGCTCACGATATCGTCCTGTCCGAGGGGCTCCTTGTAGAAGCACGAGTAGGAGCCAGTGTGGCAGGCTACTCCGGTCTGCTCCACCCTCGCGAGGAGCGCATCGTCGTCGCAGTCCGTCATCAGCTCGATGCACTTCTGGAAGTTGCCCGAGGTCTCCCCCTTCTTCCATATAGCGTTCCTGGACCTGCTCCAATAGTGCATGAAGCCCGTCTTCTTAGTGAGCTCCATCGCCTCCTCGTTCATGTACGCAAGCATGAGGACGTTGTTGTTCCTGACATCCTGGACCACGACGGGGATCAGACCGCTCTCTGCCTTCATTCTGTCACACTCTCCCTCACCGGAACGCCCTTGGCCCTAAGGGCTCTCTTCACATCCGCTACCGTGTGCTGACCGTAGTGGAAGATCGAAGCCGCGAGAGCCGCGTCCGCCTCCCCTCTCGTCAGGACCTCCACTATGTGCTCGATCGTCCCGCAGCCACCAGAGGCGATGACCGGCACGTTGACCGCTCTCACTATCGTCCTGGTGAGCTCTATGTCGTAGCCGGCCTTCGTGCCATCGGCGTCCATGCTGGTGAGCAGGATCTCTCCCGCACCCCTGTCGCAGACCTCCTTGGCCCACTCGACCGCATCCCTGCCGGTCGGTCTGGTCCCTGAGTGCGTGTAGACCTCCCAGCTCTCACTGTTCCTCTTGGCATCTATTGCCACGACCACGCACTGGCTCCCGAACGCGTCGGCGCATTCAGTGATCAACTTGGGGCTCTCGACCGCTGCCGTGTTCACGGAGGTCTTGTCGGCACCGGCCTTCAGCGTCTCCCTCACGTCCTCGAAAGACCTTGTCCCGCCCCCGACCGTGAGCGGTATGAACAGGTTCTCGGCGGTCTTTCTGACAGCTGAGCGCAGAGTGGCCGTTCCCGCCACGGTAGCCTTGACGTCGAGGAACACTATCTCGTCTGCGCCCTGCTCCTGGTAGGCCACTGCTAGAGCGGGAGGGTCTCCGACGCTCTGCAGGTTCTTGAAGCACACGCCTTTGACGACAGTTCCATCTCTGACGTCGAGACAGGGTATGATGCGTTTGGTGAGAGGCATCAGCCGGTCCTCCACTTCACGTTGGACTTCGTGGACATCGTGCTTGATGAAGGCGCCATAGCATCTCTGAGACAGAGCCCGAGGGCCTTGAACGTGGCCTCGATTATGTGGTGCTTGTCCTTGCCCCTCACCACGACCGTGTGCACCGTGGCCCTCAGCTCCATCGCAAACGACCGCAGGAAGTGCTCGTACATCTCGTCCGGGAGCTCGAGGTGTATGAACGGCCTGTCGATAAGGTCCACCGTCACCTGGACGAGCGCCTCGTCCATGGGGACAGTCGCACTCGAGATCCTCTTGACGGGCATCTCGCCCATGGCCTCCCTGTAGGCCCTCCCGAGAGTGATGGCGACGTCCTCTACCAGGTGGTGTTCGATGTCGCCCTTGGCGGATATCTCGAGGTCCGC
>CAZHTV010000110.1:0-4230 GCA_964535775.1 uncultured Thermoplasmata archaeon | reverse complement strand
TCGTTGGCCCATGCGAGCATCGCCGGTATGTTGTCAGTGAGGGCGACCGCCCTGAACCTGGGAGCATCTTCCCTGTTCGCGCCCTTGTTCAGGTCGGAGGCCATGTGCGACGCGGTTGAGGCGCTGCCTCCGTTCCCGCAGGTGTAAACCCTCCTGCCGGTGTCCCTTGCTTTGACCAGGACGGTGACTATCTCGTTCATCTTGAAGGGGAAATCCTTCTCCATCCTCGCGAGTGTCTTCGCGACTTCCTCTATGTACTTCACTGCTCTGGAATCGATGTCTCCCATCAGTAGTCATCTCCCACATAGATTATCTTCGAGCCCTGAGGCTCCAGCTTGAACTCGACTTCTTTTAAACCCCCCAGAGCGTTTCTGACGGACCACTGGTGCTCAGGAGTGACAAACAGCACCAGGAAGCCTCCGCCGCCCGCGCCCGTGATCTTTCCGCCGACAGCCCCTCCAGAGAGGGCCTTGCTGTACATCGTGTCTATGCCCGAGTTGGTGATCTCATGCGCGAGCGACTTCTTCAGCTCCCAGCCGTCCCTGAGCGCCTCGCCTAGTCTCCCGACCTGGAGGGCTGCGAGGTCCTGGAGCAACTTGTCTGCCTGGTCTCGCATCTTGTCCAAGACCGCCTTGTTCGCGCTCGAGTTCTTCCTCTGCTTCGAGAGGATGTCCTTCGCCTGCCTGGTCTTGCCGGTGTAGAACAGCATCAGGTGATTCTCGATTTCCCGTTTGGTCTTCGCAGGGCATATCACGGGGTCGAGGACCACAGTCTCGTCAGCATTGAACTTGATGTGCTGTATGCCCCCATGGGCAGCGATGTACTGGTCCTGCTTGCCTATCGGCTCCTTGAGCTTCTCGATCTCGATCTCGCATGCCTCCTCAGCGAGCTTCTTCGGGCCTGCCCTGTGGCCCTTGAAGGCGTAGAGGGCGTTCAGAAGGCCGACGGTTATTGCGGACGAGGAGCCCAGGCCCGTGCCCTTGGAGGGGATGTCCGCAATTGTGGTGATCTCGATGCCGTTCCTTATCCCGACCTTTCTCAGGGCCTCCCGAACGAGGCCGTGTTCGAGCTTGTCCACGGAGTCGACTATCTCGGTTTTGGAGTAGCTCACCCTTATGTCGTCATCGAAGCGCTTGTTGACCGTGACATATACATACTTCTTGATGGCGCAGCTCACGACCGCCCCGTGGCCTGTGCGGTAGTAATCCCTGATGTCCGTCCCGCCGCCTGCGAAGCTGACCCTGAGAGGCGTCCTTGAGATTATCATGCCTGGTCTGCCTATAATGACGTTCACCACGATAAAATACTCACGCCGTCCGTCAGCGCCTTCCGGGGCATCCCAAAGTCACGCCAAGGGGCCCAGTTCCAGCTAGTTATGCCTCGTGAGGGTCCGGGGCGCAAAGGTCATGTATGGCTAGGACGCAAGCCCGAGAAGCAGTTAAATATCGATATGGCGTCTTTCCGAGCAGGAGATTGGCAGCGCGAGAGGCGACTGATTCCATGAAAGGTCTAGTCCTGTCTGGCGGGTATGGGACGAGGCTCCGCCCGCTCACTCACACGGGCCCCAAGCAGCTCATTCCGATAGCGAACAAGCCGAACATACTGTACTGCATAGAGGACCTGAGGGACGCTGGCATCAAGGACATCGGCATCATCCTGGGGAACGTGATGCCCGAGAAGGTGCAGGAGTTCCTGGGCGACGGGTCGAGGTTCGGCGTGCGGTTCACCTACATAGTCCAGGGGGAGCCAAAGGGCATAGCCCACGCGATCAACTGCGCCAAGGAGTTCATGGGCGAAGAGCAGTTCATCGTCTATCTCGGCGACAACCTGCTCAAGAGCGGGATCGAGGCGATCCCGAGGAAGATGGTCGATGAGCAGGCGGACTGCGTCATTTCGCTGATGCCCGTGAAGGAACCGCAGAGGTACGGGATCGCCGAGATGTCCGAGGACGGAACGACGGTCCTGAGGTGCGTCGAGAAGCCGAAGGAGCCCAAGTCGAATCTGGCGGTCATAGGCGTCTACGCGTTCAATGCATCGTTCTTCAGAGTGTATCCGAAGCTGAGGCCTTCCTGGAGGAACGAGATGGAGATCACAGATGCGATCACCCTGCTCATCAAGGAAGGACACAGGGTGGTCCCGCACCATGTCGAGGGCTGGTGGAAGGACACGGGGAAGCCGGAGGACATCCTTGAGGCGAACCATCTCATCCTGGACGGCATCGAGGAGAGGAACGAGGGGAGGGTGGAGGATGGTGCAACTGTCGTGGGTCGGGTCAAGGTCGGCAAGGGCACGGTCATAATGGGGCGGTCGGTCGTGAGGGGCCCTGCCATAATCGGTGAGAACTGCAGGATTGGCCCGAATGCGTACATAGGCCCTTACACCGCCATAGGCGACGGGTGCCAAATCGCCACCGCTGAGATCGACGATTCGATAGTCATGGAGGGTTCCACCGTAAACGTCGAGCGGAAGTTCGTCAGAAGCATGGTCGGGAAGGAGTCGAAGATACTCAGCTCGAATGGTCTGCTCCCGAAGGGGGAGCGGTTGGTCGTGGGGGAGAACACGGTCCTGTATCTCTAGACCAGAGTCTCATCACTGGCGCGCATCTCGAACGTATGCTGCGGCCATAGTCATATTACTGAATTCAGGGTTATACCCGGGAAGTAGGGTCAAATGAACGGCAATCGTCCCAGCCTCGTCCGCGGAAGCATGATGATAGCCATCTCCTTGGCCCTCGCCGGTCTCCTGACGTTCTTCACATCCGTCATAATCGCCCGCTCGGTCGAGGTCCATGAGTTCGGGTTCTACTCCATCACCATAAGCCTTCAGAGCATCGCGGTCCTGTTCTCGAGCTTCAGCATAGGTACGGCGGTCGCCAAGTTCGTGGCGGAGTACATCGTCCGGGACTTCAACCTGGCATTGAAGTTCGCCAGGGCCGGCCTGAGGCTCATTCTCCTTTTCGCGACGGTGACCGCGGTCGTGTACTTCTTCCTAGCCGACCTGATAGGCAACGGGCTGTACGAGGAGCCGGAAGTCGCTGACCTGATTCCGTATTCCGCCATGGTCGCGTTCAGCCACGCGATCTTGATACTCATGTCGGGCGTTGCCCAGGGGAACCAGCGTCTGAAGCTCATGTCTGCGATGCAGGTGTCCGCGCCTGCCATCAGCCTGAGCATCATCGTGATGCTGCTTCCCACCATGGGCGTCAAGGCCGCGTTCATAGGGTTGTTCTGTGCGCAGATCATCGTTGCCATGCTGTCCATGTACAGGCTGTCGAGGACCGGTTTTCCGCTGAAGAGCGGGATCGATGTCAGCAGCGAGCTCCCTCATTCGAAGATGTTGCTGTCCTTCGCAGTGCCGTCGGTCATGTCCGCAGTCATGGTCATACCTATCATCTGGTTCGGAAACACCGTCCTCACTCTCGAATCCGGCTTTGTAGCGATGGGGCACTTCGGTGTGGCCTTTGTGTTCTTCCAGGGCCTGAACATGCTGGCCACCTCCGTCTCCATACCGCTCGTCCCTAGGGTGTCTGAGATTAGCGTGCACTCGAAGGAAAGCATCGGTACGCTCATCTCGGGATCCATCAGGACAGTGTCCTTCCTGTTCTTCCCCCTCTTCTTCGCCGTGGCACTGTTCTCCGGCGAGGTCATCGATATCATGTATGGGTCGAGCTACTCGGATGCCAGCGATGCGGCGTATCTGATGGTAGCTGCCTGTTACTACTGCGCTGTGGCGACTCCTATCGGCGCTGCAATAGCCGGTCTGGGAAGGATGTGGGTAGGCCTCGGTCTGAACATGATCTGGGCTGCGCTGTTCGTGATCATTATGCTGATCCTGACGCCCTCCTACGGTCCCGCCGGACTCGGCATGGCGTTCGCAGTGTCCTACGGCATTCACGTGGGGAGCTCGATGGTCGTGGCGAACGCAGTTCTCCACGTCAGGATAGCGAAAGTACTCGTCGCAATAGTCCCGTCAGTTGCCCTGTTTGCTGTTGCGTTCTCTCCTCTGACGGATGTTGGGGGAGAACCTCTCCTGTCGAAGGCGCTGATGCTCGTACTTGGAAGCATGCTGATGATGTATCTGGGACGCAAGGATATCCGGCTCGTCTCAGATCGGGTTTTCAAAGGGTGAAGACCGCAAGGTCGGCATCTGGTGAACCTACGTCGTTTTCCTGTGGTCTGTGGGTTCGTAACCCTCCAGGACCTACGGTCCGACCTCTGTCGTGTTGTTCTC
>CAZHTV010000109.1:0-4267 GCA_964535775.1 uncultured Thermoplasmata archaeon | reverse complement strand
GAAGGAACTCGTTGAGATGCTCTGCGACCTCCTTCTCCTGGGTGGGGACGTCCAAGTGGCTGGGTATCCTGACGAGGTCCTTGACGAGTCTCTCGATCTCCGCCTTCTTCACTGCCCGCAGGACCCTGGCCAAATCGTCCTTACGGCCTGATGCCATCTGAGTCCTCACATCTCCTACCGCGATGTCTCCGGGCAGATGCGCCTCCTCATCCAAATAACTATCCAGACGATCTCATCTTCCCCTGAGGCGGCCGTGCTCCCTGAGCACCTCGAGCGTCCGGTCTATGGGCAAGGCCAACGCCATGTTGCCATCCCTGCCCTCCATGGTCTCGGCCTTGAAGAGCGAGTTGATGATGGACTCTGCAGTCGAGTCGACGGTCGCCCTGAACAGACCGTCGATGTCCAAGTCCGCCATGAGCTTCTCCGTCACGAGGCCGTTGTTGGCGAACCGCTCCACGACGTTTGCCGTGGAGAATGCCAGGACGATGTCTCCACTGCCGGTGTGCGATGCAGAGCCCGTGACCGCAAGGCCCATGACTGCGCGCCTCGCAATCCTCTGCAGCTGTCTGGAGTCGACCGGAGCGTCGGTGCCCACCACCATCACGATCGACCCGTGCTCCTCCCTCGTCGTCGGGGGCGAGCCTAAGATGCTTCCCACGGGCACGCCGTCAATCGTCAGCTCACTCCAGTCCCCGTGGTTGGTCAACACCAGAGTGCCTACGGTGTACTTCCCCACAGGCGTGGACACGACCCTGGACGAGGTCCCTATCCCGCCCTTGTAGTCGTGGCAGACCATGCCCGTGCCGGCTCCAACTGAGCCCTCGTGGACCTCGGACCCGGCGGACATGAGGGCGGCGAGGACATGCTCGTCCCTCACATGCAGCCCCTGCGAGTCGCTCAGGTGGCTGTCGTCGCACTCTGAGACTATCGGTATGACGGTGTCGTTGGTCACGCCTATGCCTGGATTCTGCTTGATCATGTACCTGATGAGTGCGTCTGAGACAGTGCCCATGGACATAGTGTTGGTCAGCATTATGGGCGTGTCTATCAAACCGAACTCGCGTATCTGCAGGGCGCCTCCGAGGCCTCCGCAGCCGTTGAAGTCGAAGTACGTGCCCTTGACGGGCCTTTCATACATGCTCCCGTCGTGCGGGAGGATAGCGGTCACGCCCGTCCTCACGGGCCCCTCACCGGGCCTGAGAGGGCCGTTCCCCCTGATTATGGAGCAGTGCCCGACCTTGACCCCGGGGACATCCGTCAGCATGTTCCTTGGGCCATGGGGTACCTCCCCGAACCAGATGCCGGTTTCCCTCGCCCTAGGTCTCATTCCGCCTTGCCCTCGCCGGCTGCCAGCCAGCATGACACCCAATGCTCCTGTGCGACATATATCGGGTCGGGCTCCTGGACCTTGCACTTCTCCATCACATACGGGCACCTCGGGTGGAACCTGCAGCCGGGCGGTATGTGCGCCGGATCTGGCCGCTCGCCCTTGAGGATGATCTTCTCCGTCTTCATCCTCGGGTCGGGCTTCGGGACGACGGATATGAGCGCTTTGGTGTAGGGGTGCATCGGCTTCTTGATGACCTCTTCGGTGGGCCCGAGCTCGACTATCTTGCCGAGGTACATGATCCCTATCCTGTCGCTGAACACGTATGCCACGCTCAGGTCGTGCGTGATGAACAGATAGGTGAGGCCTTTGTTGTCCCTCAGGTCCAGCATCAGCTTCAGGATCTCGGACCTGATTGAGACGTCGAGCATGGAGACGGGTTCGTCCGCGACCAGGAACTGCGGCTCGAGCACCAGCGCGCCCGCAATGCCGACCCTCTGCCTCTGACCTCCGGAGACCTCGTGCGGGTACCTCCACATGAAGTCCTTCGGGGGCCTGAGGCCGGAGTCTTCGAGCGCCTTGGCCACCCTCTTCTCCCTATCCGCCTCGTTCGCGCCGAGGCTGTTGACCACCAGCGGTTCCGCGACGATGTCGTAGATGGACTGCTTGGGGTTGAGGGACTCGTACGGGTCCTGGAAGATCATCTGCATCTTCTGCCGGAGCATCTTCATCTTGTCCTTAGTGAGCTTCCTGACATCCACGGTTCCGGCCGCAAGGGCCTCCTCTCCCTCCTTCGCTGTCATGAGCTTCTTCGAGACGGACCTCTCCACGGCCTCCTTCATCTTGGCTGCGCTGAGGCCCGAACCGTAGTACCGGACGTCTCCGCCCGTCGGCTCCACCAGCCTCAGGATAGCCTTGCCTGTGGTCGTCTTGCCGCAGCCCGACTCCCCGACCAGGCAGAATATCTCCCTCTCCTTGATCGCGAAGGAGACGCCATCGACCGCCTTCACATACTTCTGCTCTTTGGATGTAAGGCTCTCGATAAACCCTCGCCTGACCGGGAACCAGACCTGTAGGTCGTTCACCTGCAGCAGATCCTTTGGCATCGATCACACCCCCCTCGGCTTGACGAAATGACAGGCCGCGAAGTGCCCCGGGAGCACCTCCACAAGAGGTGGTTCTTCCTGAACGCATTTGTCCTGCCTCATGTAGCATCTGTCCGCGAACCTGCAGCCGCTAGGGGTTCTGATCAGGTTCGGGGGGTTGCCGGCGATGGAAGCGGGCATCTTCCGGTCGCCCTTGATGTTCGGGAAGGCGGCGATCAGCCCCTTCGTGTACGGGTGTTGCGGGTTCGCGAAAACCTCGACCGCGGATGACCTCTCGACTATCTTGCCCGCGTACATGATCGACAGGAGGTCGCATGTCTCCGCCAGTACAGACAGGTCGTGCGAGATGATGATCATGGCCAGCTCCAGCTCCTGCTGCAGGTTCTTGAGCAGCGTCAATATCTGGGCCTGGATCATGACGTCGAGGGCGGTGGTGGGCTCGTCGCAGATGACGAGCTTCGGCCTGCAGGCCAGGGCCATGGCGATCATGACTCTCTGCCTCATGCCTCCGCTGAACTCGTGGGGATACTCCCTTATCCTGTTCGGGTTTATGCCCACAAGCTCGAAGAGTTCCTTGACTCTCTTGACGGCGACTTCTTCGTCCACCCTCTCGTGGAGCAGGATCGGCTCCACTATCTGGTCCCCGACCCGTTTGACAGGGTTCAGCGCATTCATGGCGCCCTGAAAAATGATGGATATGTCCCTCCACCTGATGGCCCTGAGCTTGTCCCCCGTGACTTTGGACATGTCCTGGCCCATGAAGTTGATGCTTCCGCCTGCTATGAAGCCGTTCGCTGGCAGGAGCTTCATGATCGACAGGGCGGCGGTGGTCTTGCCGCACCCAGATTCACCCGCCAGCCCCATGGCCTGGCCTCGCTCCAGGTTGAAGCTTATATCGTCGACCGCCTTCAGCGTGCCTTCTTGGGTCTTGAAGTAAGTCTTGAGTCCGTCCACTTCCAATAACACCATCGGTCAATTCCCCCTCAACAACTTGTGTTGTCGGTCATCCCTCATCACCGAGCCACCGAGGCCGAAGTGTCTCTAGTGACCTCTTCGCTCTGGATGTCCCGTGAATTTGATTTCGCTATAAATGTATTCCGGGGCGACACATAACGCTGTTGTGGACTGAATCACGCAGCACCCAGCTCGCCGTCTCCTAAGAGGACTGGGCTCATCTAGTGGTCCTGGCCACCTTGTAAGTCAGGACCTCCCCGTCCTCGTCCTCCCCGAACTCATCCTGCAGGCGCTTGCATCTGTCATACAGAGCAACGAGGTCGCCGACGGGGTCGCTGCTGAAGTCTACCCTGAGGTTGTGGTAGATCCTCGGCCTGCGGGAAGCGACCAGTAGTGTGGCGGACATCTTCCCCCTTCTGTCCCCGCCTGCCTCCTGCCCCGCCCGTACCGCGGACAGTATCCTGTGCGAGAGTTCCCCCTTCGCTCTCCTGAATGATTCCTCCATCCTGCTCAGGACGGCGACGCTCGTCAGTATGTTGCCAGCCACCGCGAAGTCATCGTAGATGAAGTGCGCCTTCTCGCTGGTGCATTCACTGCCCGTGAACCCGAAACAGCCCGTGGAGTCGACGCCTATCACCTGCCTCCTCTCCCTTCCGGGATCTTCCGACAGCAGACTCTCGAGCGCGGCCTTCACTGACAGCCCCATCCTGACAAGGGCAAGGCCCTGGTAGCCGAGATTGACGTTCACCCAGGCCTGAGTGGCTATCGCACCCACGTCGACTTCCGCGAAGGGCAGGAGTGCGCCCACGCAGGGCGCCGCCGTGGCCGACCCGACACCGAGGTCCCCTGTCTTCTTGTCCCGCGCGACTATGGAAAAGGT
>CAZHTV010000108.1:0-4360 GCA_964535775.1 uncultured Thermoplasmata archaeon | reverse complement strand
TCGTAGACGGCGAGCACTATCAGCAGGACGAACACCGGAAGGATGCCCAGGGAGATCCCGAATATCCCGATGATGCCTATCGACATGAGCACACCGGCGGCGTCTATCACATACCACTCGGGTTTCCTCACGAGGTAGTACGTCACGAAGGCCGTCAGCGCGAGCGAGACTATCAGCGGCAGAACGCCTCCGACGAATCCTGAAGCGATCAGCAGTATCACGAAGAATATCGTGTAGGCGACGGCCCCGAGGAACACCATGCGCACGACGTTCTCGCGCCGCTTCTTTATTACATATAGTATGCCGAATGTGAAGAGCACGATTGCGAGTATGTAGTATATCGGTATCAGCGGGTCGTTGGGGTCCTCGAAGAACTGCCACTCTGGTCCCAGGAACGCCCACGCCATCAACAGGGCCCCGAGCTGGGCAACGACAAAAACAAGCCCCATGATCACTGAGGTCCGGACCGAGGCGTCCATTCGCCCCGCTATTCAGAAGTCCTTTAGAAATACTTTGTGCACCGCATCTCGGCGGAGAACAAGCTCCAAATAGGGGGATGGCCGTGCATCAGTCATGGCCGAGCTGGAGCTGGTCAGGGTCGACGTGTTCACCGAGGAGCTCTACATGGGCAACCCTGTGAACGTCGTGCCCAGCGCGGACTCAGTCGACGAGGTGCAGATGCAGAGGATCGCCTCGGAGCTGGGGTCGCCGCCGACCGTCTTCGTACTCAGGTCGAAGAAGGCGGACATGAGGCTTCGGTTCTTCACGCCCTTCGGCGAGGAGCCCCTGATCGGCCACGCGACAATAGGGGCGGTGTGGTGTCTTGCCGAAAGACGAGCGTTCGGTTCGTCCCCCTCCGGGAAGCACAGATCCGAGACCCAGGTAGGCGTGCTCCCGGTCTCGGTCGAGGGCAGCGTCGAGGGACCCGCTAGGGTGTGGATGACACAGAAGAGGCCGATGTTCGCCCGTGAAGGCGATGTGAAGGAGGTCGCCAGCGCCATCGGCGTCGGGGTCGATGCGCTCTTTTACGACAGGTTCCCGATGACCCGGGCCTCCACCGGAATGCCTTGCCTCCTGGTTCCGGTTCGATCCGTCGACGTGATCGGCCAGCTCATGCCCAGGCGCGACGAGATCGATGCGCTGTGCAAGGAGCTGGACGTCGCAGGTCTGCTGGCATACTCGTGGAGTGTGCTCTCGGAAGGGTCCACCGTGCACGCACGCTTCTTCATGCCGTCCCCCGGTCCGCTAGAGGACCCTGCGTCCGGCATGCCCGCAGGTGCTCTGGGTGCGTTCCTGGTCGAGCATGAGTTCATCCCGAGGGAGAAATTCGAGGACATGATCGTCGAGCAGGGCCATTGGCTCGGCAGGCCGTCCAGGATCCATGTGAGGGTCGACAAGAGAGGCGGGGCCATAAGACGCGTGGAGGTGGGCGGGTCCGCAAGGACCTCATTCGTGGCAAGGATAAACATGCCGTAGGCCTGTCAGCTCGTCCGCACTCCGAACGCGACCGTTCCCGATACCTTCTCGATCTTGGCCTTGACCTGGGTGCCCTTCGCGGTCCCGGGCACGTAGATGATGAAGTTGCCCTTCCGGGCAATGCCATCTCCCTTTCTTCCGACATCCTCGATCATCAGGTCGTACACCTTGCCAGCCTCTATCTCCTTTGCCTCCTCGGTGCTCTTGACCTGTTTCTTCACGTGGACGGGCCGGTGCGCACCGCAAGTCTCGCACACAAGAATGAGGATCCTGTCGTCCTTGACGATCTTCGTGTCCGGCCTGTTGCACTCCGAGCAGAGCACGTACTCGTCCACGTAGCTCTTGATCCTCTCGGCGACCTGCGCAGTGCCCACCTTGCCCTTGAATATCATCCTCCGGCCCTCGAGTGTGCCGGCAGTGCCGATCTCCCTGAGGAGGTATCCGAGGAGATGGTTCGGCTCGCGCCTGAGCGCGTCCACGATGTCCCCGAAGTTCCTGATCACGGTGCTCTTCCCCTCGATCATGACATCGGGTTCCGGCACCTGGAACCTGTCGTGCGCTTCGAGCGTGTGGGGCAGTTTCTTCTTGGCCCTGTCCAGGAGGGCCTCGTAGTCGAACTGCTCTTCTGAGACCATCGTGGTTCCATAGCCCATGGCCTAGTTAAAGCTATTGGCCAGCGCGACCGAGAGACGTGTCAAGGACGGACTCGCTATCATGTCTGGACTCCGTTCGCGAAACATTTATGGACAGGGCAGTTCAATGACGCGCTGCGGGGTCACCACAGGATGGACAACCCGGCCAAGTCGAGCACCCCCCAACTCGGCGACGATCGTTCTGAGACTCCACTAGCGGATAGCAGCAAGTTCGCGGCTCTCGACGCCATTTCAGAACCCATCTCCGTCGTCGACAAGAGCCTTAGGGTCGTGTTCCTCAACCGGACGCTGAGGTCCGTCTTCGGAGACATCAGGGGGACGAAATGCTCCGAAGGCCCTCTCGCATCGCCTGAGATATGCGCCCAGTGTCCCGTGAAGAGCGACTGGGACTTCGACAAGGGCCCTTACGTCAGGGTCGCGAAGGACAAGGACGGAAGGACCCTCGAGTTCACTGTCACCAAGTACGTCGACGAGGCGACGCAGGAACCTTTCTGGGTCTGCGTCAGGCACGACCTGACGGAGAGACTGGACCAGGAGAACAGGCTGAAGATGCTCGCAGTCTCCTTTGACCAGATGGCCGAGGCGGTCTGTGTTGCTGACCTCAAAGGCAACCTGCTGTACGTGAACAAGGCGTACATCATGCTCACCGGGTACGACGAGAAGCACGGCTCCGGCACGCTGAGGGTTCCTGACGGTCGTAGACTCGGCCCCTCAGGGAGCACGATCCAGGCCATAATGCATGCCGCCTCCACTGAGGGATGGCACGGTGAGATGACCGGGCTTAGACGGGACGGGACCAGGTACTACACATACGTGGAGGCCAAACCCGTCAGGGACGACCAGGGGATCAACATCGGCGTCGTGGGCATACTCCAGGATGTCACGAGGGTCAGGAGCGAGAAGGTCGAGTACGAGAAGTACCTGAAGGAGCTCGAGGCCAAGATGGAGGCCAGGACGATCGAGCTGGCCAGGAAGGTCAGCCAACTGACCACCATCAACAAGATAAGCCGCGTGGTCACCTCCTTGTTGGACTTGGACGAGCTCATCGCGGAGTTCGTTAAGTCGATCGCCCAGGGGTTCGGGTACAAGCATGTCGCCTTCATGATGATGGACAGGGAGAGAGGCGACGTGTTTTTCAAATCGGGCTATGGCTGGCAGATGGATTCCGTTCCCAAGGACATGCGTCAGAAACTGAAGGAGGGGCTCATCGGGAACGCGTCCTACTATGGTGAGACGCTCGTCAGCGGAGATGTCGACCAGGACCCGAGGTACGTCCGAAAGGATCTGATCGGCACCAAGTCCGAGCTGTGCGTCCCCGTCACTTTCAGAGGTGAGATACTGGGCGTGCTGGATGTCCAGAGCGACCTCAAGGACGCCTTCACGAAGAACGATGTGACGACGGTCGAGATGCTGGGCGACATGCTCGCGACCTCGATCGTCAACGCCCGGGTGTTCACAGAGTCCAAGGAACGCGAGACAGCGCTGTCCATCCTTGACAGGATAAGCAAGCAGATATCCTACAGACTGGAGCCCAATGTCATACTCGAGCAGGTGGCCAGGGACGCGGCGACCCTGCTCAAGGCTGAGAAGGCGGCGGTGGCGCTCGTGGACGCGACCGGGAAGAGGCTCGATTTCGTCGCATTCTACAGGTTCGACAAGAGCAAGATGTCGGAGATGCGGTTCTACTCGGACCGCGGCGTGACGGGCCGGGCGCTGAGGTCGCTCAAGGCCGAGGTCGCGAACGACTACATGGCGGACCCTAACGCGAGCGAGAGGGACGCAAAGCAGTTCGATATAAAGTCCATAGTCAGCGCCCCGCTGACGATCGAGGGAAGGGGCATCGGGGTGGTCAACGTATACAACAAGATCGGCGGAAAGCCCTTCACCAAAGGCGATGCGCTCTTCCTATCGTCACTGGCGGACCACGCGGCGATCGCCCTGGAGAACGCGAACCTACTCACCTCCCTCAACCAGAGGGTTCACTCGCAGCTCACCCTTCTGGAGACGGCAGTTTCCATGCAGAGGCAGATCGAGACCAGCAGCATCTACGATCTCGTGGCCGACAAGCTCAGGGAGGTCGTATGGTACGACGAACTCACGTTCTACCGCGTCGACCACGAAAGGAAGATCATCTCGCCGGCCGTCTCGAGGGGACCGTACACCGAGCAGGTGATGGCAGAGGAATTCTCGACCGATGTCGGCATCACCGGTTGGGTAGTGAGGACGGGGAA
>CAZHTV010000107.1:0-4406 GCA_964535775.1 uncultured Thermoplasmata archaeon | reverse complement strand
ACGGGATGATGCCCATCGGCCAGTCGCTGTCGGAGCAGGACCCGCGAGTGGTCGCTGAGCTCGACGAGCGGATATACAACCTCTCTGGCAAGATATTCGACCAGACGGGTTTCAGCGCGGACAGGTTCGATAAGATCACGGACTTCACCAAGTCCGTCGCCATCATCCCCGTCAACGGGAAGTATGGTGAGGGGCTCCCTGACCTTCTGCTGACACTTGTGGGCCTGGCCCAGAAGTTCCTGGAAGACGAGCTCAGAACGGAGGAGGGTCCTGGCGAGGGGACGGTGCTCGAGGTTAAGGAGGAGCGTGGCATCGGCACTGCGATCGACTCCATCATTTACAGGGGCACGATCAGAGTCGGCAATCAGATTGTCGTCTCGTCCGTGCGCGGGGAGCCCATAGTCACCAAGGTCAAAGGCCTCCAGAGGCCGAAGGCTCTGGACGAGATTCGCGACCCGACTCAGCGGTTCGACCGGGTCAAGGAGGTCTCGGCCGCCGCTGGAATACGGATCATCGCCCAGGGGTTGGAAAGCGCGATGGCGGGCGGGACGGTCCGGGTGGTGGCGGACGACCTCGAACAGCTCAAAGAAGAGATATACAAAGAGAGCGAGATCAAGGCCGAGCTTGCCGAGGAGGGCATCATTGTCAGGGGCGATGCGATAGGGTCCCTGGAGGCGTTCGCGTTCGAGTGCAAGAAGAGCGAACTGCTCATCAGGAAGATAGACATCGGAAACGTGAGCCGGAAGGATGTGGTCGAGGCGTCCCACTTCGAGAACCCTCTCCACAGGGCCATCTTCGCATTCAATGTGGACGTCAACGATGACGCGAGGGCGGAGGCCCGCGAGCTCGACGTCCGGATATTCGAGAACGACGTGATGTACCGGCTGCTCGAGGACTACCAGAAATGGTGCGTCGAACGCAAAGCCCAGATCGAGGTGGACCGGAGGCTCGAGGTAGTCTTCCCGGGCAAGATCATAATCATGCGGGACCACGTGTTCAGGGTGAGCAAGCCAGCGATCGTGGGCGTGAGAATCCTGGCCGGCAGGATAAGGCCTGGCCAAGGGCTCATGAAGTTGGATGGCCGGTCTGTGGGTAAAATCAAGAGCATAAGGAGCGGGGAGTCCTCTCTAAAGGAGGCTATCGCCGGCCAGGAGGTCGCGGTGGCCATCGACGAGCCGACAGTAGGGCGACAGATAGATGTCGAGGACGTCCTGCTCGTGGACATCCCCGAGGGGCACGTCTCCGAGCTCGCGAAGTTCGGACTCAAGCAGGACGAGGTCGAGGTCCTCGAAAAGGTCAAGGAGATAAAGAGGAAGGAGAAACCCTTCTGGGGAGCCTAGGCGCCCTTCTCTGTCGGATAGCCTGCGGACTTCCAGTCCTCAAGGCCGCCCTTGAACTCCAAGACCTTCTTGAACCCGAGTTTATCCAGCTTCTTCGCCGCAACCGTGCTTGCCTCGCACTTCCAGCCGGAGCAGTAAGTCACATAGGTTCGGCCCTTCGTGAGATCCCTCAACAGACGACCTCCGATGTGGCCGGAAGGCAAGGATATCGCGCCCGGAATGTGCTCCTTCTCATACGATTCGTGTCCTCTCGCATCGATGAGCACGAAGTCCGTCCTCGAGTCCATCATATGCTTCAGGACGTCCCTGGTTATCTGCTTCAAGTGAGTCGCCTCTGGTCCCGCGAGGGCATCGACTCCGCATAATCGTGACGACGTACATGCACGAATCTGGATGCGCCAGAGTCTCATTGCCAATTCCGAAACCTATTTAACTCCTTTCGCAATAGGCCTGCTGCACACCGGAGTGGATTGTTTGGCAGAGTTCAAAGCCGTCGTAAGCGATCCAAAAGATGGGAAGACATACCAGCTGCCTGTCTCGGGCCATCACGCTAACTCGCTCATAGGCAAGAAGATAGGCGATGTAGTGGACGGGATATTCGTCGGTCTTCCTGGGTTCAAGCTTCAGATCACAGGCGGGAGCGACAAGGACGGGTTCCCGATGAGGAAGGACTTGCCCGGGCCGAGGCGGAAGAAGCTCCTGATGTCGAAGGGCACGGGTTTCAACTCCAAGAAGGGAGGCCTGAGGCGCAGGAAGAACGTGCGCGGGAACACTATCTCGCCCGACACGCTGCAGATCAACATGAAGGTCACTCAGCACGGCATGAAGCCCATCTCCGAGCTGGCCAAGAAAGAGGAGAAGAAGTAGTAATGAATGTTCCGACCCAGCCAGAGACGAACATCGGCATGATCGGCCATGTCGACCATGGCAAGACGATGCTGACGAAAGCTCTGACCGGGGAGATGACAGACAGGCACTCAGAGGAGGTCAAGCGGGGCATCTCGATCCGTCTCGGCTATGCCGATGTCGCATTCTACAAGTGCAAGGACTGCAAAGGGCCGCAGTGCTACACGAACCAGCCGACCTGCCCGAACTGCGAGGGCGAGTGCGAGCTTCTGAGGTCCGTCTCGTTCGTCGATGCTCCAGGTCATGAGACTCTCATGGCCACGATGCTCTCCGGCGCGGCCATCATGAACGGATCGTTGCTCCTGGTCGCCGCTAACGAGAAATGCCCACAGCCCCAGACCAGGGAGCACCTGATGGCCCTCAGTATCATAGGTGTTGACAAGATAATAGTCGTCCAGAACAAGATAGACATCGTCACTGCCGCGCAGGCGCGCGAGAACTACGCGGAGATACAGGAGTTCGTCAAGGGAACAGTCGCCGAGAAGGCTCCGATCATACCGATCTCGGCGCACCATGACGTGAACATAGACATGCTCATACAGGCGATCGAGATGAAGATCCCGACGCCCAAGTGGGACAAGTCGAAGCCCGCGAAGATGTTCGTCGCGAGGTCGTTCGACATCAACGTGCCTGGCACTCAGATCAAGAACCTCAAGGGCGGCGTCATAGGCGGCACTCTTACCCAGGGCAAGCTGAAGATCGGGGACGAGGTCGAGATCGCTCCAGGGAGGAAGGTCGAGTCAGGAAGCAAGACGACCCGGGAGCCCATGGTCACGAAAGTCCGCTCGCTCTATGCAGGCGGCCTGCAGCTCGAGACGGCGCATCCGGGCGGCCTGATCGCCATAGGCACAGGGCTGGACCCCAGCATCACGAAGTCCGATTCCCTCGTGGGGAGGTTGGCCGGCGTCCCAGGAACGCTGCCCCCGATGGTGACCGACGTCACATTCAGGACGGAGCTCATGAAGCGCGTGGTGGGCGTGTCCTCCGAGCTCGCTGTGGACAGCCTCAAGACGAACGAGCCTCTCATGCTCAGCGTTGGCACTGCGACGACCGTCGGGGTGATCACCAGCGGCCGGTCCGACTCCGCAGAGGTGAGCCTCAAGATACCCGTGTGCATCGAGAAGGGCCAGAGGGTCGCGATATCGAGGAGGATAGCGGGCAAGTGGCGGCTCATCGGCTACGGCGTTGTGGAGTAGCCTGGTGGTCTCGGTGGTTGCCAAGGCAGTGGTTCTGGACGCGAACGCCCTTCTGATGCCCTTTCAGTTCCGGCTCAACCTGGACATCGAACTCAAGCGGCTTCTCGGCGAGGTCCCGGTTTTCGTTCCCAGTTCGGTCCTAGGAGAGCTTGCGGGTTTGCCCGACAAGAACGCGAGGGCGGCGCTCATGCTCGCGAGGAGATACCAAATCGTCGAGACCGAGCTGCGGGGAGACGAGGCTGTGATGTCGATTGCAGAGCAGCGGTCTGCGGCCGTGTTGACTAACGACAAGGAGTTGATCGGCCGTCTGAGAGGGAGGAGGATACCTGTCCTCAGGCTGCGGGGAGAACGATATCTGGTTCTCGACGATTTCTAGCCACACCCCCGACGAAATGTTATTATGATGCCTGCCCTATCCGAGCCCCGCCATGCATGAGAAGCAGATTGCCACCCTTAAGCACATAGCGCTCATGGGGGGCGTCCACGATTACATCGCGATATCCTCGCGCGAGCTCGGCAACGTCCTCGAGATAAGCCAGCAGTCCGCCTCGAAGAAGATACTGGAGCTGCTGGGAGACGGCCTGATCGAGCGCGACCTCGGCGCCCGCAGACAGCGCATCAAGCTCACGGACAAGGGCTTCGACCTACTCAGGAAGGAGTATTCGGATTACCAGCGGATATTCGAGATGAAGGACCATCTGGTGATAATAGGCACGGTCACATCGGGGCTGGGCGAGGGGCAGTACTATGTCAACCAGGAGGCCTACGCCGATCAGTTCCAAAAGAAGCTCTGGTTCAAACCGTTCGAGGGCACATTGAACCTCAGGATGCCCGAGTCTGAGATGCCGAAGCTCGACATCCTGAGGAAGTCCGAGGGCATACTCATCAAGGGCTTCGAGAAGGAAGGGCGGACCTTCGGGGACGTGAAATGCTTCCTTGCGACGATTCACAACATGGAGTGCGC
>CAZHTV010000106.1:0-4500 GCA_964535775.1 uncultured Thermoplasmata archaeon | reverse complement strand
TCCTGAGCTTCTCCAGCTTCTCTTCGTCCTTGACGCGGTCCCTGTTGAGGCTGTATGTGTCCACCACGAGCACGGTCTTCAGAGATACGCCGAAGAGCATTATGTAGACGATCTTGGACATGTCGAACTCGACGAAATACGGCCCCCATCTGAAGTTCGCGATACCTCCTCCGAAGACCACGAAGAGCCACAGGCAGACGAATGCCAGGCTCGAGAGGCCGAAGAGCATCCTCTTGAAAGTCCCTGGTTTGTTCATCGCCTCGAGGGTGCTAGCGGAGGCGATCATCACGCCGAAGAAGATTATGTAGAGCTTCAGCTGGGGCATGAAGGCGGTGTCGAGACCAGGGAAATTCTTCGCTACGAGGTCGATCAGGACATAGGGGACGATCACGAACCTGATGGTTTCCGTGAACGCGGTCCAGATGGCATCGGAGACTCTCGACTTCTTCCTCACGGCAACCACCCCTCGACCGTGACTTCCTCACGTAGTTCAAACCCCGCAACGTCGATCACGAGCTCGACGTAGTAGTTGCTGTAGTAGGCGGGCGTCACATCAATCCGTATCGTATCGGTGTGATTCCCTCCCAAGGCGATCGTGGTCGAAGCCGTGCCCAGGAGGGTCTCGTTTCCGTAGTACCTGATCGTGACCTGGGCCGCAGGGAGGGCGCCCAGCAGGTCCGACGTGTGAAGCCAGTAGTCGATATCCACAGAGATGGGATCGCCCGGCAGGGGCAGCGTGGACGGATATCTGACATCGGACACACCGTAACTCTCAATCAGGGCGTCCCAGGGCACCGCGACCTGATAGCTTGCAAAGAACTTGATCAGCTTGGCGGTGTACATGCACGATACCTCGACATAGAAGTTGAGGAGGTCGTCGTTGAACACCATCGAGACGGCCCCGCTGTTGTAGAGCTCCAACAGGTCGAAGTTGAAGTCGAGCGCGGTCTCGGTCACCTGGCCAGCGGGTATGTCCCCTATCGGAATCCGCTGCTCCACGATGCGGTAACCGGAGTAGTTCGTGACGATGTAGTATATCGAGAGGTCGTCGACGTCATAAATCCATTTGTTGTCGATGGTGACAGGGGCGATTATGTGGACGACACCATCCTCATATGTCCACGATATCTCGGTGGCAGATGGTAGGTCGACCTTGAAATTCCCGCTGGGGAAGGGCCATATGCTCGTGAAGACTAAGGCGACGATGAGCAGATTCACGATGCCAATAGCCAGTTGATTCAGTCTCGTTCGGGCGGCCATCCAACCTTCGCGTCAGATAATAAAGGTGTCCCGTTATAAATCTAGAGATGCCAGAATCAGACTAGATATCGCCGTCGTAGGACGGGTAGTCGTAGGCCTCTTCGCCCTCGAAGAAGCAGTAGCGAACCTTCGTGAACTGCCTCTTGAACGCGACGACTTCCTCCTTGACCCTCTCGGGCGCCTCACCTTTCACGACCACACGGGCTATCAGCTCCGCGATCTCCGCCATCTCCTTCGGCCCCATCCCCAACCTGGTCAGCTCCTGGGAGCCGATCCTGATGCCGCATGGCTTCACGGGGTCGGAGTCCCACGGGAGCAGGTTCTTGTTGAGGATTATGTTGGCCGCCTCGAGGGACTTCGCCACCTTCGCGCCGCCATGGTACTCTTCAACATCCACTATGAGCGTGTGAGACTCCGTGAATCCGAGGTGCTCGCAGAGCACATCCATGCCTCGCTCGTACAGTGCCTGTGCGAGCGCCTTCGCGTTCCTGATAGTCTGGTCAGCGTATGCAGCGCCGAACTCCATGGTCTCCGCCAAGGTCACGGCCAGCGCGGCGACCGAATGGAGATGGTGATTGCTTGTGACGCCCGGGAAGACACCTCGCCTTAGAGCGGTCTCGAGGCCCTCTCGCTTCAGATCGGACAGGATGATTCCATGCTGCGGCCCTGGGAGAGTCTTGTGCGTGCTCGCTGAAACGACGTCGATCCCCTCTTTGAGCGGGTCCTGGAACTTCTTGCCGGCGATGAGTCCCAACACGTGAGCACCATCGTACCAGGTGGAGCAGCCAACCTCGTCCACAGCATCCTTCAGCTCCCGGATGGGAGTGGGGAAAAGGAACACAGACTGGCCGAAAAGAGCGACTCTGGGCCTGACCTCCCTGATAAGTCGTTTAGCGCCCTCGACATCTATGTTCATGTTCTTCTCGTCGAAGGGATAGTTGTAGGTCTTCATGCCCCTCAGGCCCGTGGCACCTATCTTGGCGTGCGAGATGTGGCCGCCATCGGAGAGAGCGACGGTGGTCATCTTCTCCCTCGTCTTCGTGAGGGCCATGAGTATGGCCATGTTGGAGACGGTACCCGATGTAGACCTGACATCTGCGAACTTGCAGTCAAAGACCTCTTTGGCCAGGTCCTCGCAGACGGATTCGATCTTGTCAACGAAGATGTTCCCCTGGTAGTACCTCTTCCCAGGCAGTCCTTCAGCGTACCTGTTGTGCAGATCGGAATTCATGACCTCGCGCGCCAGCGGGCTCATGACGTTCTCGGAGGCGATCAACGGTATGGATTCCTTGAACCACCTGTTGTGCTCGCGCGTCAGGTTGCGGATGGATTGGGCGAGGTCCTTCGCTGGTGCCACATTTCCTGGCATCCAATCAAACATTAAAAAAGTATGCACAGATGCGGGTCTTGGAGAAGACCTTAGCTGGGGAATGGGCGGAAGGTGCGAGTGCGTCTCGGGCATTCGAGGCACCGGGATCTCCAGTGGAAACAGTGGAAGCGGTGGTCGATAATATGCAGGCAACCTATTTATACGATGTATGACAATCTGTCATACAAGGCACCGAGATTTCAATGACAACGAGGAGCGCACGTCTCAACATCCGATTGCCCGAAGAGGACCTTCGGGAGCTCGAAGCCATAAGGGAGCGCGCGGGGCTCCAGAGCGTTTCTGACGTAGTGAGAGAGGCGATAGCTGGCTACCTGCACGAGGAGAGCTCCACATGGAACTCCGACAGGATCTCGGCGACAGTGCCCTCGGCACTGGCTGAGGACGTGGAGATGTTCATCGCGAGCGGAGACGCCACCGACATCTCCCAGGCCGTGACACTTGCGTTGAGCGCCTGGGTAGAGGATAGGAAGAAGTACTACCTGGAAGGAAGGGACCGGGTGCGCGAGAAGGTCGCAGGGGCAATGGACGAGCGCGGTACCAGGAAAGGGATGGCCAGGACCGCTGCCCGAATGAGGATCCAATGAACACACTGTGGGGACGGATGCCTTGACAACAGCCAGGGGCGCGCATGCGCCGTCGCTGTGACGAACAAAGGGAAGGAAGGGCTGGTAAGGCTCTCAGAGGATGGGGAAACGCAGAGAGGGCGGTGACCCTCTCGACTCACTTTTTTCAACCAACTCCCTAAACTTCGGCTTATGCTGACGCCGAAGAGATGATCACTTTTCGGACAGAATCTCCTTCAGGTCGTCGATGACATCGTTTGCCGAAGGGTCTTCGTTCCTCAGAACTGCAAGGTACACGCTCACGTAGTCGCCCATCATGATCAGCGAGAACATCCTCGCCAACGGGCTGAGGCCCATCGCGTCGGTCGAGTACACGGGGGCCACCCGGGCGATCATCTCCTTCGTCGCGGCGACACGCTTCGCCATCTGCTTGCTGGCCCCGTCATGCTGCAGGAAGACGCACGCCAGCCCCTTGCTCCTCTGATCCTTGACCAGACCGACGATGGCGTTGTGGTCCATCTCCGGGAGATCGAGGGAGAACGCGAGGCTCTTCCCGTTCTCGCTGAGCTGGTCGGCCCAGCGCTTCGCGACCGGCTTCGAAATGCCGTATCCTATTATGACAGGCAGGTGGGAGTACATCTCGTGCGCGAGCACCTTTGCGGGGTTGTCCTGAGTGCGCACTGACTGCTTGCAGCAGGCTCTCGTCTTCCCCATGACCCTTATGGCCTCCTCGACCTGCTTGTCGACGGACACGATCCCGGACCTCTCCAGAGCGCCGAGCATCGCCCCGAACATGTAGCCGATGGACGCCCTCGGCATGAGTCCTGAGGGCACACGCACGAACGGGACGTCCACGGACTCGCTCATCTTTGCGAGCTGGCCGCCCGAGGATACCGCCAGGACCTTTGCGCGTTTCTTCCTGGCGTCCTCGAACATGCTGAGAGTCTCCTCGGTGTTGCCTGAGTAACTGGAGACAATGACGAGGGAGTCCTTGCCGACGTGGGCCGGGAGAGAGTAATCCCGGATGACCGCGCACGGGATCGGACAGGAGCTGGTTATCCACTCGTGGAGCAGTTCTCCACCGATGGCGGAGCCGCCGACGCCGCAGAAGACTACCTCCCTCGGTGAGAACCTCGGAAGCCCCGACATCCGGCCCCGTCTGAGGCCGTCCGAGAGGCTCTTCGGGAGCTCCTCGACCGAGGACATCATGTTCTTCCGGTCGACCGACCGGATGCTCTCCTTCGAGTCCAACATCGCACGCTCGAATTGGTCTCTTCGTATAAATGG
>CAZHTV010000105.1:0-4635 GCA_964535775.1 uncultured Thermoplasmata archaeon | reverse complement strand
TCGAAGCTCGCGCTGGCCTCTCTGGCGATACTGCTCGTGTTCGCCCTGGCCCTTCCGCTCTACTTCCTGTACTCGAGCGAGGGCGAGGACGGGCTCGAGCGCACGATGTCCGATGCGGAGCTCGAGGAGCAGGAGCAGGTGCTCTCCGCGCCCTTCAGCTACGGTGACGAGTACTTCGCGGCGCTCTTCGCCGGCCTGCTGGGGTTCCTGGTGGTGGCGCTCGTGGCGCTGGGGCTCATGAAGTCCCTTCGATGGAAGACCCGGAAGAGCTGATCGCGCATGATAGTGGCCCACGTCCGCGGTCATGGCGGCGTCCTCAAGCTGGCGGACGAGCATGTGAGGTCACACTGGTTCGGGAAGCTGGATGCGAGGGCCAAGGTCGTCGGGGTCTTCACGTGCGTGATAGTCATCGCGCTGCTGACCAGGCTCGAGCTGGTCGTCCTGGCTCTGGCCTTCGCAGTCGCCTTGGCTGCGGCGAGCCGGGTGCCTTCTCTCTCATTGACGAAGGCCTACGCCGCGGCGCTGCCCTTCGTCGCGATCGCATCCGTGTCGATCTTCCTGTTCTCGGGGACCGACAAGGGTCTGGCGATGCTCGGCAGGACGAGTGCGTGCGTCCTGCTGCTGCTCGTGCTGGTCCTGGGTACGGAGACATTCGATCTGTTCGGAGGCCTGCGCCGCCTCCGGATGCCAGCGGTCATGGCCACGCTGCTCATGCTCACCTACCGGTACATCATAGTCGTCTCCGAGGAGTTCTCCCGGATGCGCGTCGCCAGGAAGGCCAGGGGGTTCGGGGGCGGCAGGAGCCTGCTCGACAGGTACGCGTTGAAGATCCTATCCTTCACAGCGGGCATGGTGCTCGTCAGGTCCACCGGGCGCGCGGACAGGGTGTACGAGGGGCTCAAGTGTCGCGGGTTCACGGGGGACATGAGCACGTGGAGGAGGTCGACGCTGTCCGCGGGGGACGGCATCTTCCTTGCAGCTCTGATAGCGGTCTCGGCCGTGCTGGCCACCGCTCAGGCGGGGGTGGCCCTCTGGTAGCCCTGGACATTCGCAAGCTCGCCTTCGCCTACGACGACGGCACGGTCGCGCTGAAGGAGATCGACCTCGTCCTCCAGGAGGGCGAGAAGGTGGCCGTTGTAGGCCCCAACGGCGCGGGCAAGTCCACCCTGATACACCTGATCGCGGGCTTCCGGACGCCCTTCGCGGGCGAGGTCCGTGTATCCGGGACAGAGCTCAGGCGCGATACGGCCGACGACGTGAGGAGGCGTATAGGTGTTCTCTTCCAGGACCCGGACGACCAGATCTTCATGCCGACGGTCGAGGAGGACGTCGCCTTCGGCCCAAGGAACCTCAAGCTGGACGACATAGAGGGCAGGGTCCAGAGGGGGCTCCGGGCCGCGGGCATAGAGCATCTAAGGAAGCGCAGCCCGCACAGGCTCAGCTACGGCATGAAGAAGCGCGTGGCCATCGCGGGGCTGCTCGCGATGGACCCCGAGATACTGCTCCTCGACGAGCCCACCTCCGGTCTCGACCCGAGGGCGAGGGCGGAGTTCATCAAGCTCCTGAGGTCGATGAAGAGGACGATGCTGATAGCGACCCACGACCTAGAGGCCGCAGCGGAGATCGTCGACTGGGCGCTCGTGCTGAACGTGGGCGTCGTGATGAAGGGGACGATGAGGGAGCTGGTGACTGCCCGGGAGGTGCTCGAGGCGACGGGCCTCGAGATGCCTCCGGTCTCGAAGCTGTTCAGGGTTCTTGGCACCATGGGCTACCCAGTGGAGTCGCTCCCGGTGTCGATGGACCAGGCCGTCGCCGAGCTCACGAAGGTCATAGACCGGGAGGGAAGGCATGTCCACGCACACATACACGAGCATGAGCACGGAAAGGACGGCGCGAACCACGCACACAAACACCCGGATGAAGGCGGCGATAAGCAGGACAAAGCATGAGCTGCTGGCATGCTTGAGAAACCCTCTAACCGCTGCAGGTTCAAGAACATAAGGGTTTTATACACCATAGTGTCTGGGGGTGGATGCTCTCCAGATTGCCGAGGCAGTCTGGTTTGGAGCTGTATATAAGCATTTAGCGCGGAGGTTGCCGGTTGTCGGACGAGAAGGAGGCCAAGCCGAAGGGAGGGCCCAAGGAGAAAGACGGTCAGGTCAAAGGTAAGAAGGGCCAGCCCGCGGAGAAGAAGGCAGCCGACAAGCCCGTTGAGAAGAAGGGCGCGGACTTCAGGTACATCGTCCGCATGGTCAACACGGACCTGGACGGCAACAAGGACATCGTCATCGCGCTCACAGGCATCAAGGGCGTCGGACTCAGGAGCGCCGAGGTCATCGCACGCATGGTGGGCGTGCCCAGGAGCACCAAGATCGGCGACCTGCCCGAGCCCAAGACCGACGAGATCGAGAAGCTCATCACCGAGTACTCGGAGAAGGTCCCACACTGGATGGTCAACAGGCAGAACGACTGGTCCACGGGTGCGGACATGCACCTCGTGGCGGTCGATATCGACCTCAATCGGAGGGACGACGTGAACCTGATGAAGATGATCAGGTGCTACAGGGGCATCAGGCACGAGACCGGCCAGAAGGTCCGGGGCCAGAGGACCAGGTCCAACGGCAGGACCGGCATGACCATGGGAGTCATGAGGAAGAAGGAGCAGCCGGGCGGCCCCAAGCCCGAAGAGACCAAGGAGTAGTGTGACCCATGGGAGACCCGAAGTTTTCCAGGAGGAAGTATGAGACTCCGGCCCACCCGTGGGAGGGCGAGAGGATCAAGGCCGAGAACGAGCTCCTCATGAAGTACGGCCTCAAGAACAAGAGGGAGCTCTGGCGCGCGCAGTCGCTCGTCAGATCGCTGAGGGAGCAGAGCAGGGAGTTGCAGGCGAGGCTCAGGACCGGGGACCCGCAGGCCGAGATAGAGATGAAGGAGATCCTGGCCAGGTGCTCCAGGCTGGCGCTCCTGCCGCCCGAGGGCAGCACGCTCAACGATGTGCTCACACTGGGGACCGAGGAGGTGCTCCAGAGGCGCTTCCAGACGATCCTGTACAGGAAGGGGCTGGCATACACCCCGAAGCAGGCGCGGCAGTTCATCGTGCACGGACACGCGTCCATCGCGGGAAGGAAGGTGACGATCCCAGGATACCTCGTGAAGAGGGCCGAGGAGGACAAGATAGAGTACCATGTCTCCTCGCCCGTCGCCAACGAGCTGCACCCGATGCGCCCCAAGCCCGACGAGATAAGGGCCAAGGAGGAGGCGGAGCGCACGAAGCTGGAGGCGGTGGCGAAGGAGGAGATCCACGTCGCGAAGCCCAAGCTGAAGAAGATCATAGTGACGGAGCTGAAGGAGGAGAAGGAAGAGGACATCGAGAAGGCGACCCCTGCCGAACCAGCTCCGGAGGACAAGGAGTGAACTGAATGGGCAAGTGGGGTATCGCACACATCTTCGCCAGTTACAACAACATCATAATCACGGTCACGGACGTCACGGGCGCCGAGACGATAACCAAGGCCAGCGGCGGCATGGTGGTCAAGGCGGCCAAGGACGAGGCCTCCCCGTACGCCGCGATGAAGGCGGCCGAGAAGGTCGCGGAGATCGCCAAGGAGAAGGGCATAGACAGCATACATGTCAAGGTCCGCGCTCCAGGAGGCAACAAGTCAGCCTCGCCCGGTCCAGGGGCCCAGGCGGCCATCAGAGGGCTCGCGAGGGCGGGCCTGAGGATAGGCAGGATCGAGGACGTCACCCCAGTCCCGCACGACGGCACGAAGAAGAAGGGCGGGAGAAGGGGCCGAAGAGTGTAGAGTGATCCCGGATGAAGATCGACATCAAGGAGATGACGCCCAACAAGGCGGAGTTCGTCATCTCGGACACCAACCCCACGTTCGCGAACGCGCTCAGGAGGGTCATCACTTCTGATGTGCCGAAGATGGCCATAGACAACGTGGAGTTCCACCTTGGCCCGATCATGGACGAGAAGGGCCAGGCTTTCGAGAGCGTCTCGCCGTTGTTCGATGAGGTCGTGGCGCACAGGCTGAGCATGATACCGGTGCCGACGGACCTCGAGGTCTTCAACTTCAGGTCCAAGTGCAGCTGCAACGGCGAGGGGTGCCCGAGCTGCACGATCATGTACTCGCTGAACAAGAAGGGCCCGTGCACGGTCTATTCGGGAGACCTCGAGCCGATAGGTGACGCGAAGTTCCGGATCAAGGACGACCTCATACCCATCGTGAAGCTCTCGGACGACCAGGCGCTCCTCATCTACGCCACCGCCGAGCTGGGAACGGGGAAGCAGCACGCGAAGTGGCAGGCGGCCATAGGCGCGGGGTACAGGTTCTTCGCCAAAATCGAGATAGACCACGCCAAGTGCGACCTCGGCGGGAGCTGCGTCAAGGTCTGCCCGAAGGGAGTGCTGGCCAAAGAGGAGAAGAAGATAGTGGTGAAGCGCCCCGAGAAGTGCAACATGTGCAGGGCCTGCGTCGAGGTCTGCGATGCGGGTGTCATCAAGGTCATGCCGATCCCCGGCAAGATACTATTCAGGTTCGAGACGGACGGCTCGCTCCAGGCCAAGGAGGTCCTCATCAGGGGCCTCAGGACCCTCGAGGAGAGGTTCGACGGGCTCAGGGAGCAGATATC
>CAZHTV010000104.1:0-4643 GCA_964535775.1 uncultured Thermoplasmata archaeon | reverse complement strand
TACTTCGCGAACATGCTCAAGGCTGTGCCCTCGGGCAGCCCTGTCACGATGCACCTTGGCAACGACTACCCTGTCAGGGTCGAGTTCAAGATCGCCGGTGGGAAGGGCGAAGTGAGGTACTTGCTTGCGCCGAGGATCGAGAGCGGTGACTGAGCAGAGACGTGCAGCAGCAGAGCCGGCAAAACCGCTTACTGATTCCACTTCACGAGCAGATTCTGGACCAGTGTGAGTCTCATGCGCAGGATCCGTATCGGAGTGCTGGCATCGGGGGGCGGGACGAACCTCCAGGCGATCATAGACGCATGTGAGCGCGGGGAGATCGACGGCGATGTCGTGGTCGTGATATCGAACGTCGAAGGGGCTTACGCGTTGGAACGCGCCCGCAAGCACGGCATCCCCGCGTTCGCGTTCCCGCACAGGGGCATGACGAGAGATGACCACGAGAAGGACATCATAGGATGCCTGGACCAGCATCAGGTCGACCTCGTGATCCTGGCAGGATACCTCCGCATGCTGACGCCACTCATGTTCAAGAAGTACGGAGGGCGCATGATGAACACGCACCCTGCGCTCCTCCCGTCGTTCGGAGGCAAGGGGATGCACGGCCTTCACGTGCACCAGGCGGTCATAGGCTACGGGTGCAAGGTCTCAGGGTGCACGGTACACTTCGTTACTGAGGACGTGGACGGAGGGCAGATAATACTCCAGAAGGCGGTGCCCGTCCATGAGGATGACACGCCGGAGACGCTCCAGGAACGTGTGCTCAAGGAGGAGCACAAGCTCCTTCCCAGGGCGATACAGCTGTTCGCCCAGGGGAAGCTCAAGATCGAAGGCCGGCGATGCCGCGTGCTGGAGACATGAGCAGAGGCCCGACGTGTCCGCGCTAGAATAGTTTAAGACCGGCCAATTGATATCGTGCATCCGCCAGGGGGGCGCACTTGGAAGTCTACGACGGGGAGTTCATCAACGAGCTCGAAGCGGCAGCCAAGAGGATCC
Organism: uncultured Thermoplasmata archaeon; assembly: GCA_964535775.1. GTDB lineage: Archaea > Thermoplasmatota > Thermoplasmata > UBA10834 > UBA10834 > COMBO-56-21. The sequence continues at coordinate 3,647 of CAZHTV010000104.1, read as the reverse complement.
GCAGGCACATAATCGAGATGATTTACGAGGCGGGCTCGGGCCACCCTGGAGGATCCCTCTCCGCGGCCGACATCCTGACCGCCCTGTACTTCCACATACTCCGACATGACCCCAAGAAGCCCGACTGGCCGGACAGGGACAGGTTCGTGCTGAGCAAGGGCCACGCTGCCCCAGCACTGTACGCCGCGCTCGCAGAGGTCGGCTACCTGCCGACAGAGGAACTCCGCACCCTCAGGAAGATGGGCAGCAGGCTCCAGGGACACCCGTGCATGCGCAAGACCCCAGGGGTGGAGATGTCCACCGGATCCCTCGGCCACGGCCTGGCCGCGGGGAACGGCATGGCATTGGCCGCGAAGCTGGACAGGAAGCTGTACAGGATATACGTCCTCTGTGGGGACGGCGAGATGGACGTGGGCGAGACCTGGGAGGCCGCGATGCTCGCATCTCACTACAAGCTCGACAACATCACGATGTACCTCGACAGGAACAAGCTCCAGTTGGACGGCCCGACGGAGAAGATCATGTCCCTCGAGCCGCTCTCGGACAAGTGGAAGGCCTTCGGGTGGCATGTGATCGAGATAAACGGCCACAGCATGAAGGAGATCATACACGCGACCAACGAGGCCAAGGGCATCAAGGGAAGGCCGACTGCCATCATCTGTCACACTATCAAGGGCAAGGGCGTGAGCTACATGGAGGGCTCGCTCCACTTCCACGGCAAGGCCCCAAACAAGGCAGAGTACGAGCAGGCCATGAAGGAGCTCGGCGGTGAGAGGCAGTGAAGTGGAAGGAGGAGAGCCAGAGGAAGCAGTACGGGCGAGCGCTCGTCGAGCTCGGGAAGGAGCAGGGTGACGTGGTGGTCCTCGACGCCGACCTCTCCAGCTCCACGAGGACCGCGGACTTCGCGGCTGCCTTCCCGGAGAGGTTCTTCAACTGCGGCATCGCGGAGCAGAACATGATGGACACGGCTGCGGGCCTGGCCTCATCCGGCAAGACTGTATTCGTGTCAACGTTCGCCGTCTTCGGGACGGGCAGATGCTATGACCAGATACGCCAGTCCATCGCCTACCCCAACCTCAACGTGAAGATAGTCGCTTCTCACGCTGGCATAACCGTGGGAGGGGACGGCGCGTCTCACCAGATCGTCGAGGATATCGCGCTCCTGCGCGTATTACCGAACATGCAGGTCATAGTCCCTGCGGACTCGCCCGAGACGTTCAAGGTGGTGAAGCACATCGCGAAGACCAAGGGGCCGTGTTACGTTCGCATAGGGAGGGCGGATGTGCCCACCATCACCGACGAGGCCACGCCGTTCGATGTCGGCAAGGCTCCCGTGCTCAGGGACGGCAAGGACGTGACCCTGATCGGGTGCGGTATCATGGTTTCGAAGTGTCTTGAGGCCTCCGAGGAGCTCACCAAGCACGGCATAGACGCCCGCGTCATCAACCTGCACACGATCAAACCAATAGACGAGAAGACCATCGTTAAGGCGGCCCGGGAGACCGGTGGCGTCGTTACGGCAGAGGAGCACTCCGTCATGATGGGCATGGGCAGCGCGGTCGCGATGGTGTTGGTGGAGAACTTCCATGTCCCGATGAAGCGCGTGGGCATACCCGATGTCTTCGGCGAGTCCGGCGGTTGCGACGAGCTCATGGCCAAGTATGGCCTCACCGTGGACAACATCGTGGAGGCCGCGCACGACGTCCTGAAGAGGAAGAAGTAGGAGTGGAGGAGCGATGAAGATATTCATAGACACGGCGAACCTCGAGCAGATAAAGGAGGTAAACAGCTGGGGCGTTTTGGACGGCGTGACCACCAACCCGACCCTGGTGGCCAGGGAGGGCTGCGACTTCAAGAAGAGGATCGAGGACATATGCAACGTCGTCGACGGCCCGATCAGCGCCGAGGCGGTCTCTCTGGACGCAGAAGGGATGGTCAGGGAGGCCAGGGAGCTCTCCAAGATGCACAAGAACGTCATCGTCAAGATAACCATGACGGACGAGGGCCTCAAGGCGGTCAAGGTGCTCTCCAAGGAAGGCATAAGGACGAACGTCACGCTCGTGTTCTCGCCCAACCAGGCGCTCTTGGCGGCGAAGGCTGGGGCGACCTATGTCTCGCCTTTCGTCGGCCGCTTGGACGACATAAGTCACACAGGCATGGACCTCGTGAAGGACATAGTCACCATCTTCAGGAACTACGGCTTCAAGACCCAGGTCATAGCAGCCAGCATGCGTCATCCCGTCCACGTGACCGAGGCCGCCCTTGCGGGCGCTCATGTCGCGACCGTGCCCTATGACGTCCTGAAGAAGATGCTCAAGCACAACCTGACGGACGAGGGCATAAGGAAGTTCCTGGCCGACTGGGAGAAGGTCCCGAAGAAGTGAGCCAGGTCAGTTGATGTAGCTCGAGGTGCTGGACCTGTCGAATCCTTCGACGAGCTCCAGTCTGTAGTCCTCGCTCGGCTGCCAGCCATAGATTGGATACACCAGCTTCGGGACGAATCTGGACAGGTCTGCCGCGAACTGCGTGACTGGATGGTCCTTGCCGAACAGTTTCAAGGAGATCTCGAACGCCTTCTGTTTCGTGGCCGATTCGTCTATGATCCCGAGGGTGTGAAGATACTCGTGCAGCAGTATGTGGAACGCATACGGCTTGTAGAGGGCGGGGTCCGTCTCCTTTATCCTCTTCAGCGGGAGGCTGTTCATGACGATTATGTTCGTCGCCACGGGGTAGAAGGCCCCGACGAAGCCCTGCGGCCCTCCCCCGAGGTCAGCCAGGCCGAGCATGAGCCCGGCCCTTTCCCTGCCAGTGGTCTTGCGCACTGCGAGCTTCACGATCTCGAATATGTCCGCTAGGTCGTCTGCGGAGTCCAACCTTCTGTCGAACGAGGGTGTACTATCCACGGCTATGGATTTGTAGGGCGATGGATATAGTTGCTTCGCCAGACAGATGGAAGACGGCCTCGAGACTCAGCCTTTCGACAATCATGAAATATGCCTGAACGCCCTGCCGTTGCCGTGCGCTCGGATGTTCTTGTAGTCGGCGCTGGCCCTGCAGGTTCGGTTGCCGCCCGCCTGCTGGCGAAAAAACACGAAGTCATCATCGCGGAAGAGCACTCCACGCCCGGGGAACCTCTACAGTGCGCCGGTCTGGTGACCGCCAGGGGCGTGCCGAGCGTCGCCAGGGAGAGCGTGATCGGCGAGGTGAGGGGCGTGAGGATACACTCCCCCCTCGGGTTCGTGCTAGAGCTCGAGACCAAGTCTTCCAGGGCCTTCGTCCTCGACCGTCCCATGTTCGACAGGCTGCTCTTCGAGGATGCGGTGCACGCAGGCGCCGTGCCGATGCTGTGCGCCGCAGTCAAGCACGTCAGGGCCTTTGGCGGGGGTATGAGGTCAGAGATTGCCCGCGCTGACCGCACCGAGGTCTTCACCTCCGAGATAGTCGTCGGCGCCGACGGCTACAGGTCCGTCTGCCGAAAAGCCGCTGGTCTGGGGGGACCGAAGCATATGCTGAGGGGCATTCAGGCTGACCTCAAGGGTGTTGACTCCGACAGGGATTTCGTTGAAGTGTTCCTTGGCCGCGATGTCGCCCCAGGTTTCTTCGCATGGGCGGTTCCGGCAGGCGAACTGACCCGAGTCGGCCTGTGC
>CAZHTV010000103.1:0-4685 GCA_964535775.1 uncultured Thermoplasmata archaeon | reverse complement strand
GAAGCTGCGCAAGGTGAAACGCGAGCCCGTTGATCCTGCTGGGCCGGCGCACGCCCTGCCGGGCGCAAAGGAGGAAACGCAGATCCCTGGGCCCGCGCCGCCTTGCGGCAAGCGGAACTATGTCCATTTCTTCCACTTCAACGCAGAGACGGGCAAGGTCAGTTACATCGACGACGAGAAGAGCTCCTCCGAGATGATGTGCGAGTGCCACAGATGCGGGACTCTCATGCAATTCGAAGCGAACCGGTGCCCTGTGTGCGGGGTGCGGTTCGACGAGGGCGACTCGGGCATAGTGGCCTTGCTGAACGAGAAAGGCCTCAACTGGGAGGATGCTTCCGAGATGGACTGTCCCCAGTGCGGGGAGCACGTGAAGCTTGTCCATGGGTCATGCCCCGTGTGCGACGCGTCGATAGCGTCACCAGGGGATGCAGAGGCGGACGAGAAACCCGGCCAGGTTGTGAGCTCGGAGAACGTCGTGTTCGTGCACTTGGACGTCGAGTTGGGTCAGGTCGAATACCTCCAGAGGCTCGACAGGAACCGCGGGTTCGAACACATGGCAGTCCAGCTGAAGGACATGGGCTCGGACGAGTCAACGGAGGGCTGAGGACATGGAGCCCAGAGATCCGTTCAGCCTCTTCAGGATGATGCTTGACGAGTACTCGGTGCAGATACTCGAGCTGACCTCTCCCAAGCCGATGAACGCGCTCGAGCTGAGCGATGCCCTCGGCATACCGATCGCGGCCTGCTACAGGCGCATAAGGGCGCTGAAGGAGGCGGGCATACTCAAGGAGGAGGGCAAGGTTCAGTCGGTCGGCGGCAAGATGGTCTCGCTGTACAGATCCTCCGTGGAAAAGGCCGAGGTCGTCCTCGAGGATGGCAGACTGAAGGTCCTGATCGACGTAAACGGAGAGGAGACGAGCGAGGAGATGCTCCTGACCGAAGAGGCCACGATGCTCCACTGGAAGAGCACGAAAACCCCCACGCGGAAGAAGGGGGACTACTCGAACGCCTGAGTGAGGCTATACGCCCGCCTTCTCGAGGTTGTCAGCCCGCTTCGCGTAGAGCCTGGATTCGCTCTCGAAGAGCTTGTTCTGCTCCAGGAACTTGGCCGCCTTCGTCTTGAACCTGGCCGCCCTGGCACTCTGGTCCGCGGCCTTGGCCTCGTTCCTGCCTGCGACCTCCTCATGCTTGGCGATCTTCCGCTCCATCTGGGCCATCTTGGTCCTGAGGGATTCGGGGTTCAGCTCGGTCTTGCCCTGGGCAGCGCCGGAGAGCTCCGCCTGGTACTCCTTGACCTTCTCGCGGAATCCAGTGGCACGCTCCTTCCTCTCAGCTGCCTTCTCCCGATAGGCAACCGCCTTGGCAGAGCACTTCTGGGCCTTCGCCTCGTTCGCCTTGTACTTGTGGTACATCTTGGCAGCTTTGTGGCCGAAGGCATGGGCCTTCTTCCTGAGGACGGCGACGTCCTGATACGCCTCGCGCTCGGCCCTGCTGGCCCTTGCCGCTCTGATCTGGTCCTCCTGGTCGGGCTCGGGTATCTCCACAGGCGCTTGCTTCTTCTCCGGCAGCTTTGCCTCCTGCTTCCCAGCCTGGGACGGCTCTGCGCCAGCCCTGGACGACGAGGGCGCCTCCGGCTGAGAAGTCTTGGACATGTCCTGCCTCGCGAGGAATGAGTCTATGTCCTCATCGGTCCTTCTCTGGAACTCGCGCCTCTTGGCCTGTTCCTCCTGGGCACCCATGGTCATTCACCTATCGGCTTCGGATTCGTGTCTGGGATGATAAGGCTTTTGCTCTCGTTCCACCAACGGAAGGGCGTTTCGGCCACGACGTCTTGATGAGGACGGTCAGAGCTGCCGTAACTGCTTCTGGTGGGGCTTCCGGGAACCCACGAGGCGATAAGGATGTGGGCTGCATCTAGAACTATGCCACAGGGCGCGCGCACACTACCACAACAGCGCGTTCACGGGTTGGTGAGATGATTATATACGTGTTCGTAGCGTACGCTACCTCACAGAGGTGTTCACATGGTGAAGGCCTGCATACTGGTTTGCTGCAAGTTGCTCAAGACCAAGAAGATAGTCGACCTGGCGAAGAAACAGGCGGGAGTGAAGGACGCATTCCCGGTCCACGGCCGGTGGGACATCGCCGTCGCGACCGACGACCTGGATCTGAAGAAGATAGCGCAGGTCGGGATGACGATCTACAAGGCGGAAGGCGTGGAGATCGTGGAGACCCTCATCGGGTATCCGGAGATGTGAGGTGGGTTACATGGTCAAGGCGATAGTTCTGGTCATGCTCCAGCAACAGACGTTTGAGGACTCTGAGAAGATAAGGAAGATTCAGGGAGTCGTCGATGGATACCCTGTGTTCGGCCACTACGACTACATCGCATTCGTGGACGTACCCGGCCTTGAGAAGGTAGGCCAGATAGCCGACAAGATACAGAAGCTGAGCTTTGTCAGATACGTCGAGACCCTCATCGAACGGTAAGGGTCACGTATTGACCGCTGCTCGAAAACCTCTTCCCAAACGCCCTTTCGTCGGCCTCTCCACGGGAAAGTGCGCTGGCCTTATGCGGAATTCGGTGCACAGGAGGCCTTTCCGGTTGGTTAATGATTTATACGGGTAGCATAATCCGCGAGGTAACCTAGCCAAGGAGAGAGCAGGATGGTAGACATCACGATTGTGATCCCGATCGCAGGTTTGGTCGGTCTCGTTTTCGCAGGATATCTGACATGGTACGTTTTCCGGAAGGACCTGGGAACCCCTGAGATGCAGGAGATAGGAGAGGCGATAAAGCAGGGGGCCATAGCCTTCATGAGGAGGCAGTACACAACCATCATCGCGATAAGCGCGATACTGGCAGTGCTCATCGCCGCACTCATAGACCCGAGACCATGGGTAGGCCTCTCGTTCTTCGTGGGCGCGGGCGCATCGGCCCTGTCAGGGTACATCGGGATGTACGTGAGCATCAGATCTAACATAAGGACGGCCGCCGCCGCCCGCAGAAGCCTCAACGAGGCTCTCGTCATCTCGTTCAGAGGAGGTGCGGTCTCCGGCATGGGCGTCGTCTCCTTGTCCCTGCTGGGTGTTGCGGGCATCTACTATGTCTTCAGCACCGGGATGAACTTCACGACTACGGATTCCCTTGACGCCGCGATAGGGTTCGCGTTCGGAGCCAGTTTCTCGGCCCTGTTCGCCCAGCTCGGCGGGGGAATCTACACGAAGGCCGCGGACGTCGGCGCAGACCTCGTGGGCAAGATCGAAGCCGGGATTCCAGAGGACGATCCGAGGAACCCGGCGGTCATCGCGGACCTGGTGGGGGACAATGTGGGCGACTGCGCCGGCAGAGGTGCGGACCTTTTCGAGTCGACAGCAGCGGAGAACATCGGCGCGATGGTCCTGGGGCTCTCCCTGTTCAAGTTCTGGACAGAATTCGTTCCCGCGGGGATGCGTTGGACCGAAGCTGAGGCCCTCGTGTGGATATTCTTCCCGCTGGTCGCGAGGGCGTTCGGGATCTTCGCATCGTTGGTCGGTGTGTTGGTCGTGCGCCTCCGGAGTGAGGACAAGGACCCCATGTCCGGCATCAACATGGGCTACTACATGACTTGCGTCCTCGCTGCGGCGTTCTTCTACGTGGCCACTTACTACATGCTGGGTGACAAGTACCTCTACTTCTTCGGGGCAGGCGTGATCGGCATCGTGCTGAGCATCGTCATCGTGTACATCACTCAGTACTATACTTCCGGCAGCTGGCGACCCGTGCGTGAGATCGCGCAGGCATCGACCACTGGTCCAGCCACGAACATCATTACGGGCCTCTCGATAGCGATGGAGACCACCGCTCTGCCGGTCATCGCGATCATATTCGCGCTATTAGGTGCTTTCGCACTTGGAACGATGGCAGCCCCCGACGATCCGGCCATCGTCGACCCACTGGTGGCGTCTGGTGAGTGGAGCACTTTCAAGCTGATATACGGGTTCTACGGCACGGCGGTAGCCACCATGGGAATGTTGGCAACCTGCGCCTTCATCCTGGCGACTGACACCTTTGGTCCGATTACGGACAATGCTGGCGGCATCGTCGAGATGTCGAAGCAGCCTGAGGACATCAGACGCAGGACCGACCGTCTCGACGCGTGCGGCAACACCACCAAGGCCCTCACGAAGGGTTACGCAATGGGCAGCGCTGCCCTTGCTGCGTTCCTGCTCTTCGGAGCGTACTTCGAACGCGTCGCCATCAAGACGGGCAAGACGCTCTCGGAGGCCTTCCAGGTGGATATCGCCCAGCCAGACGTCTTCGTGGGAGGCCTGTTGGGGGCGATGCTGGTGTTCCTGTTCGCCTCACTGGCCATCAGAGCTGTGGGCAAGGCTGCCCATGAGATGATCAACGAGGTGCGGAGGCAGTTCAAGGCGGATCCAGGCATCATGGAGAGGACCTCTAAGCCCGACTACGCCAGGTGCGTTGACATCGCAACGAAGGGCGCCCTGAAGGCGATGGTGCTGCCCGCGCTTCTGCCGGTCCTTGTGCCCGTCTCCTTCGGGATCATAATGAGCCAGCTGGGATACAACGCTCCCCAGGCCGTAGGAGCCCTTCTGATGATAGGCACGATATCCGGCATCATGGTCGCGAACATGTTCAACAACGGCGGGGGCGCATGGGACAACGGCAAGAAGTACATCGA
>CAZHTV010000102.1:0-4688 GCA_964535775.1 uncultured Thermoplasmata archaeon | reverse complement strand
ATGGGGGGCGCGCAGCCGCTGGCGATCACCATGAACGGCGGCGTCTGTCTTGCGGTCGAAGTGGATGAGAGGCGGATAGACAGACGCATCGGGATAGGATACTGCGACAAGAAGGTCAAAGATGTGGACGTGGCAATCAAGATGGCTTTGGAGGCGAAGAAGAGGAAGCGGCCACTCTCGGTAGGGCTTCTGGGGAATTGCGCCGAAACCCACCCGGCGCTCCTCGAAAAAGGCATCATCCCGGATGTCGTAACCGATCAGACCTCCGCTCACGATGAGCTCGGTGGATATGTCCCCAGGGGCCTCGACGTCAAGGAGGCAGAACAGCTGCGGGAATCCGACCCTGACGAGTACATGCGAAGGGCGATCGGGAGCATCGGGATCCATGTGAAGGCGATGCTGGGTTTCATGGGTAAGGGGGCGGTCGTGTTCGACTACGGCAACAACATACGCGCCCAGGCCGTGAAGGCTGGCGTCAAGGATGCCTTCGCGTTCAAGGGGTTCGTGCCCCTGTACATAAGGCCCATGTTCTGCGAGGGACGAGGGCCGTTCAGGTGGGTGGCGCTCTCCGGCGACACGGAGGACATCATCAAGACGGACAAGGTCGTCATGCGCGAGTTCAAGGAGAACAGGCAACTCGTTAACTGGATCAAGCTTGCGGAGAAGAAAGTGCCCTTCGAGGGACTTCCGGCAAGAGTCTGCTGGCTAGGATACGGCGAGAGGGCGCGCTTCGGCAAGATGATCAACAGGATGGTCCGAGAGGGCGAATTGCGGGCGCCAATAGTCATCACAAGGGACCACTTGGACTGCGGGTCCGTAGCATCTCCGAACCGGGAGACCGAGGGCATGCTCGACGGGAGCGATGCGATTGCGGACTGGCCGTTCCTGAACGCGCTCGTGAACGCGGCCGGCGGGGCGGACCTCATCGCCGTGCACAACGGCGGCGGTGTCGGGATTGGATATTCGACCCACGCAGGGCTTCTGGTCGTCGCGGATGGCACCAAGGAGGCGGACGACAAGATCGAGCGGGTGCTCACATCTGACCCCGGCATGGGCATCGTAAGGCACGTCGATGCAGGCTATCCACAGGCGATAAGGATGGCCAAGAGCCGGAAGGTCCAGGTCCCGATGCTGAAGTGACTTGGATCAGGCCAGCAGTCTCGTCTTCGTCGCAACACCCGTTCTGATTCGAAAGGACAATTAGCCCGTTCGCCATTCATGTTCCCAATCCGAACTGGTGAAGCATGTACGAACTCAGGATCAGGATCTGGCTGGAGCGGGATGGCAGGTTCATCGTTAGCGACGGCCGGGCGAAGCTCCTGAGGAGGATCAAGGACACGGGTTCCCTCTCCAAGGCCGCGAAGCAGATGGGCATGTCCTACAGGCATGCGTGGGGCGTTCTCCACAAGATAGCGCAGAGCGCTGGCGGAGACGTCGTTCACTCCACCAGGGGCGGGAAGCGCGGCGGTGTGACATCTCTCACGCCGTTCGGAGAGGAGATACTGAGGGAGTACGAGAGCAAGGCCGCCTCGCTGCAGAGCCAGTTCGACAACGAGTGGAGGAAACCCTCCGTCACGGCCGACGGGATCGTGGTCCGCGGGAACGAGATCGTGCTCATCAGGCGCGGCAAGGAGCCATTCAAGGGCCATTACGCGCTCCCTGGCGGCTTCCTGAACTACGGAGAAACCCTCGAGCACTGCGTGGTCCGGGAGGTCCTCGAGGAAACGGGCCTGAAGACCGAGATAGTCGACCTCATCGGCGTCTTCTCCGCCCCGGACAGGGACCCGAGAGGGCACTTCGTGACCGCGGTCTACCACCTGAGACCGGCCGGCGGGGCGCTCAGGGCGGGTGACGACGCGGACGCTGCCGAGTGGGTGCACACGGACAAGCTTCCGAAGTTCGCCTTCGACCACGGGAAGATCGTGCAGGCATTCTTGGCCAAGAGAAAGTCTCGGAAGGTGTTCTGAGAAGAGGTTTGCGACTAGAGCGCCGGCATCATGCCCTGCGGTCCCTTCACGAACGGCAGGTAGACGAGCTTCGTGTCGTTCACCGTGAGCGTGTAGTTCAGCCGCTGTAGCACGCCCGGCTGCTCGGCCTCCATGGTCACGACCACGAAGTCCGCGAGGTTGGCGGCCTCCTGCTTGGATATGGTCGCAGGCAGACGGTTCACGTTGCCGAAGTTCAGCCTCGTCGAGTACTTCGGCGGGCTCGAGGTGAACCTGCTCGACAACGACCTGAACCCGGCGTTGTCCAGTTCCGTCGCTGGGATGTAGATGAACATGTTGCCGGTGTTGCTCGCCCCTTTGATCCACTGGGTCAGCTTGAACAGCGAGCCGCCCTCGACATCCTTCGAGTGCACGACGAGTGTCGCGTACACCCTCCAGAAGGGCATGTAGAGCCTCTCGCCCTGGACGCTCTGGTTGAACTCGCCGATCTCGTAGTCCAGCTTCTCCACGCCTCCGTTCCTGACATGCATCGTGCTGCACTGGGTGCAGAAGAACAGATGGTCCCGGACCTTGCTCTGGATCGGGCTGTTGCACTGTGGGCACTTGACCTGGATGACCTTCATCTCAATCCCTCCAGCTGCTTCGCGATACCCTGCACCTGCTGCAGAGTCTGCTTCATCGTCCCCTTCTTGTCCTTGAACTCGCCCTCGATCCTCTCGGAGCCGTGCCTGAAGAACCTGTAGGCGAGGAACAGTATCACGAGACCTATGCCGACCCCGACCAGCGCCAAGCGGCCGTCGTCGAAGTAGTCCGCGCCCGAGGCTATGATCGTCCCTGCGGCGACCAGCCCTCCGACGACCGCGCCTCCAGTCATCGCCATGCTCTGGAACAGCGGGTCTCCCGGGGCGCGCCCCGAGAGCACCTGGCCCGTGACGGCGTCCACGGTTGACATGTACATCCTGTCGTGGTAGCTGTACCTGACGACCCAGACCGGGTAGTAGATCATCGTCAGGCTCTTGGGGAACACGTGCAGTCTCTTGAAGGTCACATGGGGCACCTTCGCGCTCGCGGTCGCCCTCGCCTCAGCGTCGTTCTTCGCGTGCACGACCGCGTCGTCCTTGCTCGTGGTCGCCTCGAACGTGGGGATCATCTCGAAGTCTGCGAACCCCGTATCCCCGGACAGGTTCCTGAGGGAGCGTATGCCGAGGTCGCCCGGGTCGCACGCTATCTCGGAGTAGACGTAGTCCTGGAGTATCATGACCTCCTTGGGTATCCTCTCGACCCTCACATTGCCCTTCGAGTCGGTGTGTCGTCTCTCCTCGTAGCCGCATATCCAGCCTGCGACCTTCGTGTTGGCCTTCCAGAAGGGCAGGAATATCGGGTAGGTCTCGGTGACCTTGCCCATCTTGGGCAGGTCCCTCGCCTTCCAGCCGCGCCTCCACCACTGCTGGGTCGCGCCCATGGCGTTGTCCTTCTGCATCTTCAAGTTGAAGGCGATCGTGGACACGCCCTGGTCGCCCTCGACGAACAGGGTCGACCCGCAGTACGAGCAGGGGATGATGTTCTCTCCCTCGGGTATCGATATCGCTCCGCCGCAGGTCGGGCAGTTCAATCCGACTGATATGCCTGCCATGATCACATCCTCCTCGCAACGAACAGGGCGGCGCCGAACAGCGCCACCACGGTAATCGCGATCGCAGCGACCGCAGCGATCAATGACGAGGTCGCGATCAGACCCTCAGCCATGATAGCGAAGAAGCCGATGACCGCGACGACGACATACGCGGCCGAGCTCCTGGTCGGGAACTCGGAGGAGAAGACCTCTCCCGAAGACCCGTCTATGACCGCCTGGAACTTCTTCTGGTTGAACACGTAGTCGAGCTTCCATATCGGGAAGTAGACAAGGGCCTGCTCCTTCGGCTTCCCCGGGAGCCTGTTCGTGTAGGCCATCATCTCGATGTCCGGCTTGATCATCTCTGCGCCTTTGGTGTCGAACGACGGGTCGAGTATCTTGATGTCACCGGCAGGGACCTTGAGGCTGTGCAGCCCAGGGAGGGTCGTAGAACCCGCCGGCTCGAAGACGACCTGCTCGACGCCGTTCACGTCCCTCTTGAACATGTAGACGGGGAAGTACTCCCTCTTCACGCCTGCGATCTGCGCCTGCTTGTCCAGGTCCTTCGCCTTAGTGGACCCCGCGGCCCATCTCTTGAACACGCCCACTGCCTGATCCTCCTCCATCATGAAGGGCAGCGCGTAGTAGAACCCCGCGCCCGTCCTGTCGATGTAGACCTGAGAGGCGCAGTAGGGGCATTTGACGAACTTCACCCCGGTGTCGAAAGGCACCGGGGCTCCACACTTCGGGCACTTTACGGAAGCCAAGTTATCCTACTCCTGAAGGCGTTTAGACGATTCCATCCGGACCCCGTTCTCACAGGGGCTTTCCGCATGAAGGGCAGAACTTAGATGTGGCTGGTCCTTCGGCACCGCACTCGGCGCACTTCTTGGTCTCAACCATGGGCGCTCCGCAGTTCGAGCAGAACTTGGTCGTCTCAGGCATCTCCTGCCCGCACTTCGGGCACGGGATGGTCGGCGGGCCGAGCTTCGCGCCGCACGAGTTGCAGAACTTGCCCGTCGCAGGGTTCTGCGCGTTGCACTTCGCGCAGAGTATCATCGCCACCGCGGCTCCTGCCGCCGGAGCGGCCGCGGCGCCCGGCTGCTGGCTCGTGCGCATCGTGTCCATCA
>CAZHTV010000101.1:0-4725 GCA_964535775.1 uncultured Thermoplasmata archaeon | reverse complement strand
TCGCTCGTGGAGGCCAAGGTCGGGGATTTCGTCATAGTCCATGCGGGTTATGCGATACAGGTCATGAACAGGGAGGAGGCAGAGAAAACCCTGGAGCTGTTCCGCGAGATGCTGGAACTCGAGTCAACTGGGGCGTAGGCGATGCACGAGTTCTCCGTCATGAGCCAGATCGTCGACAGCATCCTCGAGGAGGCGAAGAAGAGGGACGCGAAGAGGATCGAGCAGGTCGACCTCGAGATAGGCGACTACACGATGCTCGGGCAGGAACAGATGAGGTTCGCTTTCGATGTCCTCGCCAAGGACACGATCCTCGAGGGGGCGAAGCTGAACATAACGACCAGACCCGGCAAGGTCAAGTGCTCCTGTGGCTACGAGGGCTCCCCATCTGTCTCCGAGGACTCACCTCACAAGGTGGTCCCGATACTCGAGTGCCCGAAGTGCGGCGGGGCCGCGAAGATCGTCGAGGGACGGGAGTGTATCATAAGGAACATCAGGCTGGTGGTGCCCGATGTTTAGGCTCCGGGACAAGGATGTGTCCCGCGCGATCCTCGACAAGCTCCGAGCCATGGACCTCGACCTCAGGCTAATGCACGTCTGTGGTACCCATCAGGACACCCTCGTCAGGTTCGGCCTGGACAGCGAGTTCAAGCGAGTGGGCATAGACATCAGACAGGGTCCAGGGTGCCCGGTATGCGTCACGACGCCGAGGGAGATCGAGGAGGTCCTTGCGCTCGCGCGTGCGGGCATGACGATAGCAGTCTTTGGTGACGTGCTTAAGGTCCCAGGGGCCACCGGGTCGCTCAACGAGGTGAAGGCAGAAGGAGCTGACATCAAGGTCGTGTTCGGAGTCGATGACGCTGTATCCCTCGCGAGGCACACACAGAAGGAGGTCGTTTTCATGGGGATAGGCTTCGAGACCACTGCGCCGACGACGGCCTCAGCGTTGCTGTCGTCGCCCCCGCCGAACTTCTCTGCGCTCAGCTGCCACAGGACGGTCCCACCCGCCCTCGAGGCGATCGCGGGCATGGGGGAGATCCGCCTCGACGGCATGATACAGCCGGGCCACGTGAGCACGATCATAGGCACGAAACCGTACGAGTTCCTCTCCAAGCGGTTCAAGATACCCCAGGTGGTGGCAGGGTTCGAACCGCTCGACCTCCTGATGGGCGCATACATGCTGGCCGTCCAGGTCAAGGAGGGCAGGGCGGAGGTCGAGAACGAGTACACCAGGGTGGTCCGTGCCGAAGGGAACCCGACGGCCATCAAGACGATGGACCAGGCGTTCGAGCCCTCGGATGTCCAGTGGAGAGGATTCCCGGTCATACCAAAGAGCGGGCTCGCAATCCGCAAGAAGTTCGGGACGCACGACGCGAGCAGACGCTACGAGGACCTGCTCGCCCCGGTGCGCGAGCGCGAGTACAATGAGGCGGAGGGCTGCAGGTGCGGCGAGATGCTACGCGGGATGGCTGTGAGCGAGGAGTGCCCCCTCTTCGCCAAGAAGTGCACCCCCAACACCCCAATCGGCCCCTGCATGGTTTCCAGAGAAGGGAGCTGTTACATCGCCTACAGATATCTCAAGAAGTGAGGGCCTCGGGACGATGTTCGTCTCGAACGGCACGTACAGGCGCCAAGCTGAGGCGATACTTCGGAAGAAGCCCGCCGACGGAGACAAGACCGCGTAAACCTGAAGTAGCCTGACCTTGACGAACGGAAGAACGGGTGCCCGGACGGGACCGCAACGATATACGTCGATGCCAGGACGTCCCAAAGGACATCTAGGCGATAGCTCCCTTTCGAAAGGCCGAAGGGCGAATTCGACGGGTTCCAGAAAAGGGAGTTAATCGAATTTCGAATTTCGTGGCCTATAACTGAAAGAAAATCTACACAGGTCGGACGAATGCCTGATGATTGTCGCTATAATCCCCACGCTTTTCGAAAGGATGCAGCGAAACGTATATAAACAGGTTGTTTCTTATCGAGAAACGTAAGACCACTCAATGGACCGAGTGGATGCGCCAGATGGACTATGTTGGCGTCCTGTCGCGGGGTCACTCGGGCCGGTCGAGGGATCGTCTAACCCGGTTAGGAGGGGAGGTGAACATGACCGAACCCGCACCGCAGGACAAGACAGTCACAGCGAGCGCACCTGCCGAGCCCAAGAAGGGCGAGAAGGCCCCCAGGGTGGGCGTTTTCGTATGCGATTGTGGTAGCAACATTGCTGGCGTTGTGGACTGCGGCAAGGTCCGAGAGGCAGCAGAGAAGATCGGCGACGTCGTCGTTGCCAAGGAGAACAAGTACACCTGCTCGGACGTCGGCCAGGAGGAGATCGTCAAGACGATCAAGGAGCATGGGGTCGAGAGGGTCGTTGTGGCGGCCTGCTCACCTAGACTTCATGAGCCGACCTTCAGGAAGTGTATCCAGCAGGCAGGCCTCAACCCGTACCTACTCCACATGGTCAACATAAGGGAGCAGTGCTCATGGGTCCACGGGCACGAGAAGGCCAAGGCCACCGAGAAGGCCACCGAACTGGTCAAGATGGGCGTTTCGAAGGCCGCGAGGCTCGAGCCGCTGGAGGCCAGGGAGGTCCCGGTGGAGCCGAGCTCCCTGGTCGTAGGCGGAGGCGTTGCCGGCATCCAGGCGGCCCTTGACCTGGCCAACATGGGGTTCAAGGTCTCCATTGTCGAGAAGGAGCCGAGCATAGGCGGCAAGATGGCCATGCTCGACAAGACCTTCCCGACCGGCGACTGCGCGATCTGCATACTCGCTCCCAAGATGGTCGAGCTGTCGAGACACCCGAACATCACGCTTCTCTCGTACTCCGAGGTCGAGGAGGTCAAGGGGTACATAGGCAACTTCGAGGTCAAGATCAGGCGGAAGGCCAGGTACGTCAAGGAGGACCTCTGCGTCGGGTGCGGGGTCTGCGCCGACGCCTGCCCTGTCAAGGTGGACAACGAGTTCGACCTCGGCTTTGGCCAGCGCAAGGCGATATACGTGCCCTTCCCCCAGGCCGTCCCGCTGAAGTACACCATAGACAAGGAGAACTGCCTGCACTTCAAGGCTGGCAAGTGCCTCCTCTGCGTCAAGGCCTGCACAAACAAAGCGATAGACCACAAGATGCAGGATGAGATCGTGAGCCTGAAGGTGGGCACGATCATAGTCGCCACTGGCTACGAGATATACGTCCCCATGAAGAAGGGCGTGTACAAGTACTGGGAGTACGACAACGTCATCACCGGGCTGGAGCTCGAGAGGCTCCTGAACGCTTCCGGGCCGACCGGGGGACATCTGATCAGGCCATCGGACGGCAAGGTGCCGAAGAGGATTGCTTTCATCCAGTGTGTTGGCTCGCGCAACAAGAAGATCAACAGGAACTACTGCTCCCGGGTCTGCTGCATGTACGCGATCAAGAACGCGCAGATCATCATGGAGCACGAGCCCGAGAGCGAGATATCGGTCTACTACAACGACATCAGGGCCTTCGGGAAGGGCTTCGAGGAGCTGTACCACAGAGTCAGGGAGGAGTACGCGGTCGAGTTCATCAGAGGCAGGCCAGCGAAGCTGAAGGAGAACCCAACCACGAAGAACATCACGATCAGGGCCGAGGAGACCCTCCTGAACATGATCACGGAGAGAGTGTTCGACCTCGTGGTGCTCTCCGTGGGACTCATACCTGCCGAGGGGAGCAAGAGCATAGGCAAAGTGCTCGGGCTCACCACGACGCCAGACGGGTTCTTCGCGGAGGCCCACCCGAAGCTGAGGCCTGTGGATACCGCTCTCGACGGCGTCTATGTCGCGGGGTGCGCCCAGGGCCCGAAGGACATACCTGACAGCATCGCCCAGGCGAAGGCCGCAGCGTCGTCAGCGGCCGCCCCGATGTTCGCGAAGAAGGTCACCATCGAGCCTCTTACGGCCTCGGTCAACGAAGACCTATGCGTCGGGTGCGGTCTGTGCGTGGAGCTCTGCCCGTACGGCGCCCCCGAACTCGTGACCGTAGAGAAGGGAGGCACGAAGGCCAGGATCATCGAGGCGCTCTGCCACGGCTGCGGCACGTGCGCGGCGTCATGCCCGCAGAAGGCGATCACCTGCAAGCAGTTCACAGACGAGCAGATCTACTCGGAGATATTCGCCGCCCTCGGAGCCGATGACAAGAAGGCCGAAGGACGCAAGAAGGCCGAGGCGGGGGTGAGCTGATGGCCGAGGTGGAGAAGGTCTTCATAGGCGGCCTGCACGAGGAGCTGGCAGAGGACAAGGTCATCGACGAGAAGGACCTGGACCCTGACTTCGCGAAGGAGATCAGGAAGTACGGCGGCAAGGACGTGATGACCTGCCTGCAATGTGGGAACTGCACTGGCGTGTGTCCCATCAGCCTCAAAATCGACTACAAGACCAGGAACATCATCAAGTGCTGCCAGTTCGGGCTGAAGAAGTACACGCTCGGCACCAGGTGGGTCTGCGCGACCTGTTACCGCTGCTACGAGCACTGCCCTGCGGACCTGAACCCGGCGGAGGTCATGATCGCGCTCAGGCACATAGCCATCAGGGAGGGCATCATCCCACCGTTCGTGAAGACCGCTGCTGCCAATCTGGTCAAGTTCGGCCAGAGCGTCAAGCCCGACCCCGAGATAGACAAGATCAGGGTCGAGCTGGGCCTGAAGCCGGTGCACGCGGACCAGGAGCAGCTCAGGGCGGTCGTGAGGGAGATCCAGACCCTGGTGCGCGCCACCA
>CAZHTV010000100.1:0-4738 GCA_964535775.1 uncultured Thermoplasmata archaeon | reverse complement strand
GGACACCCCTTGCTCAGATCACTTTTGTAATCCTCGCCAGGCGTTCCGCGGCGTCCAGTGTCAACCCCCTGTCCCCGAGTATGGTGTACCTGTCCTTTCGGATCTCGTGGGCGTGCACGAGAGACTCTATCAGCTGCGCATGGGTCACACCAAGCTCACTGGCGCTCGTAGGCGCACCTATCATCTGGAGGGTGTTCCTTATGCGTTGCCAATCCCCTCCGTGAAGGTACATCATCATGATCGACCCGACGCCGCACTGCTCCCCGTGGAGAGCCTTGCCCGGCGCGATTCTATCGAGAAGGTGAGAGAACATGTGCTCCGAGCCGCTTGTGGGCCTCGAGGAGCCTGCGACCGCCATGGATATCCCGGAGATGATTATGGGCCTGATGGCGACCCACACGCTCTCCTCCAGGTTCGGCTTGATGGCGGATGCGTTCTCGATGATGGACTCAGCAGCATACTTCGCGAGGTTGGCCGCGCTTGAGCTGACGTCTTCGGACCTGAGCCTCTCCGCGAGCTGCCAGTCCATGATCGCGGTGGTATTGGATATGACGTCCGCGCAGCCCGATGCAAGCAACCTATAGGGAGCCTTGACGATCAGAGCCGTATCGGCTATCACGCCGAATGGCACGTTGGCGTTGAGGGACAAGGAGTTCCCGCCGTCTTTGATGGACGCTCTCGGGCTCGCGATGCCGTCGTGGGATGCCGAGGTCGGTATGCTCAGGAAAGGGGTCTTCAGGTTGAGCGATGCGAGCTTGGCGAGGTCTATCTTGCTCCCGCCGCCCACGCCAAGAAGGAAAGCGGCCTTCACGTCCTTCGCGACCTCCTCCACCTTGACCAGGTTCTCCCGTGTCGCCGGGCCGACCTCGACCTGCTGCACCTCGTACTTAGTCTGTTCTAGGGATTCCTTGACGAGGCCAGCCGCGAGATTGCCTGTGGTCGGCCCCGTGACTATAAGCGCCGTGCCCTTGAGCTCGAACTCGCCGCACATCGCCCCCGTCTGGCCGACGCAGCCGTGACCTGCCAGGACCTGCCTTGGGAAGTTCATCGCCCTGGCCTTGGTGAAGCCGTCAGACATCTTGGAACACTACCTTTCTCCCAATATGCCCAATAGCCTATTCAACTTATCGCTTTGTATAGGCCGGCCAGCATATATGTGCCAGGGTGGCAGGGCCGGGGCCAGCATCACTTGATGCAGGCGACTCTCTGCATCTTCTCTATCAGGTCGTCCATACGGAAGGGCTTCGGGAGGAACTCGCACGCGCCCGCGTCCCTCGCCTCCCTCTCGATCAGAACGTCTGCGCTCACGAAGATGACCTTTTGGGCGGGGTTGAGCCTGAGTATCTCCTTGGTGGCCTCTACGCCGTTCATGACCGGCATCCTGTGGTCCATGATGATCACGTCCGGTTTGTCCGAGCAGGCGGAGTACTTCTTCAGAGCCTCCTCGCCGTCGAACGCGGTCCCAACGATCCTGTAGCCTCTCAGCTGCAGGATGTCCCTGTAGAGCTCCACGATGAAGAGTTCATCGTCGACTATCAGAACGCTTGTCATTTCTCGTCCGCCCTCCTCAGTGTTATCGTGAATCCCGCCCCGACGTGGTCCTTCGCACCCGGTAGCTCGTAAGCGTCAAAGTCCCCTCCGAGTGTCTCCGCGATCATCTTCGAGAACAGCAGCCCAGACAGCTTCACAGCCACCGAGCTGTCAAGCAGGTATACCGATTTGATGTCCCTGCCCTTGAGCGAGGGCGGAAGAAGCGCATTGGGCTCCTCGATGGTCACGGTCCAACATGCACTCCCTCTGAAAACGGATTGCGCGACGCTCACCCGCAGCTCGACATCCTCTCCCGGGTCCAGCCGCACCGCGCTGACCATCGCATTCACGATCAGCTCCTCGGCGGCACTGTTGCCGAGCGCGCGTGCATCCTTCGGAATCTGCTCGAGGCGCACGCGGATCCGCTTGTCCGGGAAGAACCTCGACAGCTCCGTCTGAGACCTCTCGAGCTTGGCCCTGATATCTGTCGGCCGGAGCGACTCCCTGTCGAGCATCATCGTCGCCATGAGCCGCTTCTCGTTCTCCACCAGCAGAGTGGACGTGCGGACGTGGGAGAAGGCCTTCTCGGCGTAGTTCCTCACGGTCCTGTCCGAGCTGGGGTTCGCCAGGATGAGCTCCAGATACCCGAGCACAGCCTGGTTGTTGTTGAGTATGTCATGGCCCACGAGGTCCATGTAGAACGCGAGATGGTCGTTCTTGCCCTGCTTCGCATTGTCTGCGGCCACGATGACCTACCCTGGGTGATGTCCAGCGAGATTTCAATGTCCGTCTCTGCTAATCAATCTTGTGGGGGTTCGCCCAGAGGTCGCCATGAGCCGCACCATGGGGCAGCACGCGCTGGTATGCACATTCCGGGTCCCTACTGAGCAAAGTCGTCCAGGGTCACCTTGGGGACCGTCCCGTACGCCTCGGCGCCGTCCGAAACCCACTTCGAATAGTTGGTGGGGCGTTCCCAACCGTAGTAGCCCCGGTCCTTCTTGGACTCCATGTGCTTCAGGTCGGTCAAGAGCATCCAGAACTTCACCGAGTCCCGCCTGCCAGGTTTCTCGGGGAACCTCTTCCTCGCCTCGATCAGGATCTCGTCCTTGTAGCATATGTGCGCGTGTTCATCGTCGAGCAGGGCTATCGAATACCCAGGGTTCCTCTTCGCGTAGTGCCTCAGCACCAGATCCAGTATCCTGTGCTCGAAGCTCGCTCTCCCTATCAGCACCTTGTTCGCCCGGTCCTCTGCGAAGGAGATGAACTGCTTGGCCCTCCTGAACTCCCCCGTGACCCTCCTCACCCTGTCCTTCATCTCCTTTGCCTCGGGTGACTGCTGCGCAAGATATGCCTTGGTGCCGGTCCTCTCTATCTGCTGCAGGACCCTGAATATGAGCTGGAACCTGTCCAGGGCGTTGAACCTGGAGGCCCAGAAGATCTCGTCCTCCAGTATCTCCCAGAGCTTCTGGTCTTCGAGGAAGTCGAGGCCTCCGAACCCCTCCTTGTACTGGGCATAGAGGGAATCGTAGCCAAGGGAGTCGGCTTCGAGCGTCTCCTCGAAGAAGAACCTGTTCGACGGCAGGTCCTCGACCGGCTTGGCCTTGTGGAGTCTGCTGGCGAGGAAGGCCTTCACCATCGACTTCGGAGAAGGCCTGAAGAGCACAATCATGGGTGAACCCTGTCGGTGAATTATCCACGACGCCTGATATAAACTTTGGCGCTGGTCGCACAAAAGCTATCTATCCATTCATGCATGGCATCGGTGCTTGTCCGCAAAGGTTACGGCCGGGGCCACCCGGAAGGGCCTGGCAGAGGAGTTCTTCACCAAGGGCAATGCGGCCTACGACGCCGGGGACTACGCGCGCGCCCTCGAGATGTTCGACAAGGCGATAGAGTCGGGCATGGAGAGCGAGATAGTGCACAACAACCGCGGGGCCGCGCTTGATGCGCTAGGCCGGAACTCGGAAGCCGTTGCGAGCTACATGAAGGCCACCTCCATGGCCTCGTCATATGAGCTCGCCTGGCATAACCTGGGCAACTCCCTGTACACCCAAGAGGCTTACGGATCGGCGGCACGTGCGTACGCGCGCGCATCGGGCCTGAAACCGGACAGGAGGGAGAACTGGTCGGGGCTCGCCGCATCATATGCAAGGCTGGGGATGGCCAGGAAGGCCAAGTCGGCCATCAAGCACCTGGGCGCTTTCGTGTCCGAGGACGACATCGTCCTACTGACGCAGGCCGAGCTCTACATGGAGTCGGGCATGCTCGAGGAGGCGCTCGAGAAGTGCGAGCAGTACGTGGCCCGTCACCCAGAATCCGCACTCGGATACGCCCACAGGGGCAATGTTGAGCACGAAATGGGGGCTTTCGCGAAGGCGCTCGACACCTTCGAGAAGGCCCTCAGCATCGCCCCCGGAGACAAGGAGATCTGGAACAACATGGGATACACCTATTTCGTCGCCGGCTACCTAGAGAAGGCCATCGAGTCCTTCGACAAGGCGCTCTCGATTGATCCGAGGTACAAGCATGCCTTGTACAACAAAGGGTACGCCTACCATGGCGCGGACATACTGGAGCAGGCCGTCGACAGCTATCGCAATGCGCTGGAGATCGACCCCCACGACAAAGTGCTCTGGAACAACCTCGGGAACGCGCTGTACAACCTCGGCAGATACGCGGAGTCTATTCCGAAGTTCGTGGAGGCCATCAAGGTGGACCCAGACTACGAGATCGCCTGGAACAACATAGGCAACGCCCTGGAGAAGATGCACCTGCACCGCGAGGCGATTCCGTACCACGACCGCTCGCTGGAGATCAGACCGGATTTCGACTACGCGCTTTACGCCAAGGGCGTGTGCAAGGCGGTGACGGGAGACGTCGAGCAGGGATACGACCTCGTGCTCGAGTCCATGGACCTCAACCCGTCTTACGACGAGGCGTGGAGGGCGCGCGCGGACATCGCGTGCCAGCTCGGAAGGTGGGACGAGGCACTGATGGCGATAGAGGAGGCAATCTCGATCAACCCGGAGTATGACCAGGGATGGGTCACGAGAGCAGAGATACTCCTTGCCGTAGGGGACTACGAGCCCGCGCAAGCGTCCTTCGAGATGGCCCTGAGGTGCCTGGACAGCGTCCGGTCGGAGACCTCAGGAGGGCTGTTCGCGATAATGCGCCGGGGGGAAGTGCTGCAGAGGATCGGCAGGTTCGA
>CAZHTV010000099.1:0-4756 GCA_964535775.1 uncultured Thermoplasmata archaeon | reverse complement strand
GCCGCCGGAGCGGCCGCGGCGCCCGGCTGCTGGCTCGTGCGCATCGTGTCCATCATGGTCCAGCCCATGCCTATGCCTGCTCCTACGCCGACACCTGCGGCCGCGGCGCCTCCGGCAGGGTTCGATGCGGCCTCGCGCATCGCCTGCCCGGTCTGGTACTGCATGTAGTTCGCGCCGAGTATAGTCATCGAGCTCTTGGTGTCCACGGCCTTCTGGACGTCTTCCGGGAGCGATATGTACAGCCCGGATATCTTCTCGATCGAGACACCGTAGAGGTCGAAGTGCTCCTTCGTCCTCGAGAGCATGACCTGCTCGATGTTCGTCAGGTTGGCCGCGAGGTCCGCGACGCCCATGCCCTCGTTCTTCATGTCTCCGAGGGAGTCGTAGATGAGCACGACGACCTGCTCCTTGATCCTCTCCTCGATCTCCGCGCTCGTGCTGTAGTTGAACGTGCCGACGAACTGGTTGACGAAGTTCTCCGGGTGGATGATCTTGTACCTGAACTCGCCGAACACCCGCAGGTTGACCATGCCGAACTCCTTGTCCCTGAACTGGTACGGCTGCTTCGAGCCGAACTTGCCGTCGAACACCCTCTTCTGGAGGTACACGACCTCGGCCTGCTGCTGCACGCCGGACAGGAACTTCACTATGGCGCCGACTATCGGCGCGTTCAGCGATGTGAGCGCGTACCTGTCGGGCCTGTCTATGTAGGCCAATGCCTTCCCGTCCCTGAAGAAGACGGCTATCTCGTCCTCCCTGACCACTATGTTGTCGTTCCATCGGATGTTCCTGGGCATCCGGTACATTATGTTCCCGCGCTTGTTGGCGTCTTCCCACTTGAATGTCTCAGCACCTATGACGCTCATCTTTCAATCACACCTCCGTGCCCTCTATGACCCGCATCCTCCTCGAGAACTGGTCCTCGAAGTCCGATATGCGCGCCTTGATCGTCATGAGCTCCTTGAAGCTCGTCTGCTCGTCAGCCGCCATGAAGGCGTTCTTGAGCGAATCGACGCTGGTGGCGATCGCGGTCACATGGTCCAGCATCGCGACGTCGAACTCGTAGAGCCTGTTCAGCTCGTCCTCCTTGATCTGAATGTCCGCGGCGAAGCCCGAGTAACCCATCTGCGCGTGCGCCACGAGCCCTTCCATACGCTTGACGTTGTTTATCAGGCCGCCGAGCATCTCGAGCTCCTTCGAGCCGTAGGTAGTCCTGAGCAGACCTCTGCACTCCTCCAGCCCGCGCCTCTGCCTGCCGAGCCTCTCGGCGAGCTGCATGCGGAGCATCTTGTCCGCGTCCCTTAGGTCCTCCCTGCGCCTGTAGCCGCTGAAGCCCGGGATGTAGCTTTGTATCTTCTTCAGAATGCCCTTGTCCTCTTCGACTCTATCTCTGATGTCTGGCATCGAGGGGTGCCTCCGATTGTCTCGGCTATTATCACCCATGAGAGCTAATAAAGGTGTCGTTGGAGAACCCATGCTTGAGAATCAATCCAGGCCTGCGCTTTATGAACGATGAAGCGAATACCTTAGGAACATGGGGTTCAGGATCGTCGGGGTGATAGGGTCCAGCGTGGCCAGCCAGGACGTGGTGGCCCTTGCAGAGCAGGTCGGGGAGGAGATCGCGAAGAAGGGCGCGGCCGTCGTCTGCGGCGGACTCACCGGTGTGATGGAAGCCGTCTGCAGGGGCGCAAGGCGACGCGGCGGCCTGACCATAGGCATCATCCCCTCGGACGAGAAGAGGGACGCCAACCCCTATGTCCAGATACCCATCGTGACTGGCATGGGGGTTGGGAGGAACGTCATGCTGGTCAAGACCGCCGACGTCCTCATAGCGGTAGGGGGCGAGTTCGGCACGCTCTCGGAGATCGCCCACGCCCTCAACCTCGGCAAGAAGGTCGTCGGCCTCAGGACCTGGAAGCTCGAGAAAGCGCACGCGAAGCCGATCCCGAACCTGATCGAGGCGAAGAACCCGAAAGAGGCCGTTGAGATGGCTCTCAGGGCCGTTTCTCCACAAAGATAATGTGGCGAAGGGCAATGGGTTGTCCTGTCGCGCGATGGAGGCTCAAACCAGATGCCGATAGCGAGAGTCGCAGTGGCTCTAGACCCGGACAGAATGCAGGGCACCAGGAAGGTCATCGAGGCGATCGGACTTCCGGACCTCAGGGACAAGAGCGTCCTTGTCAAACCGAATTTCAACACCTCCGACCAAGCCCCCGGATCCACCCACCTCGATACGATTCGCACGGTCATCGATCTCGTGAAGGCCCATGGGCCGAGGAGGCTGGTCCTCGGGGAAAGGAGCGGGCCTGCGAAGACCAGCAAAGTGTTCCAGGAGAAGGGCGTGTTCGCCCTCGCCCAGGAGATGGGCTTCGAGTGTCTCATATTCGACGAGATGCCCAAGGACAGATGGGTCAAGATCAAGCCCCCGGGGATGCATTGGATGAACGGATTCTGGTTCGCGAAGCCCGTCCTTGAGGCGGATGCCGTCATAGGCCTCTGCTGCCTGAAAACCCATCAATACGGAGGCCATTTCACGATGTCCCTGAAGCTCACAACGGGCATGGTGCACTCCAGGAACATGACGGAGCTGCACACCTCCATCATCAACCAGAGGAACATGATCGCCGAGATGAACTGGCCCTACAGGCCAGCTCTCGTCGTCATGGACGGCGTTGAGGCCTTCTACAAGGGAGGGCCCATGACCGGTCCGAGGTGGACGGCAAACCTCACTTTCGCGTCCTCGGAGAGGATAGCCTTGGACGCCGTGGGCGTGGCCGCGCTCAAGATGCACGGCACGACCGACAAGATCGAGGGCCGGGCGATATTCGAGCAGGACCAGATCCGCAGGGCGGTGGAGCTCGGCCTCGGAGTCTGCGGCCCGGACGAGATCGAGATAGTGCCCGTTGACAAGGCGTCTGAAGCGGTAGTGGAGAAGCTATCGTCAATCCTCTCGAAAGGATGATGCGCGGGTGGCTCGCCTGGACGGTGATTCAAGAGCGATGGGGTGTCCTCGTTGACTGACAAGTCAACGCGCAAAGTGCATACATATACGGTGGGCGTCAGTAGGATAGGCGATCACCATGAACCCGAAGATCAATCTGACTTCAGTGTCTACCGTGGTCGTCCTGTTGCTCTTGGCAGGGCTGGCCGGATATGCGATCGTGGACTCTCCTGACCAGTTCTACGAAGGCGGACTCAAGACCTTTGACTCGAAATCCGACCTCGTCAAGTTCCTGGAACACGGCCGCGATTCCTCAAACGGTCCCTTGCTTGCGAGAACCCCCACCGGATTCTCTGAGCTGGCAGCCGACGCTGGGGACGCTGTACCGTATTCCGAGACGAACGTCCAGACCGCAGGTGTCGATGAGCCCGACGTAATCAAGACCGACGGGGAGTACATCTACATCGCCACAAACTCGGAGGTCAAGATAGTTCGTGCCGTACCACCGGAGGAGATGCAGATCGTCTCAACATTGGCAAAGAGCGACCTCTTCGATGTGACTGACGAGACGTACGCAAGCATCGAGGGACTCTTCATCAGCGGCGACAAGCTGGTCGTGCTCGTTTCCATATACCAGCAGTACGTGTGGTACAGGTACATCCAGGAATCAGATGACTACGAGTATGAACCGCCAAAGGCTGTCGTGTCGGTCTTCGATGTGAGCGACAGGGCGAACCCGTCCCGAGAGCTCGTCATCGGGATATCTGGTTCGTCGCTGACCTCCCGCATGTTGGATGACGTGGTCTATGTGCTGACGCAGATGACCGTCTGGGATGTCGATGAGGACACCATCTTGCCATCTGTGTGGGATGACGACAGGAAGGAGGAGGTCTCACTGTCCTCGATCAGATACGATCCTGAGACGCGGTATGCATGCTCCTTCGTCAACATGCTCGCCATCGACATCTCCGATGGCAGCCACGAAACGCTGTCGATCGTCGCGGGGTGGGCCTCCACCGTGTACATGTCCACCGATTCCATCTACTTCGCAGTGCAGAAGTGGGATGGCGATATCGAAGAGGAGGACGGCGCCGCCATTCCCGAGCGGATGTCGAGCGCGAGGACCACGGTCTACCAGATATCCGTCGAAGGCACGGGGATGACCGCTTCAGCAAGCGGGAACGTCCGTGGTTGGCTCTTGAACCAGTTCTCGATGGACCAGCATGGGGAGCATCTCAGGTTGGCAACCACGACCAGCTGGACCGATCCCGAGAACGCTGTGTACGTGCTGGACAGTGATATGCGGATTGTGGGCGAGCTTGAGGGCCTCGCACCTACCGAGAGGATATACTCGGCGAGGTTCGTGGGCGAGACGCTCTATCTAGTCACTTTCCGGCAGGTGGACCCGCTGTTCGTGATCGACCTCTCCGACCCGACGAAGCCCAAGGTCGCTGGGGAACTCAAGATACCCGGCTTCTCGACATATCTCCACCCAGTGGACGACTCGCATGTGCTGGGGATAGGGCAGGAGAACTCGAGCGTCAAGGTGTCCCTGTTCGATGTCTCGGACCCGACGGAACCCGTGGAACAGAGCAAGTTCGTCATCGACGGGCTCTTCTACTCACAGGCCCTCTACGACCATAAGGCGGTTCTGTTCGACCTCGAGAGAGAGCTCCTGGTCATACCCGGTTACGAATACCGATACATTTGGACGAACTGGACCTACGAATACTACAGCAACTCTGCCGCGTATGTCTTCGGAGTATCGCTTTCTGAGGGGATCTCCCTCAGGGGCATAGTAGAACACGAGGCTGA
>CAZHTV010000098.1:0-4773 GCA_964535775.1 uncultured Thermoplasmata archaeon | reverse complement strand
ACGCCAACACTCATCACCAGGACATCGACGCCTGCGGACAGAGCAAGGGGCAGATAGTATCTCGCGGCCTCCTGGCTGGCCGCCTCAACAACGAGCTTGATTTCAGTCAGTACAGGCACGATGTCGGGCACGTACCTCACCTTGGTCATCTTTTCCTGAAGCCTGGTGGCGCACTCCTTGGACCTGTCAGTGAGATACACGATATCGATGTCAGGCACCGCTTCAACAGCCCTGGCTATTGTGGTCCCGATCGCCCCGCACCCGATTACGCAGATGTTCACGCTCGGAATAAGTGACGGTGTGGTATAAAAGCTTCAACGACCAACCCCTTACCATTGCTCCGCATAGTATTTGTGCATGCTGGCTTCTCCGTGAACAGGATGGCATCGAGGCGTTTGGGCAAGCTGCGGAGAAAGGCAGGGGAGATAGACAGGATACTGACCAGGACGTACGGGAGGAAGGAGGTCGAATTGGATGACGACCCTCTTGACACCCTGGTCGAGACGATACTCTCCCAGAACACAACCGATGTGAACTCCCACAAGGCGTTCCGGGAGCTCAAGCGCGCCTATCCGAGCTGGGAGAGGATGAAGGGGGAGAGTCCGGCAAAGGTCGCAGCGATCATCCGTTCGGGAGGCCTGGCCGAGATCAAGGCCGATCGGATCCTGGGCGCATTGGATTTCATAGAGCGAGAGACCGGAGAGCTGGATCTGGGCTTTCTCGGGGATATGTCGCCAGGTGAGGTCGATGCATGGCTGGCAAGGATCAAGGGCGTCGGGCCGAAGACACGGTCGATAGTCATGCTCTTCTCCCTGGACATGCCCACATTCCCCGTGGACACCCACATACACAGGGTGGCAAAGAGGCTGGGCCTGATAGGCAGCAGGACTTCGAGGGAGAAAGCACAAGAGGAGATGGCGCGGCTCGTTCCCAGCAGGGAGTTCTACAATTTTCACATCAACATCATAGAACACGGGCGGGCAGTGTGCAAGGCGAGGAAGCCGAGGTGCACCCTGTGCAGCATCTCCGGCCTGTGCGACTACCACTCAGCCAAGGGGAAGGCACAGACTTGAAATAGGGACGATTGGCTTTTTGGTGCGATGAGGTACAAGGTCCTTGAGCACACCGCCGATGCGATGGTGGAGGCCTACGGCAAGACCCTGGGCGAGAGGTTCGCAAACGCGGCATACGCCATGTTCGATCAGATCACAGATATCAAGAAGGTCGAGCCGAGAGGTGAACTGAAGGTGGTCCTATCGGGACCGAGCAGAGAGCAGCTGCTTGTGGATTTCCTTCAGGAGCTTCTGTTTCTCCACGACGCAGAGGAGTTGCTCTTCAGCGAGTTCGATGTCAAAACCGATGGTAAGACCCTGGAGGCCTCTGTCAGAGGTGAGAAGTTCGATGGTTCGCGTCACCCCAAGCGGTCGCTGGTCAAGGGCGTGACATATCACAGACTCGAGATAGATGACCGCAAGGGCAAAGTCACCATACTCTTCGACGTGTGAGGGATCCCATATGAAAGGCTCCGCAATCGCTCATCCGATCCAGGGTCTGATCAAGTACCACGGTCTCAAGGACGAGGCCCTCAGGATACCCTTCCACGACTCCATCTCGGTTGCCACCGCCCCGACCGCCTCGCATACAACCCTGGAATTCGGAGACTTCGGCAAGGATACTGCGATCCTCGATGGGAGGGAGCTTGTGGGAAGGGAGCTCGAGAGAGTGGTATCAGTTGTTGGCGAGGTTCGCAACAGGAGCGGTCTCGACAAGCGGTTCAAGATGGTCTCGGCAAACAACTTCCCCTCCAATGTTGGCCTTGGGGCGTCGGCCTCGGGATTCGCCGCCCTGTCTGTTGCCGCCTGCAATGCCGCCGGCCTCAGGTTGTCCTTGGAACAGATGTCTGTCATAGCCCGCAGAGGTGCCGGCTCTGCGACCCGATCAGTCACCGGAGCCTTCTCGCGTTGGAGAGCCGGGTTCGAAGACGAGGAATCCTACTCCTATCAGATAGCCTCAGAGGACCTCCAGATGGGAATAGTGATAGCCCTGATACCCGCGTACAAATCGACAGAGAACGCCCACAGGGCGGTCTTGACATCGCCGTTCTTCCATTCTCGTCTGGCATTCGTCCACGGAGCACTCGCGGAGATGGAGAACGCCATCCGGAAGGGAAACATAGAGAAGATCGGGGCTCTTGCCGAGCGAGACTCCCTGATACTCCACGGAATCACAATGACTGGCATCGACGAGATGATGCTCTGGAGGCCTGAGACGGTCAGCGTGATCCTCGAAGTGCGCAAGATGCGTTCGGAGGGGATCCCCGCATATTTCTCTATAGACACCGGGGCCACGGTCTACATCAATACTGTGCCCAGAAGAGTCAAGGAGGTCGAGGAGCGCATAAAGGCACTCGGCATCAAGACGATGCTATGCGGAGTCGGAGGAAGTGCCAGAACGACCGATGACCATCTCTTCTAGCGCTCTGCGTAGCCGTTCTTCTGGAGGGCGATTGCGTCCTCCATCGTGATCTCGCCTCGGGCGATCATCTTGGCGAGATCCCTCGAGACGGTGACACTCCCAGAGCTCTCCAACCGGCTCAGCCTCTGTATGTTCTTGATTTCTCCGTCGCATGGCTCTACATCCTGTCGTTTGCGCGGTTTGTAGCCAGGGGTGATCGCGATCTCCACCGCCGCGTCCTCGTCAGGGGTTTGTGAGCGCTTGGTGGTGTTCCTCTCGTCCACTATCTCCAACCTGTGACCATCATCCCAGAGCTTGTTGAATATTCGGTTCCTGTTCGTCCTGTCCCCGTGGCCTATCCGCACAACGACCTCGGCGTTGGGATGAGTCCTGATCATCTCGTCCACGAGGTCCCTCACTCCTTCGGGAGACTCCGCTGTGGACGTCTTGAGAATTCTTCCATCTCCTATTGCCGCGAACCCAGGTCTGTTGCCTGGGTCGATGCCGATCGTGAGTTCCTTCACATCGTCCTCGCCGGATAGCATAACGAGGGCCCTGGAGATGGCCACGTCTGGGTCCGAATCCGTAACGACCTTGTCGAAAGCTATCCTGTCCCTCTCCTCTTCTGTTGTTATGATCACGCCGACATTTGCTGGTATCGCATCTGAGAACTCGAGCGAGACGAAGGGCAACCTCCTCTCTCGCAGGCCCTCGATTATCTCATAATAGGCCCGCGGATCCTCTGTCTGGAGGCCGATTATCGACATCTGGATGGTATTCCAGCGCCTTTGGATAAATACGTTTCCCTTATTCGGCCTTCCTGTGGCTTCCGAAGAAGGATTTCTTCGGCGCTGAACGCTCATACTTGCCGATTGACTGCCCGAACCTCCTCAGGAGGTCCTTCTGTTCGTTCGTCAGCTTGGTGGGTGTCACCACGGTCACCTTCACGAACTGGTCGCCAGACACCCTCTCTCTCATGTCTGGCAGTCCCTTGCCCTTGAGTCTGAGCACGGTACCAGTCTGCGTGCCCGGCGGTATCGTCACGAGGGCCCTTCCGTTCAGGGTCGGGACCTCTATCTGGTCCCCCAAGGCGGCCTGGTTGAAAGACACGGGCGCCTCGACGAACAGATCCTTTCCATCCCTGATGAAAAGCGGATGCTCAGCCACGTGGACGACTATCATCAGATCCCCAGGCGGGCCGCCGTTCGGGCCGGGCTCTCCTGCCCCTCTGATCCTCAAGCGCATGCCCTCCTCGGCACCCTTGGGGATCGAGACCTTTATGTTGCTGATGGTCTGGGTGGACCCGGAACCGCCACATTGCGCACAAGCCCTGGTTATGTGCCTCCCCGTCCCTCTGCAGGTCGGGCACTGTGTTATCGTGACGAAGCTGGCGTTGCCCCTCCTCTGGCTCCTCTGCACCTGGCCGGCACCGCCGCAAGTGGGGCAGGTCTTGTGGTCTCCGGCCTTGGCACCCTGTCCACTGCAGCTCTTGCACTCGACCGATCGAGGTATCCTCAGTTCCTTTTCAACGCCCTTGGCGATCTCCTCGATGGTCACCTCTACGTCGAATCTGAGCGACCTGCCCTCCTGAGGTCCTCTTCTCTGCGTCCTCCCGAAGAACTGGTCGAAGAAGCCGCCTCCGAACCCCCCGAAATCGCCGAAAATGTCACTGATGTCCCCGAAGTGGGTGAAGTCCGACCAGTCGAAGCCACCGTGCCTGAACGTGTCCTGAACGCCCGCATGCCCGAACCGGTCGTATTTGGCCCGCTTCTGGTCGTCCGCCAGGACCTCGTACGCCTCTGAGATCTCCTTGAACTTCTCCTCAGCGGCCTTAGGTTCGTCCTTGTTCATGTCGGGATGGTGCTTCCTGGCCAGCTTCCTGTAGGCGTTCTTTATCTCTTCCTTGGAAGCACCCCTGGGGATGCCCAGGACTTCATAGTAATCTCTCTTGTGCGCCATCTCTCAGCCCTTCTGTGGGCGCCCTTTCGGAGCATAGGGCAGGCTGTCCCCATGCACTTGGAGGCAAGGGGATATGTGCTATATGGGAGGATAGGTCCTTGAGGACTTCACTTCTTGTCGTCTTCGTCGTCGACTATCTTGTAGTCGGCATCGACGAACCCCTTGTCGCCGCTGGTCTCCTCAGCTGGACCGGGGCCAGCCGCTCCCTCCTGAGGTGGCTGCTGGTATGCTCCTGTGGACTGGTATACGCGCTTGCCTATCTCCAGCAAAGCCTTCTCCAGCTCGTCGAGCTTCTCCTTGATCCTTGCTAGGTCGTCGGTCGGTATTATGGCCTTGAGCTCGTCTGCCAGTTTGGTCAGC
>CAZHTV010000097.1:0-4890 GCA_964535775.1 uncultured Thermoplasmata archaeon | reverse complement strand
CTACAGGAACTCGTCCAGCTTCGGGTTCCTTATCTTGTCCGACTGGAAGAGAGAGTTGATCGAGTTCTCCAACAGCGTTATCCTCTGCAGCGTGTAGGCAGGCACGTTGAACGTCTGTCCGATCTCCTTGGCCCTCTCGAGGTACTTGCTCACGCCCGCCTCGTGGACCGTGAGCGTGAGCTTGTTGCCGCAGTAGCACTTCCCCTTCAGGGGTATCCTGCGGTACTTCGCGCCGCACTTGGAGCACCTCAGCTGCTGGCCCGTGAAGCTCTTGAGGCTGCCCTGTATGTCCGGCAGGAGGTGTCTCGTTATGACCCTGTGGACCTCATCGGCCGCGTCGACCGCGCGTATCTTGACGCCCAGGGCGATCTGGGCCCTCAGCTTGTCCTCCATCGTCTCCAGAGCGGTGTACGCGGACGTGGTCGGGCCGTACGAGATGTCCTTTATCTGGTGCGTGAACCCCATCCCCTCGTATTGGAGCACGGTGCCTATCCTCCCGCTGACTAGATCCATCAGGGGCTCCACCTCCTTCGGGTGGGCGTACCTCTGGGTGGCTCTGTAGAACTCGAGCGGGTAGCGGCCGCCCACATCCATGTTGTGGGCCTCCTTGTCTATCTCGTTCGGGTCCAACTTGGTCGTCAGGACCAGGGGGGCGTCCATGAGCCCTCCGCGCTTCTCCGGCAGGAAGGCCCTAGAGAAGTTCAGGAGGCAGTCCATGAGGAGGATGATCGAGTCCTCGTCCCCGTCGCAGTTGCGCCTCTTGGCCGCGTGGAAGAACGGGTGCGCATAGCCAGCGTGGGCCGACGAGAAGCCGATGACCCTCGCGAGCACTCCGCCCGATGTGTGGGGCGCGAGCCCGACCACGAGGTGGCCCACCAGGTCCTGCTTCCTACTGGTCTTGTAGAACGGCTCCTGCCCGTAGACCTTCGTCAGCAGGTCGTCCACGAACTTGGATATCTTGATCAAATAATCCGTGCAAGAATCAGGTATGACCACGTCCTGGGTCTTCAGCTCGAGCAACTGCTCCTCGCTCTCGAGCTCCTTGCCAAGATAGTCCTTGGTGTACCCCAGCGAACGCGCAGTCTGGACGTCTATCCCGACCTCGGACGGTGCGAAGTGCGTCAACGGCAGGTCGGTTGCGTCTATCCTCACAGTGCCGTCCTTGAAAACGAACACTTCGTGCTTCGCCCTGAGCACGCCCTTGTCTATGGATTCAGGAGTCTTGTTCCTGGATATCATGCCCCGGACCCCTTTGACCTCGACCCCGCGCTTCTCACCCAGTCGGTCCAGCGCGGCCTCGAATATCATGCCTATCGGGATGTCCTGGACGTCTACGTTGCCTGTTGGGACGGTGTGGGAGCCGCACTCGCACTTCGCCATGAAGGACTTGCGGCCGCACATGGGGCACTGTCTCTCGCCCAGCTCCACCTTGATGTCGCCGGCCTCTGCGGCCAAGTTGACTATCCTCTGGGAGCCCCCGCTTGCGCCCACGGGGAACAGCCCGTGGGGCGGGGGCTTCATCCTGCGCTCCCTCGCCTTCTCCGGCCTCGCGACGCGTGCGCCTATCCTCGTGACCGCCCTCGGCCTGACCTCTATTCCAGCGAGCGCTGAGACGAGCTCCAGGGGCTTTCCTGACTTCGGCAGCTGCCCACCGGAGATGCCCCCATTCTCCGAGGCGGTGAGCCCCAGACAGAGGAGCAACGGCTGGGCGTACTTCTCGATAACGACATCTTCGCACTCTACCCTGTGGAGCGCACCGAGCTTCTCGAGGACCGCCTTCTCTTCCTTCCGGTTCTTCACACGAAGCGCGGTCCCGTCGTACCTGCCCGAGCCGATGACATGCTCTCTGAGCCTCACGATCTCCTCGACGGTCAGGTCCGACCAGAAGAGATTGAAGTTCGGGTGAAGAGGCACTTTGTGCTCCTTTGAATATCTGAGGGCACTCTCAAATGATGGCGATCTCCAGTCCGCAGGGAGCTCGATCTTCTTCTCGAGGAGTTCCTCCCTGTGCCATTCGATGCAGTATCCAGAGGGCATGAGCAGGTGGTTGTTCTCGGCGAACTCACCGAAGGGCACAAGCAGCTCGCCCACGTCCACGATCTCCGCGACCCTGTCCCTGAGGGCCTTGGCCTCCTCGGGCGTGTTCACCTGAACGAGGTCGCCGTTGTCCAGCAATGCGATCGGGCCCTCGATGTCCGTGCACGGTGTGATCGCACCCGCCTTCCCAGGCCTCTCGACCTTCACCTGAGTGCCGATCGCGACGAAATCACCCAGGAGGGTCATCGTCGCCGGGCTCATCGCGAGCGCCGCGAGACCGGTCGCTCTCGTCCTTCCGTACCTGAGCCTGAAGCCGCCGACCCTCGAAGGATATGCCAGCACGGGCCGGCCCACGAGCATGTCCTTCAGGTACTTGGCGCTCGGGGCTATCTCCGAACCCGTCTCGTCGATACCCTTCTTCTTCAGGTTGAGGAACCCGTCTATGAACTCCCAGCCGTCTATCCCCAGACGTTTGACGTGCTTCTGGACCTTCGGCGCCTTGAGACACAGGCCCTCGGCGATGACCAGGCACGCGCCTCCCCTGACCCTGTTCGTTGCCACCCTGGGGAGGTCCCTGAAACCGGATATCTCGGCGTCCTCAGTGCCTTCGCCGTCGATGCATATGGGCACATTCCTCGAGATGATCTCGATCTCCTCGTTCGAGGGCGTGTACTGCAGATGCTGGCACGATCTGTAGAGCGGGATCTCCTCCTTGAACCGTTCAGCCTCTCCCGATGTCGGCATGTACCTCCCGAGACCCAGCTCTCTGCGGACGACATCGGCGATCAGCACGCTCATAGCCTGGCCTGTTCCTCCGGCCGAACGTATCGGGCCCGAGAAGAATACGGCCAGGTAGTCCGAGCCGTCCGAGTTCTTGTTTATCGAGACCCCGGCGATGCCTTCGAGCGGAGCGACCAGTATGCCCTCGGTGATCACGGCCAGGCCGAGCCTCACAGCGCGCTCTATCGCGAACTCCGTGGTCCTCGCAGGCAGCTTGGCGTATTCCTTGGCGATCAGGAGCGAGACCTCCTCCCTGTCGTAGTCTCTGCTCAGCTCCCTGATCCTGGAGGCGACGCCCTCGACCTCCCATTCGGACAGGAGCTTCTCCACGCGGGCGGCCAGGTCGGCTGCCTGAGGTATCTCGACTACCAGCTCCGGATCCAGTCCGAGAAGGCGGGCGCATCTGGCGATGTCATAGCATCTGTCAACCTCACTCTGGAGCGACGAGAAGTACTCCTCCATGGACTCGCTGCACACAACAGTCTTCATGCTCCCCCGAAACGACTCGGCGCGGACGGGTGGAAGCCCGTCGCCGAGCTGTGTAGATGTGCTATCCCGGACGATAATCAGTGCTCCCGACTATAAGCGTTGCTGAGCCCTCAGGAGGTCGACGATTCCGTCCACGAGCTTCTGGACACCCGCGCCCGTCTCGGCGCTGATCCTCTGCCTGTCGCTCCTGGTCCTAAGAAGGTCGGACTTGTTCTCCACCTCGGCTATCGGCACCTTGGCGAACTCGGACCTTATGGTCTCCAGCAGATGCTCCTGCTGGGACATCGGGTAGCCACAGGTCTCCGTTGGGTCGAACATGAAGACGATCACATTGGCCAAATGCCTCAGAGCCAGGACCGCCCTGAGCTCCATGGGGTTCCTCTTGCTCAGCTCCCGGTCCAGCAACCCAGGAGTGTCTATGACCTGATACCGGAAGTACTTCCTCTCGAACGTCCCGACCGATATCTCCTGGGTCGTGAAGGGATAGACCGCCACCCTCGGCTTCGCGGTCGATATCCTAGCCACGAGCGCGCTCTTGCCCACGTTCGGTGCGCCGGCAACGACTATCGTCATGTCATCTGGGTTCACAGCTGGGAACTTGCGCATGGTGTTCCTTGCCTTCGCGAGGAACGCGAGCTCCTTGTCCACCTGCTTCACGAAAGAGGAGATCCTGCCATAGGCGCCCTTCCTGACCTGGTCGATCTTGGGGATCGTGTTCGCGGCCGCGATCTCCCTCCTCGCGGCCTTCGCGACCCTCGCGACATTGCCTCTGCACCAGTCCATCGCCCCCAGGGACTTCTTGAGCTTGTCCCGGCCTATCGTGACATCGATCAACTCGGAGTAGAAGGGGCTCTGCCGGTCTATGCTGGGGAAAGCCTTGACGTACCGGCCGAGCGTGGTGACAATGATATCACTCACGGACTTCAGCTTCCCGATGTTGATCTCCCTGACAGATTCCAGCCTGGTGCGGCCCTGGTAGTCCACCTTGGACGCCTTCTTGAAGGCCCTATCCAGGATCTCCTCGGCGGTCAGGACCGTCGGTATGTCGAACATTGCAGCCGCGTAGATGCTCCGTCCTGATGATAAACCCTACCACCTCCAAAAACCTATATCGAATGATTCTGCTGTCCATGACGACTGAAATGAAGCGGATCAGAGCTCGGCGAGGAACGAGGCTGATATGCAAGGGCTGGAGACAGGAGGCCATACTCCGGATGCTCCAGAACAACCTCGAGAACGCGGAGAAGCCCGAGGAGCTCATAATCTACGGGGGCACGGGCAAGGCCGCGCGCAACTGGGAATGCTATCACGCCATCGTGAAGGCCCTGACGGAGCTCGAGGACGACGAGACGCTCCTGATACAGTCCGGCAAGCCCGTGGGGATCTTCAGAACGCACGAGCTCGCCCCGAGGGTGCTCACGGCGAATGCGCACCTGGTGCCGAGATGGTCCACGTGGGAGGTCTTCCACGAGCTCGAGGCGAAAGGACTGATCATGTACGGCCAGATGACAGCTGGTGGTTGGGCGTACATCGGCACGCAGGGCATACTCCAGGGCACATACGAGACATTCGCCGCGTGCGCGA
>CAZHTV010000096.1:0-4942 GCA_964535775.1 uncultured Thermoplasmata archaeon | reverse complement strand
AACCTCACAATCCCGGATGTATCCTACACCGTCCCAGCTGGCCACCACCTCGTGCTCACACTGCAACGCGGGGACGCCCTTAATGACGGCCTCATAATCCACTTCGACAAGGACGACTACGACTCCTATGTGGTGCTGAGGACCTCCAGCTTCATATCGGTCGACACTCTGCACTCGGAGGACTTCAGAGGCGAAGTCAGAGATGTGTTCTCCGATTCAGAGCAGGTCAGAGTTGTTGCGAACATATCCAACCCGTTCGGAGCATATGACATCGTCTCCGTGCGTGCCCAGGCTGCATACCTGGGTAACGGGACCGTCTTCTATCCCCCGACAGACATGACGGAGATAGCCTCCGGGCCGTCTCCTACACCCTACTGGAAACTGTTCAATCTCACATTGGCCGATTTGCCACCCGCCTCTTTTGTGGTCAATGTGTCCGCATACGACGCGCAGGGGTCACCTTCGTGGATGACGACGACGGTAACGATCGTAACGGTGCACCACTTCGGCCTTGAAGTTCCCTCCTTTGTCACGGCTGGTGCGGAGTTCTCCATGACGGTTTCGGCTCTGAACGAGACTGGGTATGTCGTACCCAACTGGGTCGGCACCGTTGAGCTGATGGCATACAAGAGCGACATGGCCACAGAGGGGGAAGGTGACCTGTCTGTGACCTCTATCATCCTGACACTCTCGGATGCTGGTCAGGTGACCATTCACAACCAGACATACGATTTCGCCGAGGAGTTGGTCCGCATCAGGGCCTGGTCGGCATATCATGAGGGATGGAGCGGCGTGATCGATTTCAGGAGTGGCCCCGTAGTCATGATCAGCATAGACCCGGCAGATCCGGACCCGTTCTATCCGGGTGAGGCCTTAGCCCTCACAGCGACGGGAAAGGACGTTCTGAACCTCACGAACAACAGCTGGAGCCCGTACTGGTATTCGTTTCCTGTCATAGGGATCATCACCGGCTGGGGCCCGACAGTCACCTTCACAGGCATCAGCGTAGGATCCTCTACGATCGTGTGCCAGAACAATGAGACCGGCGCGAGCGGATCAGTGATTGTCGAAGTCCTGTCAGGCGACCTTCACAGTATAGTGATCAACTCACCATCATATCCACTCCAGATCCGAGAGGCGCAGAAGCAGGTACTCACTGCTACGGGCTATGACGAGTTCGGCAACGAGGTGGACATATCAGGGGCTCGCTGGGACACAAGCACTTCTGGCAATATCTCCGGAAGCGGGTCATCGGCTATCTACACAGCGGGGTACATTCCGGAGGTCGGCGACATCAGCGTTCGCGTAGGCGGGATTGTCGGGACTCTCGAGGTCATCGTCTTAGAGAGTCTGTACGGTCCTTGGCTCTCCCCCATACCGATTCAGATAAAGAACGAGGACGCAGGGGCATGGTCTCTCTCCCTCACTGGGTACTGGCATCACGTGAACGGAACGGCCAGCCTCGTATGGAGGACCGAAGGGGTGAATACCTCGCTCTACTTCGTGTCCCACGATGCCACTTCCAACGCGCTGATGCTCTTCTACACGCAGCCCGACAAGCACGGGGAGGACCAGTTCACATTGTGGGTCGTGGACCCGGCAGGCTTCTGGACGTTCCAGGTGATCACCGTCAGGATATTGCCTGTGAACGACAGGCCGATGTTCGTAAACGAACCGCCAGTTGAGCTCTATGTGAGGTTCGAGACTCCGTACACGTTCGACTACAGATACTATGTGTATGACGTCGACAACCCCAAGTCCGAGCTGTCCATGGTCGTCGCAGAGCCAGTGCCTACTCGTGGTGTGGTGTCTTTCGACGGCCTGATTGCCACATTCATCTTCGAGAAGGAGCCCAGCGGAGCCAGTTACTTCGAATTCGTCCAGATACATCTGCGCGATCTCGCTGACTACTCGTCCCTGACTCTGGTCGTGAGGGTCACCGACGACTATCCGCCCTCGATGCACTCGGAGCTCCCGGACTTGTGGATGGACGAAGGCAAAGTGATGTTCTACGCTTTCGACCTAGATGACTATTTCTTCGACCTCGATATTGATGACGTCCTGGTTTACACATACGGTTTCGAGCACCTTGTGATCTGGATAAACGACGTCACGAACGAGGTGTACATCAACGCCACGGAGGAATGGTCGGGAATCACGGAGGGCACCTTCACTGCAAAGGATCCAACGGGCGCGCTCAAGGTCGACACCGTCCAGGTCACCGTCCACCCCGTTAACGACGCCCCGCGCATCATCAAGCCCATCGGCACGATCGTCGTGAGGTATGACACAGTCTACATCCTCCCTCTGATCAACTACGTGTACGACCCAGACAACTCGATGGACACTCTCACGTTCTCCATCAACTGCAGCTATGTCACCTACAACCGCACATTCATGGGCTCTCATCAGCTGGAGCTGCTGTTCCCTGCCAATCTTTCGGGGGACCCTGTGTATACGGGGCCGTACCTAGTCCATGTCAGGATGACTGTCTCCGACCCAGAGCCGCTGGCCGTTGTGTGCAACTTCATCGTCCGCGTCACGAACAACTACCCTCCTGAGGTGAAAGCAGCCGACCCTCAGCAACTCTACTATTCCTTCCAGGAGGACGGATATCTCAACAACACCCTGCGCATGTACGATCTCTTCTCCGATCCGGACGATTCGACGTTGCACTTCATGCTGTCAGGCCTGACACGCGTGAAGGCCACGCTCTATTCGAACGGGGTCGTGAACCTGACCGCAGACGTGAACTGGTCGGGCACCGAGACTCTTGACATGATGGCCATAGACAGCAACGGAGGCTGGGCTTCCCTTGTCGCCTATGTGACCGTCACCGAGGTGAACGACGCACCAGTGATTCTGCCGATTCCGGATTTCATCGTCAAGGGAGGTCCGAGGAACTCCAACTACTACATCCGCATGTTCGTGCTCGACTCCGATAACGCCTACACGGACCTCATTCTCACTGCATCGCCTTCAGAGCACGTCGCAGTCGTCGGCGACTACCTCTACTTCAGCCTGCCCGACGGGGTCGATGTAATCACCGTCACGCTCCGAGCTGGCGATGGTGAGCTGGAATCCGAGGCAGTCACCTTCAGAGTGGGCGTGTCTAAGACAATGGCTGAGTTGATCGGATACCCGTACACTCTGCCCCTGGTGCTCCTCGTCGCAGCCGTGGGCGCGTACTTCGCCTCCCTGCGCCTCCCGAGGCCCAGCGCCCTTGAGAACCTGTTCCTGATACACAACGACGGCAGGCTGATATACCATGTGACCAGGGAGGAGAACACCCTTCTTGACAAGGATATCGTGAGCGCGATGTTCACGGCCGTCCAGGAGTTCGTCAAGGACTCCTTCCAGAAGGGCGAGGTCGGCCTGAAGAAGCTCGAGATCGGTGAAAAGAACGTCCTGATTGAGAAGGGGAAGTCCGCATACTTGGCGTTGATATACTCGGGCTGGCCCTCGAAGGAGGTCTTCAGAGACCTCTCGATGCTCCTGCGCGACATCGAGGAGAGGTTCGAGGGCAGGCTGGAGAGGTGGAACGGGACCATGAAGTCCGTGAAAGGAATCGAGAAGATGCTCCATGATTTCATGGCAAAGGCCTTCAAGCCGGGCGTGTGGCACGAGGAGCCAGAGATTGCCGAGGAGGAATGGGTGGACCTCATAGACAAGCAGGCTTAGACGAGCCCAGCCCTCACTCTTCGCATCGCGTAGCTGTGGAGCGACTCAGAGCTGTGTGACAGATCCATACCGTGCTCATTCTTCATCCTGATTGAGACCGCCCTGCGCATGAAGCCCATGGGAAGGCAGCCCGCGTGGAGCAGAGAGTCGTGGAAGAACTTGTATGAGAAGTGGGGCCCCATTGTCCTGCTGACATCGTCTCTGAGCTGAAGAAGGGCCAGCTTGCCCAACAGATATGAAGAGAAGTAAGTGGGGCTCATGGCGCACGCCCTCACCTCCGTCCTGGCGGCGCCCGGGTCGATTGAGCATTCGGAGGCGAGCATCCTGGCCGCTGCCTCCGGGTCGAGCGTGCCCAGGACAAGTCGCACCTCTATTATCAGCCTCACAACCCTTAGCAGGAGATCGTTCGTGACGGCCAAGCGTCCAAATGCGGTATCGTTGAACCCTTGCTCCAACATCAGTCTTTCAGCGTAAAGGGCCCATCCTTCCATGAAATCGGGTGAAGCCGATAGCACCCGCACATGGGACGGGTTCATGTTGGAGCATATTCCCTGCAGGTGATGACCGGGGTATCCTTCGTGTACCGCCGTGTTCGCTATCCCTGCACGACTGTGCTCCCTGAGCAGGCTCACGTTCTTCCCAACTGGAGTGACGACGAACAGCCCTCTCCTGCTGTCATCGAACTTGCCCGGCTCGAACTGGCCGGCGAAGGCGAACATCGGACGCATGAATTCCGGCGTCTCGACCACCAGCAGCTCTTCTCCGTCGGGGAGAGTGCATAGGTCTTTGGCCGCCGTGAACTCTCTCGCCCTCACGACGGATGCTCTGTACTCGCGAAGCAC
This sequence comes from uncultured Thermoplasmata archaeon, assembly GCA_964535775.1. Classification (GTDB taxonomy): domain Archaea; phylum Thermoplasmatota; class Thermoplasmata; order UBA10834; family UBA10834; genus COMBO-56-21. The sequence goes on along the minus strand of CAZHTV010000096.1, from coordinate 419 downwards.
AGCGTCGAAATCGGCTGGATGATCCGACTTCATGGCCTCTATCGCGTCCAGGTGGGTCCCAGCGGACGAGACCACCTTTGCGAGGCCGGCGATCGCATCCCTGCAGAGGCGCAGGTACGCCTCACCGATCTCCAGAAGCTGCTCCGGGGTCACGCCGTATCCTCGGACATCCAGATACCCAGCATACTCGTCCGGAGTGATGGCGTAGTCCTCGCTCGCAGAAGGCAGCACCTCGTTCTTGAGCAGCGAATTCTGGACATTCACGGACTCCACCGCCTCCTTCACTGCCTGCCTTGTCCTTCGGAGTGTATCCCCGTCGTCGGTCCTGGAACTCACGAAGGTCTCCATGCTCCTGAGCAGTGAGGGCATCTCCAGGCCCACTTCGTAGGCGGCCTCGTTCCACAACCGGTACGGCTTCC
>CAZHTV010000095.1:0-4965 GCA_964535775.1 uncultured Thermoplasmata archaeon | reverse complement strand
GCACGAGGTGGTGGCCAGCTGGGACGGTGTAGGATACATCCGGGATTGTGAGGTTGTAGAGCCGGAACATCGAATAGACCGGCCCCTGCATCGGTATCGTGACCCGCGTTATCTCCGTACCCGAGTTCGGGCTCGAGAACTGGCTGGGCAGGATATCGAAGAATATGGCAGTTATGAGAGAGCCCGACTCGTTGTCCCTCGACTTGGCCCACACGTAGGCGCTCAGGTCTCCCGTGAGCGTGATCTCCGAATCGAAAGCGGGGTAAAGGATCCAGTGATGCCATCTCTGGGGCGGCACGTTCTTGCGGATCGTGACTCCCTCGTGAGAATCCCCGTCGTAGTCCGCGTATGGCGGGTTGTATGGCCCCGTGGAGTTCATCCAGTCGTACGCTCCTGCCTCGAATTCGGATCCGTCGTGCAGGTGGAACACCCTGGTCCACACGGGCAGGGATTCCGCAGAGACGGTGCCGCTGCTTTGCGATAGCAGGATCGCCATGGGCGAGGCTAGCATGAAGAGCGCGAACAGCACGGCCAGTATTCTCATGGGCTCCACATACCGTGGTGTCGCTTGCGCTATATGTTTGTTGCCGCCATGAGCGGGCACTGGAACCTCGCCTCTTACGACGTTTCATAGACTATACTGGACTTATAAGCATTGCCCGCTCGTTATCAGGGCTGGGAACGGCAATGAGGGCCTTCACTGCGACCTCATCTTCTCCGACATGCCGAGGGCGAGCTCCTTGAAGGCGTTCTCCACGTTCTGGCCTGTCTTGGCGCTGGCTAGGAACGCCCTGGACTTGTACTTTGAGGCCAGCTCCTGGAGGTCCTCCTCCTTGACCACACGCTCGTTCTCCAGGTCGACCTTGTTCCCGCAGAACACAATAGGGACTTCCCCGGCCACATCCGTCAGGGCCTTGATCCAGTACCTGAGCTCCTCAAGGGTCTCCTTGTTGGTGAGGTCGCAAACGGCTATCGCGCCGTGGGCGCCGAAGAAGTAAGCCTCCCTGAGCAGCTCCCGGAACCCCTTCTGGCCCATGATGTCCCATATGAGCATCATGACCTTGGCCTGGCCCTGCGACCCCTGAACGTCAACGATCTTCTTCGTGACCTTGGTGCCGATAGTGGCGATGTACCTGTCGTCGAACACGTCCAGGACGAATCTCTTGATGAGGCTGGTCTTGCCTACGCCTGCATCACCGATGAAGCAAACTTTGACTTTCATAAGGTCGTCGTCAGCCATTTTTCTGCCCTCCAACACGGGCTGGGTGAGCTGGGATTGCAGGTAAATAACCTCGATGCCTTTTAAGCCTTTGCCACTGGTCTGGCTGGCCTGAGTTTCAGGCCAGATTACTTCTTGTCCGAGCTTCCCAGGTTTATGGCTATCTCCGAAACGTCCGCCGAGTACAGAGCAGTCCTCTCGAGGCTTTCGACCACAAGGGCCAAGGGCACGGCGTACTTGCCCTTCTGATCCATGACCTGACGGATGACCGCGTTCCTCATCTGCCTGAGCCTTTCGGCCTCGTCCGCGACCTCGTTCGCCATCTTCGTGTCACGCTTCAGGAGCGCCTCGACCGATCTGTCGAGGACGGACAGCACTGACTTGCTGTAGCCTTCTATCTCCGAAGTCAGCTTCTCGGGGACCTTCTCCGCGGCCAGATCGGACGCGCTGTGGGCGATCCTCGCTGCGTGGTCGGCTATCCTCTCCAATGCCTTCGAAGCCGAGACATAGAACGACGCCTCTGTCAGGCCGACGCCCATCTTCCTCGCTATTGCGCTGTCCCGGACCATCATGCTGCTCTGTTTGGCCATGAACCAGTAGAGCCTGTCGACCTCATCGTCCCTCGCGATGACATCGCCGGCGAGCTCCTTGTTGCCGTCGACCATTGCCTCGACTGCATCCGAGTGCATGGACCTAGCCATGAGGTGCATCCGCTTCAGGATCTTCCTCATGTCCAGGTGCGAGTGGTCGGCGACGTCCTGGATCGTGACGGCAGTGCCCGATTCCTCGACGATCTCGGGGCCTATGACCTTCCTGGTGAAGTCCCTGACCGCCTTCCTAACCTCGGGCGGGATCCTCGCCCTGGCCCGGATGACCATCTCATCGTATCCGGATATGTAGAGTCCGATGAGGCTTCTGAGGAAGTGGAGCGCGTTAGCATCGTCGTCCACGAGTATCTCTATGCGCGACGACGACCTCCTGCTCCCGAGCGCCGCGTCGAGCACGAGCAGGCCGTTGTCGTCTATGATCATCGAGACAGGGTCGCCCTCTTTGAGCTTCGAGTCCGTCACCCAGTGCTTTGGCAGGGATACTATGTAGGTCGAGCCACCCGTCTTCTGCAGTTTCCTGGTTTCCATATTCCTCCCCCCTTGTGTCGGGAAGTGCCTTCGCATTATATAGTCCTCCATATGATTGCCCTGTACTAATCCATTTCTATATAGTCTATATATGGTTCCTTATTCTCGCGTCGCAAGGAAGATAACTGGACCGACTCGTAGCCTTGAATGAAGGGGTGATGAAGAAATGGAGACAGCCCGCCCAGACTGGACAAGGGGCATGTCGATCGACGAGCTGAAGCTCTTCGATGAGGTCGGCGAGAGCCTCGATTCCGAGTTCAAGGAAAAGTGAGAGGGGCTCTCCTCTGCTTGTACAAACCCCTTATGTGCTCCAAATCCACATGCGGCGATGCCGGCCATGGCGATGGGTTTTTGTCGTATACCGCGTTTGCGGGCACGATGACAGATGTTGAGAGGCTTCTTTCCGTTCTGAGGAGCTCGATGAAGAAGATCGTCGGGGGGGAAGAGGCGGTGGCGGTGGCGTACTCGGGAGGCCTGGACAGCTCGATCGTGGTCGCCCTGGCGAAGGAGGTGACGAGCACCAAAGGATACACGTGCGCCATACCCGGCTCCTTCGACGACAAACACGCCGTAGAGGCAGCGCAATATGACGGAATAGAGACGAAGACGATTCACCTCAACGACGCGGATCTTGTGAAATACGTTGTCCGGTCCGCTGCAGTCCTCGGCACGGTAAATCCTGTCCCGATCTCCTACACAATACCGGTGCTCTGCGCCCTTGACTGTTGCGATCAGAAGCTTCTCCTGGTTGGCTCGGGCGCAGACGAGCTGTTCGGAGGATATGCTAGGTACCAGGCCTCCAGCGACCCTGAGGCATCGATGTCATCCGACCTCGTGAAGACTCTCGCTGAGGCGCAGCTCCTACAGGCGGAGGCCACCCGGCTGGGAAAGAGGATAGGCTTCCCGTTCACCGATGAGGCTGTCATCATGGCCGCGCTGAGCATCCCCGTGGAGAGGAAGGTGGACTTCTCAGGCAGGAAGCTGATCCTCCGGGAGATAGGCAAGGTGCTGTCTCCCCACTCGGCCGACAAGCCCAAGAAGGCCGCGCAGTACAGCTCCGGCGTGATGAAGGAGATGGAGAGGCTCGCGAGGGTGGAGAGGCTCGACCTACACGAATGGACCCCCGCTATCTGCTCTCGACAAAGCCATTAAGAACGAGCAGCATTTGTCCCCCTCGGCCATGGAATACGACGACTTCACAGACTGGATGTTCAAGCTTGAGCGATTCGGGATCAAGCTCGGCCTCGACAACACCAAGGAGTTCCTCGGCAGGCTAGGGAACCCAGAACGGAGCTTCAAGTCCATCCATGTGGCAGGCACGAATGGCAAGGGATCCGTATGCGCCATTGCAGCTGAGATCCTTAGAACTCACGGGCTCAGTGTTGGCCTGTACACGTCACCGCACCTTGTGGACTTCAGGGAGCGTATAAGGATCAATGGCAGGAGGATATCAGAGCGCGACGTCGTCCGGCTGGGGCTAGAGCTGAAAGAGGTCATGGGGGCGATGGCCTCCGAGAGCGTGGAGAAGCAGCTTACCTTCTTCGAGTTCACGACGGGCCTTGCGCTCAAGTACTTCGAGGAGAAGGATGTCGACATGGTCGCTGCCGAAGTGGGGATGGGTGGACGATTGGACGCGACGAACTTGCTCGTGCCTGAGGTCTCGGTGATAACCAGGATAGGTCTGGAGCACACCAACTACCTTGGAAGCACGATCCCAGAGATCGCGAGGGAGAAGGCCGGGATAATCAAGGAAGGGGTGAACGTGGTCACCTGTGAGCGGAAGCCTGAAGCCCTCACGGTGATCGAAAGCACCTGCGCCAAGAAGAGATCCCCATTGAGGCGCATCGGGAAGGACTTCGACGTCTCCTCAGTGAGACAGACTGTGCGAGGGACTGAGTTCGACTACAGGGGCATACGCACTCTCCGCGGCCTGAGGACGGGCCTGCTGGGCGACTACCAGGCAGAGAACGCCGCGGCCGCGCTAGCCGCCATTGAGGAGCTCAGAGCAAGAGAAATCGTTGTCGCCGATGAGGATATTCGGAAAGGCCTCTCATCGGTCAGATGGCCCGGGCGTCTCGATGCGATCTCCAGGCGACCGCTCGTGATTCTTGACGGCAGTCACAACCCCGATGGTGTTGCCGCCACCGCCTCAGTGCTCAGATCTCTCGGTCTGCAGCCGCTCACCTTCGTGATTGGTTGCATGGACGACAAGGACGCGAGAGGAATCGTGAGAGCCTTGGTCCCACTCGCCTCGAAGATGATTGTGACGCAGGCAAGATACAAGAGGGCGCTTCCCGCAGACTCTCTCCTGAGAGTTGTCGAGGCAGAGTTCTCCGGGGAGATCGTCTTGCAGCCTGATGCCAGCGCAGCCTTCGAAACCGGCCTGCGCGACCTAGCCGGAAATGGATTGTGCGTGATAGGTTCTTTGTACATTGTGGGCGAGGCCATCAAGTGGTGGTCGGAGCGGAAGAGCTCCGCGCGCGGTGCTGGCGCATAAGGTATAAATCGACCGTGTGTATTGAGCCTCAGAGCATGCGGCTGTAGTGTAGCCTGGTTATCACTTGAGCTTGCCAAGCTCAAAACTCGGGTTCAAATCCCGGCGGCCGCACT
>CAZHTV010000094.1:0-5029 GCA_964535775.1 uncultured Thermoplasmata archaeon | reverse complement strand
TAGTGATAGACTGCGACATCTGGGAGCAGATCCGAGAGATCAGGAGAGACATCGCATTCGACGACGCCCACTTCGTGATCGACCTTATAAGGAAGGTCGGACCAGGAGGCAACTTCCTGCACGAGCTTCACACTGCACGCAACCTGAGGAAGGAGCTGTACATGCCTTCGAAGGAGAAGACCGAGGCATTCGGGAAGTACATGTTGAGCAAGGGGATGACAGAGATCGTCCCAGGGGCCAGAAAGAGGGTGAGGGAGATACTCGTGAGCCACGAGCCTGAGCCCATCGATGCCGATGTGAAGAAGCAGATGGATTCCGTGCTCAGGAAGTACAGCTCTTAGCTCAGGTCGGGGGCTTGATCGCCTCCAGGAACCTCTGCCACCGCTTTGCATCCTCGACCCGCTTCATCACTTCCTGCTTGCTGAACTCGGCGTGCTCCTGCGACTCAGTGGCGCGCAGCTCGTCGATGGCCCTCAGAAGGCCGCATATTTCGGAGAGGAGCTCCTTCGCGGTCCCCGTTGTCATCGGATCATGGACCAGCCTCCTCTCGAGGGAGCGCTCCTTCGCCTTCAGCAGGTCTATCAGCTCGTGGATCTCGTCGATCTCGTCATCGGTGAGATGCTCCTTCGTTGTCAGGTTGTAGACGACCTCGCGGAGGTCGATCTCGCCGCCCCCGAGGAGTTCGTGCTCTGGGATCAGCATGCCCACCCAATAGACCAGGGAGTGGATGCGCGCGAGCATCTTCGCTCTCTCCTCGTCGGTGAGCAGACGCCTCGCGTCGATCGTATCCTTCCTCGACTCAAGCGGAACTGAAGGGCCGGTCATTTCGCTCGGACTGAGATTGGCATCAACTCGTTTGAGGGTTTCCTTCAGATGCTCGTGCGGTGAGACGGATCATCACGCGTCCGAAGGACGCTAGGACTTCTGAGTCATCACGATAGAACCATCTAGAAGAGTCGAGATTATCCCGGCATATGGAGCGCCGGTACAAGTTGTCAAAGCGCATCATCGACGGGCTCTGGGACCTATTCGTTCTGCTCAAGTACCCCAAGCTCATACTCTTGGCCATCTCCGTCGTGGTGGCATACGGTGTGTTCAGAACGGACTCCGTGCAGTCTTTCTTCCACGGGCTCGGGGAGTTCGGATACGTGTCATCGTTCTTCGGCGGGATGCTGTTCGCCTTCGGCTTCGGCGCTCCCTTCGGTGTGGCGATCCTCGTGACCATAGCTGACGATGTCAACATAATCATAGGAGGTGTCCTCGGGGGCCTTGGCGCACTCCTTTCGGACTACCTTCTGTTCAGGTTCATCAGAATCACTTTCGCTGACGAGATAGAGCGGTTCAAACACTCGAAGGCCCTAGGACTCTTCAGAGGGTTGCTCGTCAGAAGGGTCCCTCCGAAGATCGGCTTCTATCTCTCGTTGGGGGTAGCAGGCATAGTCATCGCCTCACCGCTCCCCGACGAGTTCGGCATCGCGCTCCTCGCGGGGATCACGACCGTGAGAGAGAGGACCTTCGCGGCCATAGCTTTCTCACTGAACACCATTGGGATCTTGGCTGTCATGAGCCTCGGATTGGTGGTGTAGGCCCGACCAGGACGGATGAGATGGCTGGGCGTTTGGTGGGACAACTATATATCAGCCAGGGTCGTTAGCAAACGTCGCCGGAGAGATATTCTGCCGTCATTCAGGTGCAAGGACATAGGTCTGGAATGTGGTTTCGAGGCGAAGGCCTGGACGAAAGGAAGCCTCATCAAGAAGATCAAGCTTCACGCCACCGAGGCCCACGGCATGCATGAGATACAGTCCGACCTACTCGACAAGATCATGAAGGCAATCAGATAGGTTCGCCTCGACACGTGACGATCGGTGCGGACCCCGAAAATTGTTCCGCGATCGTGTCTACTTCTGCGGCTCTACGATGACCTTGATCGACTCGTCGGCCTTGGCCACGAGTGCAAAGCCCTTGCCTGTGTCCGCGAGCCCGAACCTGTGGGTGATCATGTCGCTCACGACCAGGCTCCTCGACTTCAGGTACTCGATAGCCTCCATGATGTCCTTGGGGCTGCCAGCGTAGGTCGATGTTATCGTTATCTCATCTTTCCAGAGCTCGTCGAAAGGTACGGACACAGATGTCCCTGGCGACGGAGGCGCGAACATCAGTACCGTGCCGCCCCTGTCCACGCACCTGAAGGCCTGGTCGAAAGCGGTCTGGGCACCGGTCGACACCACGATGAAGTCCGCGGCCCTGCCCCCGTTCACGTCCCTGACCAGCTTGGGAACATCGGCATTGCCATCGATGACTGCGTCCGCCCCCATCCTCTTCGCAGCGCCCATCCTGAACCTCGATATGTCCGTCGCGACTATCCTCTCGGCGCCAAGGACCTTCGCGAGCTTTATGTTGAGCAGGCCCGCGATGCCGCTGCCGAGGATGAGCACGGAATCGCCAGGCTCGAAGCCTCCCAGCCTGAAGCCCCTGACTACGCAGGCCAGGGGTTCGATGAACGCTCCGTCATCGTATGTGAGCTCCCTCGGCAGGACATAGACCCCGCGGTCGACATTGACCTCGGGCACCCGCACATACTCAGCGAACCCCCCAGGGTAGAAGTTCGTCGTCCTGAGCGTGTCGCATGTGGATTCGTGCCCGCTCTTGCAGTACCTGCACTCCATGCAGGGGACATGATGGGATACGAAGACCCGCTGGCCCGTCTTGTATTTCTTCACTTTCGAGCCTACAGCGACGATGTCGCCTGCGATCTCGTGGCCGAGCACGAGCGGCGCGCGCCTGATCCTGTACCACTCCATGACATCGCTGCCGCAGATGCCGCTGGAGATGACCTTGACGAGTATCTCCTCGGGGCCGATGTCCGGCTTGGGCATCTCCTCCAGCCGGACATCATCGTTCCTGTAATACATCGCAACGCGCATTTCGGTCGGCTCCTGTGATGGATATGAATCTACTTCGCCTTCGCGAGCTTCCTGAAGAGTTCGTAGGCCTCCTTCGGCTTCGCGTCCTCGTGGACGATCTTCCTGACGGCCTTGATCATCGGTATCGGATGGTCGGACTGCCATATGTTGCGGCCCATGTCCACACCTGCAGCACCCGACTTGATGGAGTTGTAGGTCAGCTCGAGTGCGTCCTTCTCCGGTATCTTCGTGCCTCCAGCAACTACAATCGGAACGGGGCAGCTCTCCACAACCTTCTCGAAGTCATCGCAGTAGTATGTCTTCACGATGTTCGCGCCTATCTCGGCGGCGATCCTGCAGGCGAGAGCCATGTACCTGGAATCTTTCTTCCCGAGCTCCTTGCCCACGGCTGTGACGGCAAGGACTGGCATCCCGTGCTTCGTGCCCTCGTTGACGAGCTCGGAAAGGGCGAGCAGCGTCTGCCTCTCGTGCTTGCTGCCCACGAATATCGAAAGCGCCACTCCTGAAGCGTTGAGCCTGAGCGCGTCCTCGACAGATGTGATTATCCCCTCGTTGGAGAGATCCTCGCCCACTATGCTCGTGCCTCCCGAAACGCGCAGCACGACTGAGTTGCAGATCGACGGGTCTATCGATGACCTCAGCACTCCTCTCGTGAGCATTATCGAGTCGGCAAAGGGCGCCAGAGGCATGATGGTCTTCCTCGGGACCTCGAGCCTGTTCGTCGGGCCCAGAAAATACCCGTGGTCGACCGCTAGCATGACCGACCGGCCGGTATCCGGCACTATGATTCTTGACAGCCTGTTCCTCAAACCCCAGTCCATTGTCGAAACACCTCGGCGGTACCAGGTCTCTGGAGTACCTTCGGTTGGAAGAGGGGCCACGATATTTATAGGTTCTTGGCGCAATTCTGGCACGGGGAGAACGCAAGGAGGTTCGCACCATTCCATCGACTAGGGTGGTTCGCTCATGATGTCGGCAATCGTATGTGATGATGGTGAAGGCGGCCGCCGGATTGGAGGGAAGTGTTCACCCCGGCCGCCTCACTGCGCGATTTGGCTCGGCATGTCGACCGTTCTCGCGTTGTATGCGCTCACCGTGTCTCAGCCGAACGCGGCTGCGGACATGAAACCGCTCCTGGAATTCGAGTGGACCATCGGGGCGTCCTTCGTCTTGTTCCTCATGAATCTTCCGTTCAACCTGCTCGCTTACTCGGCCCTATTGCTTGTGCTCTGCAGAGTGTGGGGGACAGGCCTGGGAGATCTCCCCAAAGACGCCATGACCTTTACGAGCCGCATCTTCCTAGTAGTCCTGCTGATCACCATCCTCGGCGTGGAAATCGACTTCCTGTTCCTCTACAACTACGAGACGAGGTACGTCTTTGAGTACGACCTCCTGAAATGGCTTGTCGCTTCCGCTGCCGTGGGTCTCTCCGTGTACGCGCTATCCCTGACACTGCTCAGGATCGATATCGTCCTTGGCGCAATCCCCGCGCTGGCGATGATAGGGTTGAACCTGGCCAGCTGGTGGTTCACGTATCAGCTTTTCAACTCGTCCTGGATAATCTGTCTCGCTGGCCCGAGCCTTCTTGCCGCCGCGCTCTCTGCCATACCCCTCGTTTACCTGCTCAGGTGGCACAGGAGAGCCTTCGCGCACGAACCAGCCGACATCACATGAGCCTACTTCTTGTCCGATTTCCTCCGGCCTATGAGATACTCTAGGTCAAACACCTGCTCGACCTGCTCCTTCGTCAGGATGCCCTGTTCGAGGACGAGGTCCTTCACGCTCATGTTCCTCCTCAGGGCCTCCTTGGCGATGTCGGCCGACTTCATGTAGCCGATGTAGGGCTCGAGGAAGGTCGCGATGGCCGGGTTCTTCTCGAGGTAGCTCCTGCACTTCTCCTCGTCCGCCTCGATGCCCGAGACGCACTTCTCGATGAAGACAGGGATGTAGTTGTTGAGCAGCAATATCGACTCGAGTATGTTGTGGATCATGACGGGGTTCATGACGTTGAGCTCCATCTGGCCTGCCTGGACGGACATCGCAACAGCGATGTCGTTCCCCACGACCTGGAAGCATATCATATCCATGCACTCGGCCATCAC
>CAZHTV010000093.1:0-5070 GCA_964535775.1 uncultured Thermoplasmata archaeon | reverse complement strand
GAAAGCCTAGACAGAATTAATGCCTTTTGCTGGAACCGGATAAGGGCGCGACGACTACCAGCTGTCGCTCAGGACATAGGCCCCGCGTTTCGTCCTGACCAGCCGTACCTGCTCCCCCTTTCGAGAGAACGATCCTGGCTTCCTGAGCTCCAGGGGCGAGTTCGAGTCTGGATCCAGGACCTGTATCTCGCGCTCCGAGTCGACCAGCACCACCGCCTTCGGTATCCGGCTCCGCTCCTGGATCAGCAGCCAATCCGCCGACTCACCGGTCTTGAGCGCCCTCTCCTCGCCCGTCACTATGTCGATTGTGTGCACGACGCCCCTGGAGAGTCCCCTGACGTAGTAATCCCGCCCCTGGTGCTCGACGACGTCGCCCTTGGAGAACCCGGGCAGCCGGACAAGGAAGGTCATCCTGGAGACCTCCTTGCCGCCCTTCCTGCCCCAGAGACTCGAGGACTCTTTGAACTCGGCGCAGAGGGCGTCCTGGAGCTCGCGCGCGACCGTTCGCGCCGCACCGATGGTGCTGAAGTAGAAGTCGAGTCCGCCCTTCACGCTCTCTATCCTGCTGAGGAAGACCTCCCGGCTGGACTTGCGCATGCTTGCCACCTTGGAGGTCACGGTGTCCCGCATCTCGCGCTCGACCTCCTTGCCGAGATCCCTGCCCTGGCCCCTGACCTGCAGTATGGCCTCGTAGTAGCTCCCCTGCTGCTTGGAGCACTCGGTGCACGAGCCTCGCTTCAGCCTGACCATCGTCCGGAGCTCCCTCTCGAAAATGTGCCCGTCCATGGTGGCAGCGACGCTGACAGATGCCTGGATGTTCCTCTCGTCAGCCTCGACCAGGCGGACGCTGATGTCCGAGAGCGCTGCCCCCTTCTCGAGCACCATGGCCTCCTCGATGGCGGCTTCGGCTGCCTCCCTGACCGAGCCTATGTCCTCCCAGCCGCGCCCGGTCTGCATGGACGAGCAGTGGACGCAGAGCGTGAGGTCGACATGGTCTGGGAGCGAGGCGACCGGGTGGCGCTTGGAGTAGCACTCGACGCACAGCGAGCCTATGAGCTCGTCCTCGCGCCCGCACTCGACGCAGAACATTCACATCATCCTCGCCATCTGCGCGTGGGGCACCCCGTCGATCACGATCACGCAGCCCTCGTGGACGAAACCCCGCCTGATCGCGATCTCGAGCGTGCGCCTGCCTGCCAGGTTCGCGACGGTAGCCATCTCTAGCCGGTTCACGAGGATGTCCTCGTCGGCCCTCTCGCCGTCGTAGAACCCCTCGGATAGATGCAGCCTCAGGCCCTCGGACCTGAAGGTCTTCCCGAGGATGTCGGAGTCGCACGCGGCCACGAGCACCTCGGACCCATGCCGATAGACCTTGACCCTGATCATGCGATGCGCTCCTCGCTGGCAAGCTTGAAGTAGCCTGGCTGCGGGGAGTAGACCTCGCCCGCGTCGCTGAGCCTCTTCAGGAGCGCGCGGACCCTGTCCTCCGGGATGTTCTCCGCGCCCGCCTTCTGGATCAGCTCCTCGGCGCTGACGCCCCTGCGCTCGTCCGAGAGCTGCTGCACGAGGCTCCTCAGGACATATATCTGCTCCCTCTGGCTCCTGCTCGTGCCGGTCGCGATTATGTCTATGTCCCTCCTGCCGCCCTCGCTGGCCACCTTGCCCAGGTAGTACTCGACTATCTTGATGGCCCTGTCAGCGTCGTCCTTGTTCACGATGCGGCTCAGCCTCGCCCTCGCGCCGGCCTCAGACAGCCTGATGAGCGCCTCCAGCTGCCTCGCGGTTATGGGGACGGAGGCCTCCTCGCCCTCGCCCAGCTTCCTTATCGACACGTAGTAACCCTCGAGCGTGCTGACGGCCTCGTCGCTCATGATGGGCGTGATCCGCTTGCTGAAAGCGACGTACTTCCTAAGGAACTCCCTGTCCATGGCAGGGACCAGCCCTGTGCTGTCCCTCAGTATCTCGGCGGTGTCGACCTCCGTCACCGTCTCGGGCGACTCGCTGAGTTTCACCTCGCCCCTCCTGTGGGCTCTGAGTATGTGTGCCGCCACCTTCCGGTCCTGCTCCGAGTTCGGCCTGTCGGTCATGGTGAATATCGCGTCGAACCTTGACAGCAGCGCCGGGGGCAGGTCGATCTGCTCGGCCACGCTCCTGTTGTCGTCGAACCTGCCGTACTTCGGGTTGGCGGCGCCCAGGACAGCGCATCTCGACTGCAGCGTGGCCGTTATCCCGGCCTTCGCGACCGAGATCGTGCCCTGCTCGAGGCTCTCGTGGATGCTCGACCTGTCCTGGTCGTTCATCTTGTCGAGCTCGTCTATGCAAGCGAGGCCCTTGTCCGCGAGCACGAGCGCGCCCGCTTCCAGAGTCCAGCGGCCCTCTCCGAACTCGTCCTTGACCGCAGCAGCGGTCAAGCCCGCCGCAGAGGAGGACTTCCCAGATGTGTAGATGCCCCTGGGGGCCAGCTGGGCCATGTACCTGAGTATCTGCGACTTGGCCGTGCCGGGGTCGCCTATCAGGGCGATGTGTATGTCGCCCCTTATGCGCGTGCCGTCGTCCATGAGCTTGCTCACGCCCCCGAACAGCTGCAGCGCGAGCGCCTCCTTCTCCTGATCGTAGCCGTATATCGTCGGCGAGATCGAGGCGATGACCCTGTCGAAGAAGTCCGGGGCCTCTGCGAACTCCACGATCTTGATTTCGTCCTCAGGCGTGATGAGGACCTCCTCGTACTCCTTCTCCTCGTACTCTATCGAGTTGATGTCCAGGTGTATCTCGAACAGGGTGCTCTTGACCTGGGTGCCCTTCTGGGTGCTTCTGAGTATGCCGTTCAGCATGACCCTGTCGCCCGGGGAGATCCGTCCCGAGAGGTCGTCCTCGATGTAGCCCACCAATCGCTCCGGCTGAGAACCTCCCCTGAGACCCTCGGGCGGCTCCTGGATCTCTATCTTCTGCGTGTCGACGAACTTCGACGGGTCGGTCAGCAACCTGAACTTGGTCGAACCCGTGCCCCGGCCGCAGCCCCCCTCCTCCTTGGGGCACTCGAGTGGTTCGTGGAAGAGCATCCCCTCCTGCTCCACCGTGATCCTGTGTAGGCACCTGGCGCACTCGAACTCCGCCATGGTCACTCTCGGCCTGACTTCCGTGGCCTTCCTGACCAGGCCCTCGACGGACACGAACGTGCCCAGGTGCTTCGCGCGCAGCTTCCTGATCTCTATCCTCGAGTCGTGCGGCAGGCCCCTGATCCTGAAATGCAGGAACGGGTTCGTGAGCGCGTGTGAGACCATCCGCTTGAGGGCGTCCTCGGCGCACTTGATCGCGAGAGTCGGGTTCTGGAGCGTGTAGTTGGCAAGGTCGGGGTCGAACTTCTCGACGTCCGCGAAGTCGATGTACATGCTGCGGACATCGGGGTACAGGTCAGCAATCGCCGAGACCTGGTGTCTCCGCTCCTGTCCACCCAGGAACTCCTCCCAGATGGCCACCAGATCCTCGGGCGTGTACTCCTTCGGCGTTTCAGCTCCCCCCGCAGTTGGTCGTCGATGCCCTTGCCCTTCCCAAAAGGTCGGCAAAAGGGGAAAGGGAATCGCCTATGTGATACATAAGGCTACACGTCCACAGCATCGTCATTACTCCTTGCCGCTGCGTGTAGCATACGGTCCTGCGCCTGAACGACCTCGGTGCTCGTCTCCGCGGCCGCGTAGGCCTCGAGGCGCTCTCTGTTGATGTCAATGAACGCCGGGCCCCACTTGAACCGACTCATGAGGTGCTCCGCGCGCTCCCTCTCCCCGAGGATGTAAGCTGCTGCGGCGAGGGCCTCCGCGCTCGAGAGCTTCTGGGCCTTCCCGAAGTTGGTCGGGTTCGCGGCGACCAGGAACGGGAGCGCCCTGTGCCTCAGGCCGGACCTCACCTTGGGGAACCGCGAGAGCCTGTTCCATGAACAGTCCAGCACGAGCACGCCCCTCTGCTGGGCGGCCACCAGGTCCTCCCTCGACAAGGCCTTTTCGGCCTCAGGGTCCAGAACTACTGCGCCGCGGGGTATGGACCGTGTGTCCCTGGCCTCTCGCAGGTCCCCCAGGCGGACGAGCTTGGCGGCAGTGCACTTCTTCGGGTCGTCCTCGCGCTCCATGAGCGCGAACAGGCCTATCTGGGGCATCGCCGAATAAGTGGGAGCACAGGTATTTAGGCGCTTTGCACGGGGCAGGCGAATCTGGACGATGGTTCTTAAGCAGGTGCGACGATATGCGTGCCGCCACGATGACGAAACCTTTACCGCTGAACTGATGATGAGAGACGGGCGATCCGAGTGGCGCTCCTGACCGGAGGAAAGTAATATAGATGGGTGAGCTATCCGAGGGCCAAGGGAGTTGAAAGACGATGGTCACCGGCTTCGATTACCTCAGCCGCGACAGAGCACTCCAGGAACACTGGCTCCGCAGGTTCGTCGCGGTCTTGGTAGATGTGATTGTCATATGGCTGCCCGTGTCCGTGTTCCTGGGGCTCGTCGGCTACGGATGGCTTGGGTTCGTGGTCCTCTCAATCGAGAGCATCCTGTTCTTCCTCTACTGCGCGTTCTTCGATTATGTGATCGGCGGCACTGTTGGCAAGATGCTCCTCAAGCTCAAGGTCGTTGGCACCACCGGGAAGATGGACGTGGCCCAGGCGCTCCTGAGGAACGTGTCCAAGGTGTTTGTGCCCCTGCTCCTGATCGACTGGATCCTGGGCATGGCCATCGACACGAACGACCCGAGACAGAAGTTCACGGACCAGCTGGCTAGGACCTCCGTGATCCTGCACTGACCGGATAGGCTCAGGGCAGATGCCAGAGCCAACCCTTCTTCTCCAGAGACGCCTCACCCATGATGAGGCCCTTCCTCCTCATCTTGGTGAGGAACAACACCGTCTGGTCGGGACATCGCCTGTGCTCAGCTCGTGCGAGCTCCTCGATCTGCATCGTCGTGAGCGGCCCCACCTTCTTGAGCAGTTGCACGACGAAGGCTTCCGCCTCCGACTCCTTCATGACCGAGGTGGAGCTTTTCTCAGGCACACTCTGCCTCATGCGTTCTCACATGATATGGC
>CAZHTV010000092.1:0-5219 GCA_964535775.1 uncultured Thermoplasmata archaeon | reverse complement strand
GAAGGGGGGTCCCGAGGCGAAAACGTTCACCGAATCGTCGAGCTCGAATGTCTGGGTCTTGCCGTCCAAGTACCTCTTGCTCGAAAGCCTGACCTTGATCGGGACGTTGCCGCTCTTCTTCGGCACGAGCTTCACATTGACAGGCACCTCGGCCCCGGGCTTCAGGGATGCCAAGGTCACAGCATCGCCAGTGTCGAAGGCGCCCACAACCTCGATGGCCAGGTCCTTCGCCAGGGCCTTGCCCGTGTTCTTCACTATGAGCGTCATCTCTCCCTCAGCGCCCTCCTGAAGGCCCACGGACGCGATGCTGGCGCTGAGGTCGGGGGAGTAGGCCTCCAGCATCTCCCTGGCCGTGTCGAGGGCTGCGGCGACGAGCTCGATTGCGGAATCGTAGTCCTTCTCCCTCTCTATCTCGGCCATGTCCATGAGTCTCTCCGGCTCTCTCTTCGAAAGGCCGAAGCGCGCGATGTTCTCCATAGCGCTCTCGGCTGCGATCATTATGTCGATGTACTTCTTGTGGGATTCCTCGAGCCCGGCCAACTTGTTGTCAGCATCCATGAGTATCTGGAATGCGTTTGCGATGTCCTCGGTTTCAGCTGCCCTCTTGGCATGATTGAGCATGTCCTCGATGGTCCCGGTAGCGGCACCCTGACGCCTCAGAACATCCACCTTGGACATAACCTCGGCAACCAGGTTCGATATCTTCTTCGAGACAAGGCCGAGGCAGCTCTCCCTGCAAGTCATTGCCTGCTGGTAGGCGAAGTCCCAGAGCTTCTCGGAGAACGATGTGTTCGCGACCTCGAGGAGATCTTCGCACTGCTTGGTGTTGACGCCCATCGAGCGCGCCTTCGATATGATTTGTCTGTTCTGCTCCATCACGTCCCTGATGGAGTTCTCGAAGAGCCTTGCGGCGGTCTCCGACGCTCGGTTCATAGCCTCCCTGCACTTGCCGAACTGCTGGGAGGACATGAGCTCCTGAGCCATCTCCAGTATCTCGTCGCACTCCGAAGTGTCGATATGGACCTTCTTGAGCCTGTCGATGCGTTCCTTCGTGCTGCTCAGCTCTATCCGACAGCCGTCCAGTTTCTCCTTCACAGAGTAGAGTTCGTCTCCGCTCTCGATCGCTGTCGTCATCGCATCGACATATTTGCCTTCTCTGAACAGGGCTTCGGCGCGCTCCACAATGCGCGTCAGCTCCTCGCCCCCTATCCCCTCGGTCCCAGCCTCTGCCAGTTTCTTCCTGGCGAGCTCGACGGCCCTTGAGCTTATGTCGCGCTGCAGCTCGGCCCTGTCCATCTCGGCCTCGCATGCCATCGCAAGCTTGAGCGAATCCTGGAAATTGCCGTCCCTGAGCGCCTGAAGTCCATCGGCGACGCACCTCTCGGCCATGCCCACATGGAGTCCCTCCTCGGCCGCCTTGTCCACTCTCTCCTTGAACTTCTGGAGGGTGTCTCGTATCCTTGACCGCGACACCTCCGAGGATTCCTCGGAGGACTTCCTGGACAGTTCGAGAGCTATCGCGTACTGGTGCCGCGTGAGCGCCTCGATCGCCTGCTCGAGGAGTTCTCGGGCACGCCCGACATCCATGTCGAGGGTCTCAGCGTCTTTCAGGCTGTTCCTGGCCGCGCGGATCTCGACTGCCGCCTGAGAGCTCAGGTTCTTGACGTGGTTTATGTCCTCCCTTGCGGATGATATGCATCTCAGCGCCTCGACGAAGTCGGCAGATCTCGCAAGGTCGGTTGCCTTCGCCAGGAGCTTCTCTGGGCCGACGGTGTCCACGCCAACGTTCCTCGCATCCGCGACGAGTCTCTGGACATCGCGGATCATCTCGGTGATCGAATCAGCTATTGCCTTCCTCGCCGCCTGGTCAGAGACCTTTGCGGCCACGAGAGCGTCCTCATATCTCTTGTGTCTCATCAGCTCCTTTGCCTCGGTCAGCTTCCCTGCGGTTACCTTGACGTCAATGCCGTGGCTCTGTGCCAGGTCGATGCTCTCCTTGGATATGAGTATGAATTTCGCGGCGAGGTACATCGCGAGGCTCTTCTCCGCCCCCATAATGAGCTCCTCGACAATCTCGTCGGCCTGGTCCAGGTCGTAGGCAGCGAAGCGATCCTTCGCTGTCTCAAGCTTGCGGGAGAGCTGCGAGACGTCTGCCTTGGCCCTGGTGGCCTCGGAGATCAGCTCCTCCGCCCTGGTCAGTTTCGTCTTGACGCTGTCGTACTTGACGATATTCTGCTCGAGGGACTCTTTCGTGCGCCGTATCGACCTGAATGCCTCGAGATACGACTGCGCCTCGGAGACCGTTCTTGCCTCCTTCAGGGCTTCCATGGACTCCTTGATGTTGATGCCTATCGTGCGCGCCTCCTCGAGGGTATCCTTGACTGCTGACAGCTCTGTCATGACGAGTCTTGCCATCGTCTCGTCAGCATGGTCGATTATCTCCCTTGCCCTGGCTATGGCATCATCGTAGACCTTCCTCTCAAAGGCGTCGTTGGCCCGTGTCAGGAGGATCTCAAGGTCGGAAGCGTCCCCCCCAATCGACTTGAGAGCCTCGATCCTTTCCACGGCCGAGCCGATGACCTTCTGACATTCGTCCTGGCCTATCGATTCTATCTTCTCTGTGACCTTCTTCATAAGGTTGCGAGCGTGCTCGAAGTCGTACGATGCGATGTTCTGCCTCGCCTCTGTGATGAGTTCGCCGATATCGGCAACCGTTGATGCGTCTCCAGAGTATCCCCTGACGAACTGGTCCAAGCTCTGGAGCTTGTCGCTCATGACCCTCGTCATGGCAGCATTGGCAGCTTCTCGGGAGGCCTTCGAGAGCTCGACACATTCGAGCATCTCCTCCTTCGCCATGCTCTCCAGCGCCCTCTGAAGAGTGCCCTCGGCCTCGGTCATGTCCGCGCCTATCTGCTTCCCAAGCTTCACTGACCTGTCGGCGACGTCTACCTCGGACATCGTGCGCTCGCGGGCGACCTTGGCAACCTCGGCGAGCCCGCGTTTTGTGACCTCCATGGTCTTCTCGTATTCCTTGGCCTCGAAGCACTTCCTCGCCTCTGCGAGGACGTTCTTGGCCGCTGTGGAGTCGGCGCCCAGGTCTGTGGCGAACTTGACCGCTTTTGCGAGTTCCACCAGCTGGTCCCTGGCCGCGTAGAAGGTTTCGAGAGACCTGTCGACCTCTGTCCTGCTCTCCTCGGCATACCGCATGGCCTCCTCGAACTTGCCGAGCTTGAGGTGGTCCCTCGAAGTGTTGAGCAGCATGATCGCCCTCGTCATGTCCACCTCCACCTTCTTTGCGAGGACGAACCTGTCCCTCGCCTTCGAGATGACCTCGAGAACTGAGTTGAACTCGGCCTGGTGGACCTTCTCATGGGCGGTGTTGAGGGCGTGGAGCGCCTCTATGTACTTCTTCTCCTTGAGCGCGCCCAGGGCCTGATCAAGAAGCTGCTGGGGGACCGTGACGTCCTCCTTGGCGCTCCTCATCTTCTTGATGCTCTCCCTGACGTCTCTGGCTATCTCCTGGAACCTGCTGGAGATGGCGTTCTCTCCCTCGCTCTCCGCTCTCTTGGCGTAGGCTAGCGACTCCTTGAACTTGAGGTTCCCGAGGGCACCCTTGGATTTCTCGAGATGGTTCTTGACCCTGGTCAGGTCGGCGCTGAGGTCCTCACCTGCCGAGACGAGCTCCTCCACCCTCGATATCGTCCCACCTATCTGCGCCTTCAGCTCCTCGCCTGCGCTCTCCAGGACGTCCTTCACCTGGGTCATGCAAGCCTCGTAATCCTGGCTCTGAAGGGCGTTCTTGGCCCGCATGAGCTGGTCCTCGAAGATGGACACGTCCTCGCCCATCTCCTTGGCCTGGATCATCATCTCCTGGGCCTTTGAGAACAATTGTGAGAGGAGTTCGTGGAGCTGTCTCTCGGCGGCGTCGTATGCGTTCTTGGCGAACTTCATGGCGCCCTCAAGGTCTTCCGCTACGACGCGCTCCTTGCTCTTCTCGAGGTAGTCGTGTGCTCCCTTGGGTTCCGTTTCCGAATCCTGGAGCAGGGCCAGAAGCACCTCGACCGAGTCCGCCACGTCCCCTATCCTTCTGATGTAGGCATCGGTAGCAGCCTCCCGCGCCTTCCCGGCATACGCTAGGGCGCTTTGATAGTCCTTCGCCAGCATAGCCGCCTCGAAGTCCTTCTTGGATGCCTCGACGTCCGAGAGGTCCACGTCGTTCTCGCGGCACGCCTTCAGGAACTGCTTCAGTGTCTCGTCTTCCCTCTCGGCAAGCTCTTTGTTCTTCGAGGCCTCCTTGGCTCGCTCCTCTAGCTGCTTTGCTAACTGGAGGCTCTTGAGATAGTTCCCAGCCAAGTTGCATCAAGCTCCGGGGGTAAGGCCCTCGACAGACAGGGGTCTGACTCTGTGGTCTCTGTTATCATTTTACTATGCTCACATAAATGTATCGTTATCTCTATCAATATTGATTTGCGCTTCACCAGCAAGGCTGTCCGACGGTGTCGATCGGAAGGGATTGGCGCTCGGCTCAAGGCACTTTCTCCGCTTCCTTGGCACCCAGATAGTACAGGTATGCCCCGGCGGCAACCATCGCGGCTCCAAGGGAAAGAACCCAAAGGGGAAGAGAGGAAAGAGCCTCTCCATGCAGGACCACAATTGAACCGCCGACTACGAAGAGGACTCCGAGGACTATCACCAGGACCCCCAGTGCTCTGTGCCGAATGACCACTTGACGCCCAACTCACTCGCCTTTCCCTCCCTGTTGCCTTCTGCTGATTCAGCTGCATGCGCCTTGCTGCAGTCCTTGAGGGATTCCCAGTCGTCGCCTGTGGAGCATCACTCGTCGTGTCTCGGCAGAAGCTTGGCCATCGCCTCTGAGAACCTCTGGTGCGAGAGCCTCGTGAGAGCGTCGATTCTTCCGCTCATCTCGGTTGCATACCCCGTGTCACGCATGAGGTCGAGGTTGATCCGTACGTTCAGCACGGCACCCCTGAGCCCGTCCTCCCCGAGAAGCAGGGCCGTTGCCAGGTCCGACCACGCACCCCTAGCCCCCAACTCGGCCACCTCGACGCCAGCCTCCAGCACCGAGGCGCAGTCTTCAGCCGTCTTCATCGGCACGTCTGCGGCATACTTGAGGGCTGATTCGTAGGCCTTTTCCGCTTCCTCCCCTGGGCTCTCTCTTCTCCGCCTCGCAGTAGAGACCACCATGTCATAGGCCTCCG